>NZ_JBSGCR010000005.1:0-295523 GCF_053601935.1 Streptosporangium sp. NPDC004631 | reverse complement strand
ATACGGAAAGACGATGCGCAGCAGTTCTTCACACAACCGCCACCATGCCACCAACGTGACTTTCCGTCACCCGTCACGAAAATCTTGCCAGAGCCCAGGATCTGACCGGCTTCGTCTTGGAAGCAGATCCACGCGTCCTGAGCCGCCGCCGTTCTTTTATCCGCCGCCACTGCTCGGTCTTCCACCAGGTGTTCACCACCTCGTCGCGCTCGGCGGCCCGGTGCACGCTCATCTGCGGCGACCAGCCCATCCGGTGCAACAACAGCGAGACCCCGCGCAGGCTGTAGCGGATATGAAACAGCCGGGCGATCAGATCGGCGATTCGCGCCAATGTCCAGTACTGATCTTCGATCCAGCCGTGCGCGGCCGGTCCGGCCCGCAGTTCGGACTCCAGATGCTCCCGTTGTTCCCCGGTCAGCCAGCACGGCCACCCGGCCGGCCCTTTGGAGGCCGGCGCCGCAGTTCCCCCGACCTGCCAGGACCGATACCAGCGGGCCGGCTGACATCGACGAGACCCGCAGCAACCGAGCTACCTCGGCCTGCGACGTCCCCCGCGCGAACATCCCGGCCGCACACAGCCGCACCACCTCACGTCGCGCTCCGTCTTTAGCGGTCAATCCACCGCCTTCCAGATACCTCATAACTCCGACATACCGAACAGATAGTCACCCAACGGTCTGGGGTGCTCAACGACTTCCGGACAGTCAGGAACATAACCTGACAGAGAGCCTGGAAGAGGTAGGTACGTGACGCGACGTCGCAGGCAGTTCTCGCCCGAGTCCAAGGAGGAAGCCGTCCGCATGGTGCTGGACGGCCCCCGCACAGTCGCCTCGGTGGCCCGCGAGTTCGGGATGAACCCCACCACGCTCGGCAGCTGGGTCAACATGCACAAAGCCATCCACCCTGAAGCCGAGCAGCCGCTGTCGGGGCCGGAACGGGCCTGTATCCGCGAGCTGGAGCGAGAGAACGCCGAGCTGCGCGAGAAGCTGACGTTCCTGAAAAAATGCGCGGTGCACTCAACCCATCAGCGCAACAGTGGAGCAAGTCTATCGGCCGGGGTGTCGAACTCGAGGGTCTTGCGGGGGCGGGTGTTCAGCTTGTGGGCGATCCGGTCGAGATCATCTTGAGTGAGATCGGCCATGCTGGCGCCCTTGGGCAGGTATTGCCGCAGCAGCCGGTTGATGCTTCTATGTCAAGCTGCGGACTGATGGTGTGTGATCTGGTGTTGCCAGGATGCTCGATCGGTGGTCATTGCCCGGTAAATGACGTCGATGAGGTGGCGTTGGAGGATGCGGCGGGCGCCGCGTTTGCCTTTGGTGGGTTCATGGCGGGCCAGGAGTTCCTGGGCGGCTGGGTGGAAGCGTTTCTGGACGATGGCCGCGGTGTAGAGAACGCTGTTGAGGCGGCGGTTGCCGCCTCGGTGGAGGCGGTGGCGTTCTTGGTCTGAGGAGTAGACGGGGATGGGAGCGCAGCCGGTGTAGCGGGCGAGCTTGGCCGAGGTGGGAAAGCGAGTGATGTCGCCGATCTCGGCGATGAGGACTGCGGCGGAGTTGTGGCTGATGCCGGTGATCTCCAGGAGGGCCGGGGCCAGCGGACTGACGATCTCCTTGATCGTGGCGTCGAGGTCGTGAACACGCCGGTTAAGCTCCGAGAGCTCGGCGGTCATGTCCAACAGGACCCTGCGAACGTGAGCGCCCAAGTGGGCGGCGGCCAGCAGGCAGGCCAGCGTGTCCGTGCCTTTGGGCCGGGCGAGGTCGCCCGGGGTGTGGTCGAGCCAGAGATGGAGCTGGGCTTTGAGCTGGTTGATCAGCGTGGTGCGGCGTTTGATGAGGTCGGTGCGGTAGTCGACCAGAACACGCAGCTCGCGGACGTGTTCGTCGATGCGGTGGCGAGCCAGTTCAGGGGCGGCGATGGCGGCACGGGCGGCCGCGGCGGCGTCGACGGGATCGGACTTGGCGCCGGTGGCGGCGTGGAGTCTGCGGTGGGCCGCGGTCAGCCGGGTGGGAACCCAGACCACCTCGTGGCCTGCGAGCGGCAGCCCGTCGGCCAGGCGGCGGGCGAAGCCGCGACCATCCTCGACAGCCCAGACGACAGGCGCGCCGTCGGCGATCGTCCGGACCCAGCCGAGCAGCGCGGTGATCAGCAGAGCGTCGTTCTTCACCGTGAACGGCTTGCCGATCCGCCGGCCGTCAGGCCCGACGGCCACCGCGACGTGGACGTGTTTGTGCGGGTCGATTCCCACTGTCACCATCGAGGAGTCCTGTTCTCTGCTGTAGCGGATGACAGACAGAGACGAGGCCCTGGCCAGGGGACAGACCTATTGCGAGTCGAAGAAGCCCCGCGCGACTCACCTTGCCCAATAGGTGTTCTCGTTGGTGCCACGCTGCCAGGGGCTATGAGGATCGGCGAAATAGACCGGCAAGCCGGTGTCGATGCGGTGAGGTCTTTATGCCCGGCCAGCTCCATGCCGCGATCCCAAGTCAACGACCTGCGAACTTGTTCGGGCAACTTGGTCATCGTCGCTGCCGGCCTCCTCGTGACGGTGGCCATGTCCCGGCCCTCGAGTTGAGCCAGAACAGTGAAGCGGGTCGTGCGTTCCACCAGCGTCGCGACCTGGGTCAAACCCCGCCCCAGCAGCAGATCACCCTCCCAATGCCCAGGGATCGCGCGGTCGCCAACTTCCGGTGGCCGCTGACTGATCGGGATGGCGTCCTTGATCTGGGAGCGCCATTGTCCGGTGACGGTGTTGTGGACGTTCCTGCGGGTGGGCCGGCCCGAACGCAGGTGCCTGGTCAGCTCCTTGGCCAGCACACCGCGGGCCTGAATGAACAACGACTTGTAGATCGTCTCGTGGCTCACCCGCATCCCCGATTCCGGCCGATAAGTGTTCCTCAGATACCCGGCGATCTGTTCGGGCGACCAGTCCTGGGCCAGTTTCTCCGCGACCAGCCGCCGCAGTGCCGGATGCCGGGCCAGCCGGCACGGCGTGGGCCGCCGGGCCCGCACCCAGGAGCGGTCTTCGGCATCGACGGCCCGATAGCGGGCGACGCCTTTGTCGCGGGCGATCTCCCGGCTGATCGTCGAGGCGGGCCTGCCCAGGGCGCGGGCGATGGACCGCATCGACTCGCCTCGCGCCAGGCCGTGGGAGATCTCCTCACGCTCGGCGAAACTCAGCGTCCCGGGCCGCCTGCGCCGCAGCGGCGGAACGTATCCGCCGTTGGACTTGACGACCGTGAAGACCGAGCCCGGTGGCTTGCCCAGCGCTCTGGCGATCTGGCTGATCGACTCGCCCGCCTTCACCGATCCCATAGCTCCCGCTTCTGCGCATCCGACATCCCCGGACGGCCCATCCTCGCCACACAACACCTCCGCGATCATCATCTCGAATGGTGTTGCGCTGATAGGTTGAGTGCACCCTCATCGTCGGCATCTTCGCCGACAGCCACCAGACCTACGGCTACCGTCGCGTGCACGCCGCGCTGGCCCGCGCTGGAGAGCATTGCTCGGCGGAGCTGGTCCGGGCGCTGATGCGCGAGTTGGAACTGACCCCGGTCCAGGCGCGGGCGTTCCGGCCGACCACCACCGAGCAGGGCGACTTCCGCGGCCTCCCCGACCTGGTCCGCCGGGACTCCACCGCGCCCCGTCCCGGGATCAAGCTGGTGGGCGACGTCACCTATATCCGCACCTGGGAGGGCTTCGTCCACCTGGCCACCGTCATCGACTGTCACAGCAAGGCCGTCATCGGCTGGGCGATGGCCGAGCACTACCGCAACGAACTGGTCCAAGACGCCCTGCGCATGGCGATCGGCACCGGCGTGGTCGAGCCGGACGCCGTCTCCCACACCGATCGCGGCCCGAACCCAAGAACTACACCAGTGACGCCTTCGGCCGGTTCTGCACCAACGTGCAGATCCGCCGCTCGGCCGACCGAACCGGCGTCTGCTACGACAACGCGATGGCCGAATCGTTCTTCGCCGCGCTCAAAACCGAGTGGCTGAACCGGTTCGTCTTCGCCACCCGCGCCAAGGCCAAGCAGCAGGTCATCCGCTACATCGAGGGGTTCTGCAACCGGCGGCGCCTGCACTCGGCCCTCGACTACCGCACACCCCTTGAGGTACTCACCGAGCATTACTCACACCCACGAGCCGCATAGGCTACGCCCACAAGCCGACTGTCCGAAAAATCCTGGGCGCCCCAGCGGGCATATGGCGCTGGGGAGACCGCAGAATGTTCAGGGCAGCGGTTGGGGTGTCGGCGAAGAAGCGGACTGTGGTGGCCTCGGCACAGCGGCCGAGGGGGCGGACGACGGTGATCGGCTCGGTCAGCTCAACGATCACGTTGGTCCGGGAGGACACCGCCATGCTGAGCCGCCCATTCGCCAGGGCGACCATGCTGCTCTCATTGTAGTCGTGGGACAGCCGCACCGAGGAGATCAGGTCACGCGGAACGCGCAGGTCGAAGTACACGCCGTAGCGGATGCGCAGTTTCTCGGGAGTCATGACGTGGGGCCGGGTGGCGCAGGCCGCGCCGAGCGCCAGCCCGTACACGATCCCGTAGACGTCGGCCACCAGCACCAGGACGCGCGGCCCATCCGGCACGTGGAGCGCCTTCAGCAGCACGTCCACTCCCACCGTCTCCACGCCCATCAGAAACAGCAGCACCAGCAACATCAACGCCTGTTCCCCCGCGTACGGCACAGCGGTGGCGCCTGGTGGCACGCCGTCGCGCGTCCCATAGGGCGAGGCTTAGCATGCCCTTCAGCTCGATCTCCGTGATCCTGCGCACCCGCACGGGTACCAGGTGGTGAACGGTTGTCCGGAAGGCCGCCCGCCGGTTAGCACCGCTCAGCCGATCAGCCCTGAACAGCCGGTACGCGGCCACCGCCTCCGAATGAGCACCAGCACGACGGCTGTCTCCGCCGCCGCGATCACCAGGCCGGGCAGCGCCACCCCGGAGACGAGCACGACCACGAGCAGCAGTTCCGCGGGGAGTACGATGAACAGGGCGGCGCGCGCGATCCTGAGCATCACGCCCTTTCCCTACAGCATTATCATAATCAGCCGGAACACCTCGGCCTGGGCCGGGGACACCTCGGCGAACAGCGTCTTCAGCCATCGCCTGTCCCCCGCGCTCTCCACAGCGCCGGATCCGGGCGGATGCGCATGATCGAGAGCCGAAACCGAGTTCGCCACCATCACCTTCGCCATCTCGTCGGGGACGTGGACGGCGAGGTCGGTGGCGAGCATGGCGACGCGGGGGTCGCCGGGGTCCGCGTCAGCGAGATCGTCGAGCCGTTCGTAGAGGGCGTGTCCCCGTGCGAGCACGGCGGGCTCGGTGAGGGGCGCATCAGGTCGAGTATCCGGGCTTGGTCTGCCGGGTCGGCCACCATGTTCACCAGCGTCAGCAGATCACGATCGATCTCGGCGAACCTTGAACCCCCGGCGGGTAGGTCGCGCAGTACCGCCGCCATGTCGCGAGAGACCATCGAGTCGGCATGGAGATCAGCCTCCGCCAGGAGCACGGCCAGCCGGTCCCGTCTGACGCTGATCGCCTCCTGCTCTTTGGCCAGGTCGGCGTCCAACTCCAGGAGCACCTCGCGCAACTCCCGGCCCTCATCGTCGACCAGTGCGTCGCGGAGTTCGTACAGCGACAGGCCCAGCCCGGCCAGTTGCCGTATGCGGGCGAGGGTCACCGCATCACGCAACCGATACTCCCGGTAGCCGTTGGCCAGCCTCACCGGCTCGGGGAGGAGACCCAGATGGTGGTGGCGCACGGTCCGGGTGGATACCCCGGCCAGCGCGGCTGGCTCGCCGATCCGCATGGCTTCATTGGACACATTGACGCCACGACAAGGTCAAACCCTCGCTTACGGTCCGGCGGGTTCACGCCGGGGCGGCGGTTCCGGTGGCGTGGGATGCTGGTCGGGTGACGCCTGAGGACCTCGCCCACCTGCGCCGGGCCCGCGACCTCATGGACCGTGAGTACGCGAGGCCCCTCGACGTGCCGGCGCTCGCCCGCGCCGCGCTCATGTCGCCCTCGCACTTCGCCCGGCGGTTCCGCTCCGTCTACGGCGAGACGCCCTACGGCTATCTCATGACGCGCCGCATCGAGCGGGCCAAGGCGCTGCTGCGCCGTGGCGACCTGACGGTGACCGAGGTCTGCATGGAGGTCGGCTGTACCTCGCTGGGCTCCTTCAGCTCGCGCTTCACCGAGATCGTCGGCGAGAGCCCGAGCTCCTACCGCGCACGCGACCACAGCGCGGGCGCCGCGGTACCGGCGTGCTACGCCAAGACCGTCACCCGGCCGAGCAGGATTCGAGAAGCCCCGGCAGGGGACAACTGAGTAGCGTTTCAGTCATGGATCTCAAGCTTTCCCACACTTTCATTCAGGTTCACGACCAGGACGAGGCCCTGGCCTTCTACCGCGATGTTCTCGGCCTCGAACTGCGGGTCGACGTGCCGTTCGAGGGGTTCCGCTGGCTGAGCGTCGGACCGCCCTCCCAGCCCGAGGTCGAGATCGTCCTGGAGGCGGTCGGGATGGGCCGGCCGGCGGACCAGGCGACGCTCCAGGGGCTCCTGGCGAAGGGGTCGCTGAGCGGTGTCATCTTCCTGACCGACGACATCGACGCCACGTTCGAGAAGATCCGCGCCTCGGGCGCCGAGGTGCTGCAGGAGCCGATCGAGCAGCCCTACGGCGTCCGCGACTGCGCCTTCCGCGACCCGTCGGGCAACATGCTGCGCTTCTCGCAGCAGATCAAGGACTGACCTTCACCCAGGCCGGCGAGGCGTCACGGTGCTCCGGCCGCCGGAGCACCGCCCCAGATCCGGATGACGGCATCGGTCCCCGGTCGCGTGGGGGCGGGCGGCGGGCCGTACGGGGCCGGTCATGCCCGGCACCACGATGAGGCAGGATGGGCACCCGGGCGGGCCCGCTGTACAACGGATGGGTCAAATGCGTTGAAATTATGTCAATCCGCCCTGAATCCCCGCCAGTACGGTCCATCAGATCGGCATACCTGGTAGGACGGAGGGAACGCCCGCCCTGTGAACTGCGGGTCGAAGGAGTCTCCCAATGTCAACCGAAGGTGCGAACGCACTCTTCATAACGTCGGGATCGCGTGGGAACGCCATCGTGATCCGCGCGGTCGGCGAGCTCGACTACGACTACGCCCCCCTGTTCCGGCGCGAGCTCACCGAGCTGTGGAGGACCGGCGCGGACACCGGCCCCGCGCCCTCGCTCATCCTTGACCTCACCGGGCTCACCTTCTGCGACTCCACCGGGCTCGCCGAACTGCTGTGGATGCTGCACCGGAGCAAGGAGACCGGGACCCGCCTGGTCCTGGCCGGGGCGAACCGTACCCTGCGCCACATGCTGGCCACCACGGGACTCCTGCCGTTCTTCGAGCTGACCGCCTCCGTGGAGGACGCGCTGAAGGAGCGGTGAGGCCGTCCGGGCGCGCACGGGGCGGCGCCGCGGGTCAGGACGGGGTGGGAAGCGCGATGTGCAGGCGGATGATCGTGCCGCTCTCCGGGGTGGAGCGGACCTGGACCAGATCACAGAGCTGGTGGACCAGCCACATGCCCCGGCCGTGCAGCGAGCGGGAGGCGGGGAGCCTCCGGCCGATCATGGGATCGGTCATCACCCCGTCATCACGGAACTCGCAGACCAGCGTGCCCCGCTGCACCCAGGTGCGCAGGGTGCCGTGCCCGCCGCCGTGGACGATGCTGTTACCGGCCACCTCGGTGACCGCGACCAGGGTCTCCCTCAGCCGGTCCCCCTGCAGGCCGTACGGCGCGGCGCAGGCGGTCACCTTCTCCCTGACGGCCGCGAGATCACCCCGGCTGTAGAAGAGCTCCTCGAACGGGTCACAGGCCGGCTCCAGCTCGTCCCAGACGTAGGGCTCCTGGGCGAAGTCCGGATATTCCTGATGGACCCCCTTTTCCAGCACGAACGGGTGGCATCGGCTGATCGCCCGCATGGTCTCGGGGGCGATCGTGTCGGTGTCGTAGGGGCAGAGCAGCCACCAGGCCGGGGAGCCGGTGAAGGCGAGGTTCAGCAGCCATTCGTGGTAGCGCAGCTCCGCGATCTCCGCGACACCCCGCCCGTTCCAGTCCGTCTCGCCGATGCCGCGCACCGGCCGCCCCTCCCCCGCCCGCTCGCTGATCCAGCGCTGCCAGGCGGGGATGAGCCGGGCGGGGTTACGGCCCAGCGCCGAGGTGTCCATGAACACCACACGGGGGTCGGAGCCGGTCAGCTCCCCTCGCAGCATCTGCTCCCGCTGCTCGGGCACGGACACCAGGACGATCTCGTCGGCCGCCAGCGCGTCGTCGATGAAGGACATGACCCCGGTGAGGAACTGCGCCTCACCCGAGTAGGAGTAGAGCTCGTGGCGGAGGCCCGCTGCCTCCGCCACCCCGGTGGCTTCGGTGGTCATGGCATCAGCTCCACGGATACCTCGCAGGTGCTGTAGCCGAGCATCTCCCAGCACGACCTCACTGTCGGGTTCGCGCCCTCGACCGTGATCCGGTGAACCCCGGTGTCGGCGGCGGCCTCCACGAGCGCGCGCATCCCGGCGGCGTCCATCAGCTCCAGCTCGTCGAGACGGAGCCGTAACGCCGGAGAGAGCGCCGTCGCGGCGGCCAGCGCGGCGCCGAACGCCGCGGCGCCGTCGGAGTCGACCACTCCGCACACACTCCAGCTGTCCGGCCCCGAGTTGAACATCCGGAACGACAGCCCAGTACGTCCGTTACCCAGTTCGCGAGGATGCACGCACGCCACATGGTCCAGCGTGGCCGCGCCGAAGCGGTCACGCCCGTAGGCGCAGAGCATGATGGCCTCGATGTCGGCCACGGCCTCGTCCAGCCGCAGCTCGTGGTCGATCAGCACGTCCGCGCCGACATCGGGCGGCACGAGCTGATCCATCACGGCCAGCACGCGAAGGGCGCGATACCCCTGGCGTCCCGCCCGGTCCGCCTCGCGCCGTACCAAGCCCAGCATCGAGCTCATGTCGGGCCCGGGGCCGTCACCGCAGACCGATCGAGGGTCGACGATCATCGCGCCCCGCAGGGCGCCCACGGAGGCGGAGGGGTCGAGCAGCGAGCCGACGATGACCACCTTGTCGCCGAAGAGCTCGCCGTCCGCCAGGAACGCGGAGGTGGCGGCCGTGTATCCCTGAAGCGGGTCGACGATCCAGCACACGTGCTCGCCGACCTCGACCAGATCGAGCGTCGGCATGACGCCTGACTTCCGCACCGCGAACCCACCTCGCCCTCGCTGCGACACCCCCTGCGACACCCTACTGCGCCGTTCGGGTGCACCGCCGGGCACTATCAGGACCCGGCGGAAACAGGCTTTCCACGATGTTTCCACCGCCTCGCGCCCCGTCCCGCCTCTCCCCCGCCGCGCCCCCTCGCCCTCACGCCGCCCCACGGTCCTCATGCGGCGGGCGGGCGGACGTTCCGGGCGGTAACGGCCGGGGATCCTCTGCCGGAAGGCACAGGCGCAGAGGTGCGCCTTCCGGCAGAGGAGTGGGAGCGCGCTTCTCAGCGGAGGGTCATCCCGGGAGGCGTCTGACTCGTTCGGCGGCCGGATCGTAGAGGGGTTCGGCCGCGACGGTGGCGCCGACCAGGGTACCGGTGATGCCGATCTCCACACGGTCGCCGGGGGCGGTCCCGGCGGGCAGGTAGGCGTAGGCGATCGAGTGGTCAACCCGGTGGCCGTACCCGCCACTGGTCACCCGGGAGGCGGGCTCACCCCCGAAACGGACCGGCTCACCACCGAGGCAGATCTGCTCGGGATCGTCCAGCACGAGGCAGCGCAGCCGCCGGGCGGGGGCCTTGTCGCCCCGCTCTCCGGCGGACCCGTTCGACGTGCTCCGGTCTCCGCCGGAACCGTTCGACGCGGATCGGCCGAGGAAATCCCTGTCGTGGGCGACCGCGAACCCCAGGCCCGCCTCGGCGGGGGTGGTCTCCGGGGTGATGTCCAGGCCCCAGACGCGATAGCCCTTCTCCAGGCGCATCGAGTCGATCGCGCGGTAGCCCCCGGGGCGCATGCCGTACGGCCTGCCCGCCTCCATGAGCGTGTCCCACAGCGTGAGCGCGTACTCCGACGGACAGTACAGCTCCCAGCCGAACTCGCCCACGAACGTCACCCGCTGGGCCAGCACCGGGACGCCGCCGACGGCGATCTCCCCGGCCTTCATGTATCCGAAGGTCAGGTCGTCGTCCGAGAGCGATCCGAGGATGGCCAGCGCCTGCGGCCCCCACAGGCAGTAGCAGGCGTGGGCCGAGGTGACGTCCTGGACGTCGAGGCCGTGGCCGCGGAGCCAGGCCGCGTCGTGGACACCGGAGGCGGTGCCGGTGACCAGGCGGAACCGGTCCTCGGCGAGGCGGGTGACGGTCAGGCCGGCCTCGATGCCGCCGCGCTCGTTGAGGAGCTGGGTGTAGACGACCGAGCCGGTAGGCCGGTCGAGCTGCCCGGCGCACACCCGCTGGAGATCCTCCAGGGCCCGGTGACCGGACACCTCCAGCTTCGAGAACGAGGTCCGGTCGAACAGCCCGGCGGCGTCCCGGGTGGCCAGGCACTCCTGGCGGATCGCCGGGGACCAGACCCGGCCCGCCCAGCCCGCCGGACGACCTCGCCGCGACGAGCCCTCGTCGGCCGGGCGCGTGTCCAGGCGGCCGATGACGGAGGGGCCCCCGCCGAAAAGGCCGGCCTTGGACCAGATCGAAATGGAGGGGTCCGGAAACGACAGCCCTGTTCCGGTGGAGTCCGCGTCCACCAGGTCCACACCGAACAGATCCGAGGTGAAGGTGCCGGTGCCGGGCGGCCCCGGATCCGGAAGGCCCGCACCCACCGGATCCAGGGGAAACAGGCCGGCGCCGGACGCCGCGAGGTCGGGCAGGCCCGTGGCCGTCGGGTCGGCGCCGGACAGGTCGGCGGCCGGCAGGCCCAGGTCCGGCAGGCCCGTGGCCGTCGGGTCGGACGTACCGGACAGCTCGGGGTCCGGCAGGCTCCCCCCACCCGGGACGACGGTGAACGGGCCCGGGATGGGCAGGTCGGCAAACGGGTCCAGCGGGGAGGGGCCGGTGTTGGCCTCGAACCAGTTGACCCGCTCCCAGCCCGACTTCTCGCCGAACACCGCCCCCATCTCCGCGTGCCGTACCCAGGCGGGAGAGCGGCGCAGCGGCCGGGCCGCGGTGCGCTCCTCACCCGGATGGACGATGTCGCAGTACGTGGAGTAGGAGTCCAGCGCCCTGGCCCGCGCCCATCGGGTGGACCGGGCGTGGGCCCCGAACCTGCGAAGATCCATGCCAAACACGTCGTACTCCGGCGTGCCGCCCACGATCCACTCGGCCATGACCTTGCCCACGCCGCCCGCCGAGGCCGCCCCGTGGACGCAGAGTCCGGTCGCCGCCCACAGCCCCCGGACCGCGGTCTCCCCCAGCAGGAACTCCCCGTCGGGGGTGAACGCCTCGGGGCCGTGGACGGTCTTCGCGATCGAGGTACGGCTCAGCGCGGGCAACCGCCGCCCCGCCGATTCCCATAATTCCTGAAATTTCGGCGTATCAGGGGCGAAAAGCGTCCGGGGCTCCGCCAGCGGGCGTTCGGTCTCCCAGACCCCCGTCGCCCGAATGTAGCCCCCCACCAGGATCCCGCCGTCCTCCTCCCGGAAGTAGACGAGGTTGTCGGGGTCCTGAACCGTGGGCGTGGTGGAGGAGACCCCGAAGGGCTCGGTGACGACATATTGATGCCTGATCGGCACGACCGGGATGTCCACCCCGGCCAGCCTCCCGACCCGCCCGCTGGCGGCACCCGCCGCGATGATCACGACGTCGGCCCGCACCGACCACTCCTCCGCTCCCGGCGCGCCCCCTGACGCCGGGCCCGAGGTCGCACCGGACGCCGGATACCGGTCACGCTCCGACGTGGACGAGGTGTCGGCTCCGGCTCCCCATTCCGTGTCGGACGTGGCGTCGGACGCCGGGCCCGACGCCAGGCGGACCCCGCGGACCTCACCGCCCACCACGTCGATCCCCGTCACCCGGGTGCCGGTGAGGATCCGCACCCCCAGCTTCTCCGCCCCGGCCGCCAGAGCCCTGGCCAGCAGCACCGGGTCGAGCCAGCCGTCCCCGGGCAGCCAGAGCGCGGCGCGGACGTCGCTCACGTCGAGGAGCGGCAGCATCTCCCCCGTCTCGGCCCCGGAGAGAACCGACAGGTCCAGCCCGTAGGTCTCTCCGGCCCCCGCCAGCCGTAGCGACTCCTCCACCCGCTCGGGTGTGGTCGCCAGGCGGAGCCCTCCGACCCCTCGCCAGCCGGGATCCATTCCGGTCAGCTCGGCCAGCTCGGGATAGAGACCGGCCGAATACATGATCATCTTGCTCTGGGGGGCGGTCGAGCGGAGCCGGCCCGCGAATCCGGCCGAATGCCAGGTGGTCCCCTCGGTCAGCGCGTGTCGCTCCACCAGAATCACCTCGGTCCAGCCCAGCCTGGCCAGATGGTAGGCCACGCTGCACCCGGCCACCCCACCGCCGATCACGACGGCCCGCGCGGAGTCGGGAAGGTTCAAAGTCGGCAACCCCTCTGTGACAGCTCGTCCGCAGAATCGGATCAATGGTATGAAGGTAGGCCAAAGGAGTTCGGCATGCCAGATGCTCCGGCAGACGTCCGGAAATGGGCCGGACAGCCCGTTGGCCAGATGCCGATCAAGGACAGGTTCGGGCACCCGATCACCCGGCCGGGCTCGGCCACCGGATTACCCGCCTGACCGTGGAAGACGGGCGGCGCCGACTCTCCCGGGCACCCACGGATCTTCTCATCCGGGCGCGGCGCCCCCTTCGTATCCGGCATATCCGGGCTGGGAGACCCGGACTGCCCGGGTGGAACGCGAGGAGGCTCGATCGGCCGAGCCGACCCCGGCGACGACCCGATCAGCGTGCCTCGAACGCCTCGGCCACCGCGGCCCGGACCCGATCCATCACACCGGCGGCGGCGGACTCCCGGCTCAGCGAGGTCATGTCGACCTCGGGCATGCCGCAGGCCACCGCCCAGTTCCACGGCGTCAGGTCGCCGTCGACGTTGAGGGCGAACCCGTGGCTGGTGACCCCCCGGCTCTGCCGCATGCCGATCGAGACGATCTTACGGCCCGTCTCCGTGGTCCACACGCCGGTGAGCAGCTCGGAGCCGGGCGGGGTGTCGCGGCGCTCGGCCGAGACGCCCAGCGCGCCGAGCGCCCGGACCAGACGGAGCTCGACCTCCCGGACGTAGTCGACGATCCCCTCGGTCTCACCGAGCTTGACGATCAGATAGCCGACCAGCTGTCCGGGGCCGTGATAGGTGAGCTGCCCCCCCCGGCCCGTGGTCACGACGGGGATGCCCCGGGAGGGGTCGGGCAGGTGCCGCTCGGGCGTGCGCCTGCCGATGGTGTAGACCTGCGGGTGGCTGAGCAGCCAGAGCGTGTCGGGGCGCTCGTCGCGCTGCCGCCGACCGACCAGGTCGGTCATCCGCTCCATGGCCTTCTCGTAGTCCACCAGATCGTCTCGCAGCAGTGCCAGCGGCCGTTCCCTCATGCCCCCAGCCTAATTTCAGCGAAGGCACGCCCGCACCCCGGCGGCACTGCCTCGCGCGGCCAGGAGGGCACGCCGAGACGGTGGCTCACCTTGCGCCCCGGCGGGCACTCCCGCGCGAGCCCTCACCCCCCGGCCCCGGGGAGCCGGAGCACCGGCCCGCGTCTCAGTAGCGGGCCCGCGGAGCCTTCGGGACGAGAACCCACATGACGAGGTAGAGGACCCACATCGGTCCCGGCAGGAGCGAGAGCAGCAGCCACAGCACCCGGACGACCGTGGGCGACCAGCCGATGCTCTCCGCGATCCCACCGCAGACCCCGGCGATTATCTTGTGGTTCGTCGAACGATGCACTTTTCCTCCCTGGTCATGGTCTCTTCATCTGATCCAACGAAGGGCGGAGACACCCCCGTTCCCGGTGTACCCCTGAGAAAACCCTGACAGGGTCGGTTCCCGCCCGGCCGGCCGATCCGGCGGTCCCCGTCGTGATCGCCCGGCCGGGCGCGCGCCTCCCCCGGCCCGGCCAGCGCGTCACGGGAGGTCCCGGGCTCCGCTAGCCTCGCGTACGTCACGCACGCGCTGGGACGGAAGGTGCCCAAGTTGATCGGCTGGTTCGAAGCGGTGGTCCTCGGGCTCATTCAGGGATTGACGGAGTTTCTGCCCATCTCGTCCAGCGCCCACATCAGGGTCGTGTCGGCTCTGTTCGGCTGGGAGGATCCGGGGGCCGCGTTCACCGCGGTGATCCAGATCGGCACCGAGGCCGCGGTGGTCATCTACTTCCGCCAGGAGATCTGGGAGATCATCTCCACCTGGGTCCGCGCGCTCTGGACGCCCGCCCTGCGCACGCACCACGCCGCCCGGATGGGCTGGTACATCATCGTCGGCACCCTGCCGATCGTCGTCCTCGGCCTGCTGTTCAAGGACAGCATCGAGACCGTCTTCCGCGACCTGCGCCTGATCGGCACCACGCTGATCGTCTTCGGCCTGATCCTCTGGCTGGCCGACCGCACCGCCCGCAACAAGCTCACGCTGAAGAAGCACCTCAGCTTCCCGCACGCCCTGGTCTACGGCTTCGCCCAGGCGCTCGCCCTGATCCCCGGCGTCTCCCGCTCCGGCGGCACGGTCAGCGCCGGCCTGCTGCTGGACTACCGCCGGGAGGAGGCCGCCAAGTACTCCTTCCTGCTGGCCATCCCCGCCGTGCTGGGCGCCGGCCTGCTGGAGCTGTTCAAGATCGGCGACGGTACGGCCCCCGACTGGGGCCCGACGATCCTGGCCACCGTGATCTCGTTCATCGTCGGCTACGCCGCGGTGGCGTGGTTCCTGAAGTACATCAGCACCCACCGCTTCACCGGCTTCGTGATCTACCGGATCATCCTCGGCGTCCTCATCATCACGCTGGTCGGCCTCGGATACCTCGACCCCTCCGCCTGACCGGGTGACCGCGCCCCCTCACCGGCCCCCTGCGCCTTAGGTACGGTGACCGTCCCCTCTCCCCCGTCCGGCGCGGGAGGTCAGCCGACGGAGGAGACTGACAGGGTGCGTTCCGACTGGTCCGGCCTTCCCGTCCGCCACGTTCTGCCCGAGCTGTTCACCGCCCTGGACGAGCGTGGCGTCGCCGTGCTGACCGCGCCGCCCGGCACCGGCAAGACCACCCTCGTCCCGCTCGCGCTGGCCGGGCTGCTCGGCGGCTCGCCGCCGAGGCGGGTGGTCGTGGCCGAGCCCCGCCGCCTGGCGGTGCGGGCCGCGGCCCGGCGGATGGCGTGGCTGCTGGAGTCGGAGGTGGGGGCGGAGGTCGGGTTCTCGGTCCGCGGCGAACGCCGGGTCGGCGCGGAGACGGTGGTCGAGGTCGTCACCACGGGAGTCCTTCTCCAGCGGCTCCAGCGCGACGCCGAACTCGCCGGGGTGGATGTGGTCCTGCTGGACGAGTGCCACGAACGTCACCTGGACGCGGACACCGCCCTGGCCTTCCTTCTCGACGTCCGCGCCACCCTCCGGCCCGATCTGCGGCTCGTCGCGGCCTCCGCCACCGCCGACGCCGGCCCCTGGGCCCGGCTGCTGGGCTCCGGCGCACCGGGCTCCGGCGCACCGGGCTCCAAGACGCCGACCCCTGAGACGCCGCTCCCGGAAACACCGGGCCCTGAGGCGCCGGACTCCGAGGCGTCGGGCCTCGGTGCGCCCGGCGCCCCCTCGGGCACCCTCCTGGGCGTCGCCGTACCCGGGTCCGAGGCCGCCGGGGCGGCGCCGGTGGTGCACGCCTCCGGAACCGCCTACCCGGTCGCCCCCGTCTGGGCGCCCCCGCCCAGGACGGTGACCCCACCGCGCGGGCTGCGGGTGGATCCCGCGTTCCTGTCCCACGTCGCCGACGTCGTACGGCGGGCGCTGGCCGAGCACCAGGGGGACGTGCTCTGTTTCCTGCCGGGGGTCGGCGAAATCGGCCGGGTGGCCGCGATGCTCCAGAACGGCGAGGCGCTCCAGGACAACAGACGACTCCGGGACGGCGAGGCGCCTCAGGAGGGCGGGGCGCTCCGGATGGCGGAGGTGCTCCAGGTGCACGGCCAGGCCCCCGCCCATGTCCAGGACGCCGTACTCTCACCCGGCGCGAACCGGCGGGTCGTGCTGGCCACCTCGGTCGCCGAGTCGAGCCTGACGGTGCCGGGTGTCCGGATCGTGGTCGACTCCGGCCTGGCCCGTGAACCCCGGACCGACCACGCCCGCGGGCTCGGCTCGCTGACCACCGTCCGCGCCTCCAGGGCCTCGGCCGTCCAGCGGGCCGGCCGGGCCGGGCGCGAGGCCCCCGGCGTGGTGTACCGATGCTGGTCGCCGGCGGAGCACGACCGGCTCCCCGACCACGCCCAGCCCGAGATCGCCC
This sequence comes from Streptosporangium sp. NPDC004631, assembly GCF_053601935.1. Lineage (NCBI taxonomy): Bacteria > Bacillati > Actinomycetota > Actinomycetes > Streptosporangiales > Streptosporangiaceae > Streptosporangium > Streptosporangium sp. NPDC004631. Next base: position 279,091 of record NZ_JBSGCR010000005.1, on the reverse strand, counting down.
TCGCGGACCTGACCGGCTTCGCGCTCCAGGCCGCCTGCTGGGGCGACCCCGCCGCCACCGGTCTGGCCCTGCTCGATCCGCCCCCGCCCGCCGCGATGGACGCCGCCCGGCGGACCCTGCACGCCCTCGATGCGCTGGACTCCCAGGACGGCCGGGTCACGGCCAGGGGCCGCCGGATGGCCGGGGCCGGAGTCCATCCCCGGCTGGCCAGGGCCCTGCTCGACGCCGGGCCCGGGGCGGCCGAGGTGGTGGCGCTGCTGTCCGAGCAGCTTCCCAGGGACGCGGGCGACGACCTGGTGGCGATCTGGCGGGCCGCCCGGCGGGGCGGCGACGGCTTCTCGGCCCGCTGGCGCCGGGAGACACGGCGTCTCGGCCGGGCCGCCCCCTCACCCGACCGGACCTCAGGGACCGGCCGGGACCGGGAACCGGAGCCGGGCGACGACACCGTGGCCGGGCTGGTCGTGGCGCTGGCCTATCCGGAGCGGGTGGCCAGGCGGCGTGGCGGCTCCTATCTGATGGCGTCGGGGACGGCGGCGGACCTTCCCCGGGGCTCCCGGCTGAGCAGTGCGGAGTGGCTGGCGATCGCGGTCGCCGACCGGCCCTCGGGGTCGGCGACGGCCCGCGTCAGGCAGGCCGTCGTGATCGACGAGGAGATCGCCAGACTCGCCGCGGCCCCGCTGTACGGCTCCGACGAGGAGGTCGTGTGGCGGGTCCCGCCGGGCGAACGGCGCGGCGACGTCTCGGCGCGCCGGGTGGAGCGCCTGGGCGCCGTCGAGCTGTCCTCGGTACGGCTCCGCGACGCCGACGTCAGGCCCGCGATCCTGGACGGCCTGCGCACCGAGGGCCTGTCGATCCTGCGGTGGACCCCCGAGGCCGTCGCCCTGCGGGAGCGCCTGGCCTTCTGTCACCGCGCGCTCGGCGATCCGTGGCCGGCGACGGACGACGACGCCCTGGTGGAGGCGGCCGACCGGTGGCTGGAACCGGAACTGTCCCGCGCCCGCCGCCGGTCCGACCTGGAGCGCCTCGACGTGGTCTCGGCGCTGCACCGCCTGGTTCCGTGGAGCGCGCGCCTGGAGGAGACCGCCCCGGAGCGGATCGAGGTCCCGAGCGGCTCTCGGATCAGGGTGGACTACTCGGGTGACCGGCCGGTCCTGGCCGCCAAGCTGCAGGAGCTGTTCGGCTGGGACGGGGCGCCGCGCGTGGCGGGGGTGCCGCTGGTGATCCATCTGCTCTCCCCGGCGGGACGGCCGGCGGCGGTCACCGCCGACCTGGCCTCCTTCTGGCGCGGCGACGGCTACCGCTCGGTCCGCGCCGAGCTCCGGGGGCGCTACCCCAGGCATCCGTGGCCCGAGGACCCGCTATCCGCCGTGGCCACCCGCCGTACCAACCCCCGCCGCTGAGCCGGCGGGCGCCCTCACCCCGTCGAGGCGGGCCCCCGCCCGCGGACACCCATCCCCGGGACAAGCGGTAAGAGAAATATGCGGTTATATGTCCGATGATGGTGCGCTATCTTGGTGATATCACTTCGATAGCAAAGGTGGAGTACATGGAGCGACGTGCCTTCCGGGTCAACGGTTTCGCCGTTCTGGTCGGGCTGCTGGTTCTCGGCGTCGTCATGGCCGGGGCGGGCTGGGCAGCGGGGGTCCCGGCTCTCATCGGCGCCGCCGTCGCGTGGGTGATCGTGGCGGCCGTCGCGGCCAGCGGGTTCGTGGTGATCAATCCGAACGAGGCGAAGGTCGTGCAGTTCCTCGGCCGCTACGTCGGCTCCGTGAGCGACGCGGGATTCCAGTGGGTACCGCCGTTCACCACCAAACGGCGGATCACCCTCCGGGTGCGCAACTTCGAGACGGCCAAGCTCAAGGTGAACGACGCCGACGGCAACCCCGTGGAGATCGGGGCCGTCGTCGTCTACCGGGTGACCGACAGCGCCAAGGCCGCGTTCTCCGTGGACGACTACGAGGAGTACGTGGCGATCCAGTCCGAGGCCGCCGTGCGGCATCTGGCCACCAGCCACCCCTACGACGCCCACGACGAGGGCCGCACCAGCCTGCGTGACGGCGCCGAGGTGGCCGCCGAGCTCACCACCGAGCTGAGCGACCGCACCGAGCTGGCGGGCGTGGAGGTGCTGGAGGCGCGGATCACCCACCTGGCCTACGCGCCCGAGATAGCCCAGGCGATGCTGGTCCGCCAGCAGGCGGCCCAGGTGGTCGCGGCGCGCACCCAGATCGTGGCCGGCGCTGTTGGTATGGTCCAGCTGGCACTGAACCGGCTGGCCGAGGAGGGCGTCGTGGAGCTCGACGAGGAGCGCAAGGCTCAGATGGTGTCCAACCTCCTGGTCGTCCTGTGCGGAGACCGGGCGATCCAGCCGGTGGTCAACGCCGGCAGCCTGTATGCCTGAGCGGAAAAAGATCCTGCTCAGGCTCGATCCGGCCGTCTACGAGGCGATCGCCAGATGGGCGGCCGACGACCTGCGGAGCGTCAACGCCCAGCTGGAGTACGCCCTCCGCCTGGCGCTCAAGGGAGCGGGCCGCGGCCTCAGGCGGCCCGAGCGGGACAACGCCGGCGAACCGGACCAGACCTCCGATTGAGGTGACGCGCCTCCCCCGGCGCCTCCCCCCGCAGGTCAGACACCGAGGGGGGAGACGCCGGGAGATCAGATCCCGGTGGGGTGCCAGACGGTCTTGGTCTCCAGGAAGGCCGTCAGCCGCCTGGTCCCGGGGTCGGCGAACCAGTCGGTCCCCGAGACCGCCGGGGTCGCGGAGGCTCCCGCGCGCCCCGGGCGCGCCGCCTCCCCGGCACCCTTGACCCCCTGCGGCCCCTCGGAAACCCCGTCGGTACCCCCGGAGGCTCCCGGAGCCCTGGAGGTCCTGCCGCCCCCGGCCGGCCGGAAGACGCGTTTGAGGTTCTCCGCCGCGGCCTCCTCGCACGCGATCGCCAGGTCCCCGTCGGCGACGCCGGTCAGGTCGACGGCGTTGACGTCCATGTGCGAGGCCAGCCAGGGGGCGATCTCCCCGACCGAGCCGGTGAGGATGTTGACCACACCGCCCGGCAGGTCGGAGGTGGCGAGCACCTCGGCCAGGGTGATCGACGGCAGCGGTGCCCGCTCGCTGGCGACCACGACGCAGGTGTTGCCCGTGACGATCACCGGGGCGATCACGGAGACGAGCCCGAGCAGCGGATCGTCCGGGGCGATCACCGCGACCACGCCGGTCGGCTCCGGCGAGGAGACGTTGAAGTACGGCCCGGCGACCGGGTTGGCGGACCCGGCCACCGCGGCGATCTTGTCGGACCAGCCCGCGTACCAGACCAGCCGGTCGACGGCCGCGTCCACGACGTCCCGGGCGTCCCCGGCCCTCCTGGTGCCCGCCTCGGTCAGTTCGGCGACGAACTGCGCCCGGCGGCCCTCCAGCATCTCGGCCACCCGGTAGAGGACCTGCCCCCGGTTGTACGGGGTCGCGCCCGACCAGCCCGCGAAGGCCCTGCGCGCGGCGGACACCGCGTCACGGGCGTCCTTGCGGGACGCCTTGGACGCGTTGGCCAGGAAGTCACCCTTGGAGGAGGTCACCACGTAGGACCTTCCGCTCTCCGAACGAGGGAACGCCCCGCCGATGTACAGCTTGTACGTCTTGCGCACGGCCAGCCGCACGGATTCGGCCCTACTCATCTCCCTGCCCTCTCCACATGCTCTCCTGTTGCGCCAGCCGCGCCGGCACGAAGATCTGACCGCAGCGGCTCACCCCGCACCGGTGGGCGAACCAGCCCCGCAGCACGGGACGGCCCACACGGGCGAGGTCGTGGCCCTGGGTGGCCCGGACCCGGCGGGAACGGCGCCGCCTCCGGGGATGGTCACACATCGAGATACGCCTCCAGCCCGTGACGTCCGCCCTCTCTGCCGTATCCGGACTCCTTGTACCCCCCGAACGGGGAGGCGGGGTCGAATCGGTTGAAGGTGTTGGCCCACACGACCCCCGCGCGCAGCCGGTCCGCCATCCACAGGATGCGCGACCCCTTCTCGGTCCACACCCCCGCCGACAGGCCGAACGGGGTGTTGTTGGCCTTCTCCACGGCCTCGGCCGGGGTCCGGAAGGTCAGCACGGACAGCACCGGCCCGAAGACCTCCTCCCGGGCGATCCGGTGCGACTGGGCGACACCGGTGAAGATCGTCGGCGGGAACCAGAAGCCCCTGTCGGGCAGCGGGCAGACCGGAGACCAGCGCTCGGCCCCCTCCACCTCTCCGAGGTCGGAGAGTTCGCGGATCTTGGCGAGCTGGGCCGCGGAGTTGATCGCGCCGATGTCGGTGTTCTTGTCCAGCGGATCACCCAGGCGGAGCGTGGTGATCCGCCGCTTCAGCGCGTCGAGCAGTTCGGTGGCGACGGACTCCTGGACCAGCAGCCGGGAGCCCGCGCAGCAGACGTGCCCCTGGTTGAAGAAGATCCCGTTGACGACGCCCTCGACCGCCTGGTCGAGCGCGGCGTCGTCGAACACGATGTTGGCGGCCTTGCCGCCGAGCTCCAAGGTGACCTTCTTGCCGGACCCGGCGACGGACCGGGCGATCAGGCGCCCCACCTCGGTGGAGCCGGTGAAGGCGACCTTGTCGACGCCCGGGTGGTTGACCAGGGCGGCGCCGGTCTCACCGGCACCGGTCACGATGTTGACCACGCCCGGCGGGAGGTCGGCCTGCAGGCAGATCTCCGCGAACAGCAGAGCGGTCAGCGGGGTGGTCTCGGCCGGCTTGAGAACGACCGTGTTGCCGCAGGCCAGCGCGGGAGCGATCTTCCAGGCCAGCATGAGCAGCGGGAAGTTCCACGGGATGACCTGACCCGCCACGCCGAGCGGCCTGGGGTCGGGGCCGTACCCGGCGTGGCCGAGTTTGTCGGCCCAGCCGGCGTAGTAGAAGAAGTGCGCCGCGACCAGCGGCAGGTCCACGTCGCGGGACTCGCGGATCGGCTTGCCGTTGTCCAGGGACTCCAGCACGGCCAGCTCGCGGGAGCGCTCCTGGATGATGCGGGCGATCCTGAACAGATACTTGGCCCGCTCGGAGCCCGGCATCGCCGACCAGGTGACGAAGGCCCTCCCCGCGGTCTGAACGGCCCGGTCGACGTCCGCCTCGGTGGCCCAGGCGACCTCCGCCAGGACCTCCTCGGACGCGGGGTTGACGGTCTTGTGCAGCTCCTCGCCCTGGGAGTCGACCCACTCGCCGCCGATGAACAGCCGGTGGGACGGCTTGATGTCGACGACGTCACGCGCCTCGGGCGCCGGTGCATATTCAAACATGTGGACGCCTTAGTCGAGGGTGAAGTAGTCGGGGCCCGCGTACCGGCCGGTGGCCATCTTCTGGCGCTGCATCAGCAGGTCGTTGAGGACGCTGGAGGCGCCGAGGCGGAACCAGTCGGGGTCCAGCCAGCCCTCGCCGACGGTCTCGTTGACCAGGACGAGCATCTTGACGGCGTCCTTGGTGGTCTTGATGCCGCCCGCGGGCTTCACCCCGACCTTGCGGCCGGTCACCGCCAGGAAGTCGCGGACCGCCTCCAGCATGACCAGCGTCACCGGGAGGGTCGCGGCGGGCTGCACCTTTCCCGTCGAGGTCTTGATGAAGTCGCCCCCGGCCAGCATGGCCAGCCAGGACGCCCGACGTACGTTGTCGTAGGTCGACAGCTCACCGGTCTCCAGGATCACCTTCAGGTGCGCGCCGTGCCCGCCTCCCGGCTCTCCCCGCGCCCCGGTTCGGCCGCAGGCCGCCTTGACCGCGGCGATCTCCTCGAAGACCTTGAGATAGTCGCCGGAGAGGAAGGCTCCCCGGTCGATCACCATGTCGATCTCGTCGGCTCCGGCGGCCACCGCGAACGCGGTCTCGGCGACCTTGACGTCCAGCGGCGAGCGTCCGCTGGGGAACGCGGTCGCGACGCTGGCCACCTTCACACCGGAGCCGCCGAGCGCGCTCACCGCCTCGGCGACCAGGTCGGGGTAGACGCACACGGCGGCCACCTTGGGCACGGAGGGGTCGCCCGGGTCGGGACGGACCGCCTTGGCGCACATCGCGCGGACCTTACCCGGCGTGTCGGCGCCTTCGAGGGTGGTCAGGTCCACCATGCGGATGGCCAGGTCGATGGCCTCGGCCTTGGCGGTCGTCTTGATCGATCGGGTACCGAGCATCGCGGCCCGCTGGTCGGCGCCCACACGGTCGACACCCGGCAGGCCGTGGAGGAGGTTTCGCAGCGCGACGTTGGAGGTGGCCAGGTCGGCGAGCGACGTCGTAGTTGACACCTCTCCAGCATGCCGACTGGTGTGATTAGTTCCAAACTGGACACCACCCAGTCCCTCCACTCGTTTTCGTCAACATTCGCCGAGTTCAGCGGCGGGGTACGGCGGGGCACCTCTCCGCTCTTCCCTCTCCCGCCCGCCGTCCCGTCCCGGGTGCCCCTTCTCCCTCCGCTGTGCCCGCTGTGCGCCCCTTTCCGCCGGGCTCGCGCCCCCTTCTCCGCGGCGTGTCTAAGTCGGGCCGCCCCGCCCTAGGTAGTCCCGGCGCGCCGGCCGCGCGGAGATAGGGCATCCGTCCGATGTGGCGAGGGGGACCTTAGGACGAATCTTGAGTGTGTAAGGAAGTCGCACCAACCGGCACCAACTCCCCAAGGAGAGAGCAGAGATGCTTCCCGAGTTCCACCGTCAGATGATGTCCCAGCGCACCGCCGAGCTCCGCAAGGCGGCGGACGAGCACCGTCTCGCCCGCGAGGCGCGGAAGGCCAACGAGAAGGCCGCGAAGAACGGCTCCGGCGGTGAGCGCCGCCGGGGTCTCTTCAGCAGGATCATCCCCGCATGACCGTGTCACGAGAGCCCGGCCGCATCCCGAGGCCCGGCCGGGCCTCTCAGCCCCCATAAGAGCCCTCCCGTCTTCCGCTGGGCGATAAATAAGAAGATGTCGCTACATAAGGCATGAAATGCTGGAAGACATGATCGGTCGGGCGGTAAGTCCCGTTTTTGTAGGGCGAGAGGCCGAGCTCGCGGGCTTGGGGGAGGCTCTTGAGCAGGCACGGAACAACACGGCCGCGGCCGTTCTGCTCGGCGGCGAGGCCGGGGTCGGCAAGACACGGCTGACCGGCTGCTTCGCCGAACGCGCCGCCAAGGACGGCGCCCACGTGCTCGTCGGGGGCTGCGTGGAACTGTCCACCGAAGGTCTCGCCTACGCTCCGTTCACCGCGGTGATCCGCCAGCTCGTGCGCGAGTCCGGCGCGGAGGAGGTCGCCGCCCTGCTGCCCGAGGGCGCGGCACGCGACCTGGCCAGACTGCTGCCCGAGTTCGGGGAGCCGAGCGGAGACGTGAAGAGCGACACCGCCAGGGCCCGGCTCTTCGAGCAGATCCTCACCCTGCTGGAACGGCTGGCGGAACGCCGGCCGGTGGTCCTGATCATCGAGGACATCCACTGGGCCGACCGGTCCAGTAGAGACCTGATCGCCTTCCTCAGCCGGAACCTGCGCGCCGCACCGGTCCTGATGGTCCTCACCTACCGCTCCGACGAACTGCACCGCCAGCACCCGCTCCGGCCGGTGCTCGCCGAACTCGGCCGCCTGGACGGGGTTCTCAGGCTGGACCTGCCCCGGCTCACCCGGGACGAGGTGGCCGCCCAGATGGCCGGCATCCTCGGCAGGCCCCCGGAGTTCGCGCGGGTCGGCAAGGTCTTCGAGCGCAGCGAGGGCATCCCGCTGTTCGTCGAGGCGCTGGTCGAGTGCGGGGGCGACTCCTCCTTCCCCGACTCGCTCCACGACCTGATGATCGGCACCATCGAGCAGCTCCCCGACGAGACCCAGCGCATGCTGCGCACGGCCGCCGCCGGTGGGATCCGGATCGGCCACGACCTGCTCGCCGCGGTCAGCGGGCTCTCCGACACGGACCTGGAGGACGCGCTGCGGCCCGCCGTCGCGGCCAACGTGCTGCAGGTCGCCGACGGCCGGGCCTACGCCTTCCGGCACGCCCTGATCCGCGAGGCCGTACACGACGAACTCCTGCCCGGCGAGCACGTACGGCTGCACGCCCGCTTCGCCGAGGAGATCGGCAGGGACCGCACCCTGGTCCCGCACGGCCGGGCCGCCATCGAGATCGCCCACCACTGGTACGCCGCCCGCGACGACCTCTGGGCCCTCGTCTCCGCCTGGGAGGCGGCCGGCAAGGCCGCGAAGACCTCCGCCTACAACGAGAAGATGCAGCTGCTGGAGCGGGTGCTCACGCTGTGGAGCAAGGTTCCCGACGCCTCGGCCCGGATCGGCGTGGACCACACCACGGTGCTGGAGCAGGCGTCGGAGGCCGCCCACGCCTGCGGTGAGAGCGACCGGGGCATGAAGTTCGTCAAGGCCGCGCTGGCCGAGCTGGACGAGAAGGCCGAACCCGAGCGGGTGGCCGGGCTGGTCGTACGGCTGTCGCAGTTCAAGCTGGCCAAGCGCAAGCCCGGAGCCCTCGACGACCTGCGCTACGCCGAACGACTGGTCCCCCACCCCGGGCTGGACCGGGCGCACGTGCTGTCCAGGCTGGGCTCCTATCTCATGTTCAACGGCGAGGTGGCCGAGGGCACCGCGCTCACCGAGGAGGCGCTGCGGATCGTCCGCGAGCACGGTGACGAGCGCCTGGAGGCCGATCTGCTGCTCAACCTCGCCCTGGGCCACTCGATCGAGGGGTGCCACGAAGCCACGATCGCCGTCAACTCGGCCGCCCAGGCGATCGGCGAGCGCAGAGGCTCCGACAGCGTCGTCCTCCGCGCCCTGGCCAACAACGTGGACGCGCTCAACAGCATGGGCCGATCGGCCGAGGCGGTCGAGCTGGCGCTCGAAGGCGAGCGGCTGGCCAGGAAGTACGGCCGCTACCGCGTCTCGGGGACGTTCATCGCCAACAACCGGGCCGAGGCGCTGGAGGCGCTGGGCCGCCTCGACGAGGCGGCCCAGCTGGCCGAACAGGCGCTCACCATGGATCCGACCCTGCGCACCCGGCACCACCTGCGCCGGATCCGCGCCAGCGTGGCGATCGCGCGCGGGGAGACCGATGTGGTCAGGTCGGTGCTGAACGAGGTGGACGCCTTCACGGCGCAGGAGGAGTTCACCCAGGAGTGGACGACCAACGCCCGGCTCAGGGTCGGCCTGCACATGCTCGACGGCGAGCCTCTGGCCGCGCTGGAGGCGGTCGAGCAGACCCTCCTGGAGGCCAGGAACACCCGCAGGACCGTGCTCGGCTGGCGGACGCTCGCCCTGCTGGCCGGGGTCTGCGAGGTCACCGAGGCGTTCGCGCCCAGACGCGCGACGGCGCTGCGCCGCCGGGTGGAGGAGACGGCTGCCACGATGAAGGTGCACAACCCGGTCGCCGCGGCGTACCGGCTCTGCGTCAACCGTGACCACGACGGCGCGGCCACCGCCTGGGAGCGGCTGAGCCGTCCCCTGCCACGCGCCGCGTCACTGCTCCACTCGGGGCGGGCCGCGGCCGGCGCGGGTGACCGCGAGAGCGCCTCCGAACGGCTGCGCACGGCCTATCCGATCGCCCTCGGCCTGTCGGCCCGGCCACTGGTCACGGAGATCGAGGCCCTGGCCCGCCGGGTCGGGGTCTCCCTGACGGAGAAGGAGACCGCCTGCGCCGAACCCCTGCTCACGCCGCGCGAGCACGAGGTGCTCCGGCTGGTCGCCCTGGGGCGGTCGAACCGCGCCATCGCCGCCGAGCTGTTCATCTCGGCCAAGACCGTCAGCGTCCACGTCTCGAACATCCTGGGTAAACTCAACGTCTCGACCCGGGGCGAGGCCGCGGCCGCGGCCCACCGCCTCGCCCTGATCGGCTGATTCCCGCATCATGGGAGTCGGCCAGGGTGGGAGAGGGGAAGCACGTGCGGAGCGAGAGCGGCATCGCCGTCGGCATGACCCCCGCCCCTTCGGAGGCGGCGGGGGTGCGCGGGGCGATCGCGGCCAACCTGCGCCGCACCCGGCTGGCCCGCGGTCTCAGCGTCCGAGAGCTGGCCGAGCTGACCGGGGTGAGCAAGGCACTGATCTCCCAGGTGGAACGCGGCGTCGCCAACCCCACGGTCGAGGTGCTGTCCCGGCTGGCGACCACCCTTGAACTGACCTTCGGCGAGCTGACCCGGATCCACCTGGTGGGCCCGGAAGTGATCCGCCGGAGTGACGGCGTCCCGCTGCCGGTCGGCGGCAGCACGATCCGCACCCTGTTCGCCGCCCCGGACCGGCGCCGCTTCGAGCTGGCCGAGGGCGACATCCCGGCGGACACCCGAAGCGCCAAGAGCTCGCACGGCCGGGGCTCGGTGGAACACGCCTACGTCGTGTCGGGCGAGGTGACCGTCGAGACCGGCGAGTGGTCGGTGACCCTCGCCGCGGGCGACGCCCTGCGGTTCACCTCCGAGTCCGACCACGTCTACGCCACCGGCCCCGTTCCCTGCCGGGTGCTGACGCTGATCTCCTTCTCCGAGGACTGAACGGGGAGGGCGCGCGGCCCCGGAGGTTCGAGGACCCGCGGCGACCGCCTCGATCCCCACCGGGATGTCCGGGCGGAGGAGACCCTCGACCCGCGCCAATTGTGACCAACGGCCCGAACAGCCCTGTAATCGTTCTCCCACGTCAGAGTCAACGGCCACCCGCGGAAAAGGCCAGGCCACCGCCCTCGCCGTCGCGCGTCATCCGCGAGCGCATGAGAACGGGTAAAACAATGTTCATGTCACCGGCATGGCCGGGCGGTTATGGTGGAGATGCCGCGCAGCCGCGAGGAAGGCACAGACATGACAGGGAACGACTGGGACCCTGATCTTGGTAGTGACTTCGGAGAGCACACCGGACAGCGTATTGCCAGAGTTCGGAAGCATCGGGGACTCAGTCAACAGGCTTTAGCGGCAAAGGCTAAGATTTCTTACAGCCTTCTATCTAAAGTCGAATCCGGCCATAAAGTGGCCTCCGCCGCCCTCGTCGCCGCCGTGGCCCGTGCGCTCTCCGAGGACAGGGCCAAACTCGACGGGCGCCCCCGCCGGGGCGGGGAGCAGCGTCCGGACGCGGCCCACCTGGCGATCCCGGAGATCCGCCGTGTCATCGCCTGCATCGACATGGCCCCCGAACCGGAGGTTCCCCCGCGTTCACTGGACGAGCTGACCGCCGAGCGGAACCGGGCGCGCGTGTTCCTGGGCGACGCCGCCCACGCGCGACTCGGCGCGCTGCTGCCCGCCTCCATCGAGGAGCTGACCGCCCATGTCGCGGAGACGGGGGACCCCCGCGCCTGGCGGCTGCTGAGCAACATGCTCTCCCTGGCGTTCGCGCTGTCCAGAAGGCTCGGCTACCACGACCTGGGACAGGTCGCGCTCGAACGGGCCTCACACGCCGCCGGCCTCGGCGACGACCCCAACCTGCCCCACATCGCCGACCTGTCGCGCGCCCTGCAGCTTTTCACCGTCGGCTCCTGGCCCCTGGCCTCCCGGCTGATGAAACAGACGGCGGGCAGGATCGACCAGAGCCGTCCAGGGGCCTTGCACGTGCTCACCGCCGTACACCTGCGCGGCGCCGTCGCCGCCGCCCTGGCCGCTCACGGCGGGGACGCGTGGGAGCACCACGCCCTGGCGGCCGAGGCGGTCCTCCGAATCCCCGGCGGCCACCGCGGCGACCCCTACGGGCTCCAGGCGAACACCTCCAATGTCCAGATACACGGATGCACCGTCGCCATAGAAATGGGCGACTACGATCAAGCAATCAAAATGGACGAGAGACTTGTTTTCTCCCCCCCTCTGAGTGCGGCTCGGCGGGCGCACCACGAGATCGACATGGCACGGGCCCTCACCCAGGTCGGCAGGGCGGACAGGGCACTGAAACGACTTTTCATGGCCGAAAAAGTCGCCCCCGAGATGATCCGATTTCATGCCACCGCGAGAAGAACCGTCCGGCAACTCTCCTCCCATTACCGAATCATTCCCGAATCCCTGAGACGACTCGAAAACCGCATGTCCCTCTAAGAACTCTCCTGACATGATCTTTCACCAAAAGTGTGAAAATAAACCCTCTCCGCGATTCCTAGAATAGGAGGAGGAGCGGGTGCCAGGGCATTCGCCGCCCCAATCCGACGACTCCGATCCGGGAGGACGGTTGACAGGTCACGCGGCACAGACTGAACCTCAGGAGGCGATCGACGAGGCCACGGCGGAGAGCCAGGACAGAGCACTGGCCGTCGTGCAGCGGCTTCTCCAGGAACGGGGGATCCGGGCCCGCTGTCATCACACGATCGGCCTCCGGCTCTACGCCAACCGGGTGGACGGCGTCACCTGGCCTGATCAGACCCCGCCCCGATCGTGGACGGGCCGGTACCCGCCGGAACTGACCGTGCTCGCGTCCCAGGACCACTGCGAGGCGACGGTGACCGTGGACGCGCGTTCCGGCTGCTACCTGGTGTCCCTCTGCAACGATCCCGGTGTCCAGGCGGTCGAGCCCGAGCAGCCGGAGAAGGTCGTGGACCTGATCCTGGCCGCCGATCCGGAGTAAGGGAGGCCTCTTCCGGAGGCGGCACCGATGGCCGACAGCGCCAGGCGAGCCGTCCACAACCCACCCGTGAGGCGGGCACCTCCGGCAGAGCGACCGACGCCCACCCCGCCGACCAGACCCACCGCGGTGACGGAAAAGGCGAGGCCGCCGGGCACCCAACGGGCGGACCTCAGGGGCAAGGACGATCCGAGCAGGCGCCTGACCAGGGAATACAGAGACTCCAACGGGGAGTTGACCAAGACCGTTCCGTCTGGTCAAGCCGGCTCGATGTCACCTACAGTTCCAGAGGTCTTACCCGAACGCCCTTGCCGGCCCACGGTTCCGGTGTGACCTCACTGTTCGCGCAACGTTCCAGCCACCTGATCTGGTCGACGAAGTACGTGTGCGCCGGACCGCCGCCGGAGAATGTCATGATCGGCCCCTGGGTACCGCGTTTCCCGTGACCGTAGAGCATGACCCGGCAGACGTCGTCGATCTCCTCGATGCCGAATGAGCACGGGAAGTTGTACAGGAAAACCCGCAGCTTGGGGCGGCGGAGCGTGACCTGATGGAGGGGCCGCAGGATTTCCCTTACATACCGCTCCGGGTCCTCCATCGCGGCTTCGGCCGGTTCGATGCGGTACCTGTCCTCACGAGAGGGACAGAGAGGGTCCATCACGAAGATCTGAATCGGAACGGCAGCGGCCTTGGCCTCAAGATGCGGCAGCGTCATGTCGTTCCCGTAGAAATTTCTGGTGAGACCGAACAGGTTGACACGTTGCCGTGCGTTCGAGATGCGTCGAATCAGATCCTCCTCCGACTCGCGGCTGGTGTGAGGGAAGGCGTCAATGATCCCCGCCCGGCTCAACCTGTCCACGTCACCGGGACTGTGATCGGCTCCGAAACCAAGACGGTCCGGCCGCGTCCGGTAAAGACGGCACAGATAGTCGATCCGTTCATCGGACGGCCGCCGCTCGCCGTGTTCCCAGCGGCACAGGGTCGCACCGTCGAGTCCCGGCCCGGCAAGACCGTCGGCCTGGTAGAGCGCGTCCAGCCGGGCACTGATCTCCGCGCGGGTCCAGCCGTTCGCGAAACGCCACGCCTCCAGCGGCAGAACCTCCGGCAGGGCCACCAGGATGCGGTCGGCGGTCTCCTCGGTGGCCCAACCGCGTCGAATGCCCTCGAAGTAGATCTCTTTAGCCGACCTCTCGATCTCCTTACGGCGCGTCCCGGAAACTCTTCCCCTCATTTCACTTTCCGCCCCACGTCATAGGGATTGACGTTCAACGTCAACTATTCTTCCGCCACCCACCATTGCGATCCATTGACGCCTAACGGAAACATTGAAGCATTGAAAGAACACACGGGTCCAGTCCGGGAGGATGGAATGAGGCAGCGCACCGCCAAAATAGATAAGCAATTAACCACCAAACAGGACGAGACGGTCACTGAGGCCACGGCGGAAAAACAGGACAGGGCGTTGGCCGTGGTGCAGCGGCTTCTCCAGGAGCGGGGAATCCGTTCACGGTGTCACCACACGATCGGCCTCCGGCTCCACGCCAACCGGATGGACGGCGTGGTCTGGCCCGACCGGCCCGCCCTGCGGTCCTGGCTGGAGCGGTATCCGCCCGAGCTGATCGTGACCGGTCCCCCAAGCCGGGGGGAGGCCACGGTGACGATCGGGCCGCGTTCGGGCTGTTACCTGGTCTGCCTGCGCGATGCCCCCGGGCCTCGGACGGTCGGGGAGGAGCGGCCGGAGAAGGTGGTGGAGCTGATCCTGGTGGCCGGTCCGGAGGTGACGGTGTGACGGCGCCGGTTCCCGGCCCGTGCCCGGCGGTGCGGGCGGCCGAGAGGCTGCGGCACGCGCTGACGCGCCACGGGATCGCGGCGGACGTGCACGGCGGGTACGGACTCGCGCTGGTCTCGGTCTGGGCGGGCCTGGTGGTCTGGTCCAACGGCGACCGCCTCTGGTGGTGCGCGGGCTGGGACACCCGGCGGCACCGGCCGATCGACGCCTCCCACCGGGCGAGCGAACCGGACCAGGCCGCCGACCGGGTGGCCCGCCACCACACCCGGCTCCGCGCCCAGCACCCCTACCCCCACCCGCAGCCCCTCCGCGCGGACCCGGTGTGAACCGGGCCGACGAGCCTCGGCGGCTCCATCAGGACAGCCAGGCCGGGGAGCCGTCGGGGACGCTGGCCAGGAGGGCCTGGGTGTAGGGGTGTGCCGGGGCGTCGAGCACCTGACCGGCCGGGCCGGACTCCACGCACCGGCCGGACTCCAGCACGTAGAGCCGGTCGGCGATCTGCCGCACCACGGCCAGGTCGTGGGTGATGAACAGCATCGCCATGGAGAGCCGTTCCCGCAGCTCGGCCAGGAGGCCGAGGATCTGCGCCTGGACCGAGACGTCGAGGGCCGACACCGGCTCGTCGCAGATCAGCAGCCGGGGCTCACCGGCCACGGCGCGGGCTATCGCCACCCGCTGACGCTCACCGCCGGACAGTCCCGCCGGACGCATCCCGGCCATGTCCCGGCTCAGGCCGACCGACTCCAGCAGCCGGGCGACGTCGCCCGGCGCGGCGGGACGGCGGTCGGCCCGGAGCGCCTCCGTCAGGGCCGACCCGACGGTCCGGGCGGGGTTGAGCGTCGAGTAGGGGTCCTGGAAGATCATCTGTGCGGTGCGCCGGGCCTGGCGCACCGCCGTACGGCTCATCCGGCCGTAGTCGGAGCAGTCGGCGCCGCCGAGCACGATCGTGCCCGCGTCGGGGCGTTCCAGGCCGGCGACGCAGCGGGCGAGCGTGGTCTTGCCCGACCCCGACTCTCCGACCACCCCGACGACCTCGCCGGGGGCGACGGAGACGCTCACCCCGGCGAGGGCCGGGCGGGCGGCTCCGGCGAAGGTCCTGCGCAGCTCACGCACCTGGAGCACCGGGTCGGCGGTGACCGGCGGCGACGGCGCGACACCCGGTCCGGGAGCGGGCTGCGCGGGAAGCTCGCCGGCCCGCAGGCAGGCGGACTCGCGGCCCCGCCGTACGGCACGCGGCCTGGGCGTCCCGGTGCGGCACTCGGTCACGGCGAGGGCGCAGCGGTCGGCGAAGGCGCACCGGTCCGTCACCGCGTCGTGGGCGGGCACGGAGCCCGGCACGGCGGGGATGACGGCGAGCCGCCGGTCCGCGGGCGGCTCGGCGGCCAGCAGCGCCCGGGTGTAGGGGTGGAGCTGCTCGTCCCGTACGGCCGAGGCGCCACCGGTCTCCATGATCCGGCCCGCGTACATCACCACCACCCGGTCGCAGGTGGAGAAGGCCAGCCGCAGGTCGTGGGTGATGAGCACGAACGCCATGTCCCGTTCGCGCTGAACGCGCCGGACGAGGGCGAGCACCTCGCGCTGGGTGGTGGCGTCGAGCGCGGTCGTCGGCTCGTCGGCCACCAGCACCCGGGGGCCGCCCGCGAGCGCGGCCGCCAGCCCGACGCGCTGCCGCATGCCTCCGGAGAGCTGGAAGGGATAGCGCCCGGCCACGTCCCCGGGCAGGCCGACCTCGGCCAGCAGCCGGGGCACCTCGACCGCCGCGTCGGCTCCCCCCGGCAGCCCGTCAGCGATCTGCCGTCCGGCCTTGCGCAACGGGTTGAGCAGGGTGAACGGGTCCTGCATGAGGAGGGAGACCACTCCGCCGCGCTGCCGTGCGCGGGCACGCGGATCGTCGTCCACCCGCTCACCCGCGATGCGGACCCGCCCGGTGGCCTCCAGGCCGCGGGGCAGCAGGCCGAGCACGGCCCGGACGGTGAGCGACTTCCCCGATCCGGACTCGCCCACGATCGCCACGGACTCACCGGGCGCGACCTCGAAGGAGACCTCCGACAGGAGGGTCCGCCCGGTGGCCGGCTGGTGTACGGCGAGGCCCTCGACCCGCAGACCTCCGGCATCAGGCCGTTTCCCGCCGAACGCGCCCGACCCGGACTCCGTGGTTCTGGACTTCTCGCCCCCGGGCCCCTCGGCTCCGATTCCCATCTCAGCGTGCCCTTCCGCGCCGGTCGACGCGCTCGTAGAGCCAGTCGCCCACGATGTTGAGCGCGGCGGCGGTGGCGATGATGGCCAGGCCGGGAGCGATCACGGCCCAGGGGTTGGCAAGGATCTGGGTACGGTTGTCGGACAGTGTGCGCCCCCAGTCGGGCGAACCCGCGGGCACCCCCAGGCCGAGGAAGGACAGCGACGCCAGCGACACCAGCGCGTAGGCGAAGTTGAGGAAGGCGTTGGCCAGCGCGACCGGGGCGATGTTCGGCCAGACGTGCCTGATCATGATCCGCCAGGCGGAGAGGTTCTTCAGCCGCGCGGCCTCCACGTAGGGCCGGTACCGCTGCTCCAGTACGGCCCCGCGCACCACCCGCGTGTCGGTGGGCGCGAACAGCACGACCAGCACGGCGATCGCCAGACCGTACCCGCCGCCCAGCACACCGGCGACGACGATGGCCACCAGGAGCGCGGGCAGGGAGAACATCAGGTCGGCCCAGCGCATGGCCAGCGCGTCGGCCCAGCCGCCGAGGTATCCGGCGGGCAGTCCCACGAGGTTGCCGATCAGCATGGACCCGGCGGCGACGCACAACGCGCCGGGCACCGCCGTACGGGCGCCCGCGACCAGCAGTTCCAGCACGTCACGGCCGAGGTCGTCGGTGCCGAGCGGATGACCGGGGCCCGGCCGGGTGATGCCCAGCATCAGGTCCTGGCCGGTGGCTCCCGGCACGAGCCAGGGGGCGAACGCGGCGGCGACCGCGACCGCGAGGAGGACGGCCAGCGCGGCGACCACGCTCACCGGCGGGCGCCTCACGACGGCCTCCCGTCGAGCCGGACCCTCGGGTCCACGGCCGAGTAGCCGACGTCGACCAGGAGGTTGACGGCGGCGATGAGCAGGGTGAGCAGCAGCGCGAGCGCCTGGACGACCGGCACGTCCTTGAACGTGACCGAGTCGACGAGCAGGGAGCCGAGACCGGGCAGCGCGAAGGTGACCTCGACCAGTACGGTTCCGGCCAGCATGCCGGTCACGATGAGCCCGGCGGCGGTGAGGATCGGGACCAGCGAGTTACGCAGCGCGTAGCCGAGGACGGCGGGGCCGCTCAGGCCGCGCGCGCGGGCGAACACCACGTAGTCCTGGTCCAGCTCGCGGATGAGCGCGGCCCGGCTGAAACGGACGAGCATGCCTGCGGCGCCGACGGCCAGCGCGGCGGCGGGCAGCGTCAGGTGCCAGAGCTGATCGGCCAGGCTCTCACCGGTGCCGTACACGGGAAACCAGCCGAGCCAGGCGGCGAACACCACGAGCAGCAGCAGGCCGACGGCGAACGGCGGCGCACTCAGCCCCACCACTCCCGCGGTGACCACCAGGCGGTCGACGGCCCGCCCTCGGCGCAGCGCGCCCACCACGCCCAGCGGGATGCCGACGAGCAGCGACAGCAGCGTGCCGTACCCGGTGAGCGCCAGGGTGAGCGGGAGTCGCTGCCCGAGCATGTCGGAGACCGGCATCCCGGTCCTGATGGAGACGCCGAGGTCTCCCCTGAGGACACCGCCGAGCCAGCTGAGATACCGCACGGGCAGCGGGTCGTTCAGGTGGTAACGGGCCTGAATGGCGGCGATGGTCTCCGGTGTGGCGGGGCGGGTGCCGAGCAGGGTCTGCTGGATCGACCCCGGGGCGAGGTAGAGCAGACCGAACACACCGATCGACAGCAGCGCGACGACGGCGGCGGTGCCCGCGAGCCTGCGCAGCAGGAAGGCGGCCCAGCTTCGCCTTCCCATCACAGCACCCCGTTCCCCGCCAGCCAGGAGGCCACCCGCTCCGCCGCGTCCCGGCGGTGCTCCGGCTCGGTCAGCTCGTGGCCCTCCCGAGGGTAGACGACCAGCTGAGTGCGGACACCCGCCGCCGACCAGGCACGATAGAGCTGTTCCGCCTGGCCGAGCGGGGTGGTGCGATCCTCGGCTCCGTGCAGGATCAGCGTCGGGGTGGTGACGTCGGCGGCGTGGCAGACCGGTGAGCGGGCGGCGAGGAACTCCCTGCCCTCGGGGGTGGCCACGTCGGCCTCGCGGTGGTAGAGCGGGTCGTAGCCGCCGGCGAGGTTGCTGCCGGTGGCGAAGCTGAGCCAGTCGGCGACCCCGGACATCACCACCGCCGCCCGGAACCGGTCCGTACGGGTCACCGCCCACGCGCTGAGATAGCCGCCGTAGCTCAGCCCGAGCACGGCCAGCCGTTCCGGATCGGCCACCCCGCGCCCGACGAGGTGGTCCACCCCGGCGAGGACGTCGCCCAGGTCCTCCTGGCCGACGCACCCGATGACGCGGCGCGCGTAGTCCTGGCCTCGCCCGCTACTGCCCCGGGGGTTGGGCAACAGTACGGCGGCGCCCGCGTGCGCGAGCGGCAGAGCGAGCTGCCCGGACTCGGCCGGCGCGAAGGCACTGGACCAGAGCCAGGTCGGGCCGCCGTGCGCGATCACGACAAGCGGCCGGGCCTCCCCGGACGTCTCCCTCAGAGCCTCCCCGAACCTCTCCCCGGTCACCTCCCCGAACGCGTCCCTGGGCGCCTCCTCGGACGCCCGGTCCGGCGGCTTGGCCGTCCGGCGCGTCAGCAGGAGCCCCTGGACGGTGAGCCCGCCGGGGCCGGTCCAGGTCACCTCCTCCTGGTGTACGGCCAGCCGGGCCAGATCGTCGTTGAGGCCGGTGACCTGGCGCCAGTCGCCCTCCGCCACCCCGGCGACCGCGATCTCCGGCGGCCGTTCGGCCGTCTCCCAGACGGCCGCGGCGAACCCGCCGGCGCGGTCGACCGAGAGAGACGGCTGCCCGTCACGCCCGCCCAGGGTGCCCCAGGCGGTCCAGCGGCTCAGCACACGGCCGTCGGCGCTCACCGTGCCGCCGTGGGTCCCGGTGCCCGACCATCCGGTGAACCACAGGGTGCGCCCGTCCAGCCAGCCGAGGTCGGTGACGTCGTCGACGGCGGGCAGCCGGGTCACCTCGCCGGTGACCAGGTCGATGTGGACGATCCGCCCGGAGACGATGGACAGCCCCTCGATCACGACGGCGGCACGTCCACCGGGTGCCAGCCGGGGGCGGTTGAGCTGCCAGGAGGTGCGCAGCAGGGTCCTGGTTCCGCCGGTCTCGGGGTCGATCAGGTCGAGCCTGGGCCGGTAGTACCCGGCGGGTGTCTCGTCCACCGAGGTCACGGCCAGCGCGACACCGCCACGCCAGTCCGCGTCCCACACGGTCAGGTCCTTCAGCGGGATCGGCCGCAGGGACGGGGCGCCGACCTCGGCCCAGGCGAGCCGCCGCAGCCGTCCGCCGGGGGTCCGGACGAAGGGGTCGGAGCGGTCGTGCACCCGGAGTCCGAGGTGGCTGCCGTCGCGCTCACTGCCGGGGTCCGCGCTCCGTACGAGCACGGTCCCGTCGTCGCCCGCGACCAGGTCCTCGATCTCCCCGTCCGCCCGGACCCGCCAGGTGGGGACGGGGTCGTCTCCGGAGCGGACCTCGACGTGGTCGAGGTCCGCTCCGGCACCGGAGGCGAGCAGCAACCGCCCGTCCGGCAGCCAGCGGGTGAGGGCGTGCCACCGTCCCGGGGTCTCGGGCACCGGAACCGGAACGCCGCCTCCGGCGAGGTCGAGCACGTGCGCCACGGGTCCCGAGCCGGAGACGCCGGGAACACCGGGGACATCGGGGACGGGGGGCGGCAGGACGCAGGCGACGCGATCGCCCGAGGGATGCAGGGCCACGGCGTCGGGCACCCGCAGGGCGGCCAGCGCCGTGTGCGCCTCCAGCAGTGCCGTCCGTGACGACCGGGTCATGAGCGCGCTGAGAGCTTGGTGGCCCAGGGGCCGACGAAGAAGTAGGGTCCGAACTCTCCGGCGCCGACCTTCGGCCCGAAGGCGGTCGCCGCCTCGCCCCACCAGAGCGGCTGGTAGGGAACGTCGGCCGCGGCCCTCACCAGCGCCTCCCCGAGGAGCTTGCCCCGGGCCGCGTCGTCGGTCCCCTTCTTGGCCGCGTCGAGCAGGCCGGTCACCTCGGTGTTGGCGTATTCGGCGATGTTGGAACCGTTCTCACCGGCGAAGGCGCCGTTGAGAAGCTGCTGGATGTACTCCGAGGGATCGCCCGTGGTGGCGAAGTACCAGCCGAGGTAGACGCCGGAGGCGTGCTTGCCGAGCTCGGCGATCCACTGTTCGAGCGGGATCTCCTTGACCTCCAGGGTGATCCCGATGGTCTTGAGGTTCTCGGCGAGGGTGAGCGCGGCCCGGCCGAGCTGCGGTCCGCTGCCCGGATAGGTCAGCACGTCACTGAAACCGTTCGGAACCGACGACAGGGCGAGTTCGGCACGTGCCTTGGCGAGGTCGAACCCGTACTGCGGGATGCTCGCGTACAGGCTCTTGACCTCGGCCTCACCGAGCACGCCGCCCCACTGGGCGGGGTCGGGAACGGTGGTGGCGACCTGGCCGTGGCCACGCAGGACGCTGCGCACGATGCCCTCCCGGTCGACCGCGTGGGCCACCGCCCTGCGGACGTGAACGTCGTTCCACGGCTTCTTGGCGGTGTTGAAGGCGAGCGTGACCAGGGAACGGTCGCTGGCCGTCTTCAGCTCGACTCCGGAGATCGCCTTCCACTGGTCGATCTGCTCGGCGGGGACGTTCAGCGCGACGTCCACCGAGCCGCCGCTCATGGCGAGCAACCGGGTGGACTCCTCGGGGATGAAGTCCAGCCTGATCTGGCGGTACGGCGCCTTGCCACCCCACCAGGCGTCGTTGCGCTCCATCGTCACGTGCGAGTCGGGTGCGAACTCGGTCACCCTGTACGGACCGGTCCCGAGGATCTTCCCGGTGGGGGTGCCGATGTCCTTGCCGGTGGCGTCGATGAACTTCCTGCTCGTGACGAGCAGGGTCCCCGGCGAGGGGGTCCAGGCGAAGGAGGCGTCGCCCTGCTTCAGCCTGATCGTGACCTCGGCGGGACCACTGGCCTCGATCTTGTCCACGTTGGCGTAGGCGTAGGCGAAGGCCGAGGTGGAGCCCTTCTTCGCGTGCAGGTCGAGGCTGGCCACGATGTCGTCGGCGGTCAGCGGGGTCCCGTCCGCGAAGGTCACACCGCCACGGATCTTGTAGACGTAGGTCGTGGGGTTTCTCCTCTCCCACGACTCGGCGAGAGCGGGCTGGAGGCTGCCGTCCCGGCCGACCCCGACGAGCGCCTCCTGGCACAGGAGGGCGACGACGTAGTTCATGATGCCCGCCTCCTTGCTCGCGTCCAGCGAGCTGATGGAGGAGGGCAGCGCGACCCTGAGGAGGTCGAGGGAGCCCGCCGCCCCGCCGGGGCTCTCGGCCGGGTCGGCCTGTCCGGTCGAGCCGCAGGCGGTGGTCAGGCCGGGCACCACCGCCAGGCCACCCACGATGGCCATGGACCTCAGGAGGGAGCGCCGGGTGAGGGCGGCGTTGGGGAGATCGGCCACGGGGACCTACTTTCGTGCGACCAGTCAGCCTATCTAGCTGCTGCGTCTACCATTACTATCCAGTTGGCTCAGGAGAGTATTCGCTAGATGGCATCCGGGTCAATCCCACCTTTCGAATGGGGAATTACATGGACTCCCTTACCGTCTACAGCGCTCCCTGGTGCGGCCACTGCCACCGCCTGAAGGCCGCGCTCACCCGCGCGGACATCCCCTTCGTCGAGGTGGACGTCGATCGGACGCCGGGAGCCGTCGAGATCATCACCGAGATCGGCGGCGGCTCCTGGATGATCCCGACCGTGGTCCTCCCCGACGGGTCCGGCCTGGTCAACCCCGGCGTTCAGGAGATCCGGGAACGCCTGCCCCGGCCCTGACCGCCGGCGTTCGATCGGGCGAGGTCGTCGTAGGAGGACCCCGGCACGCGCCCGGGTCCTCCTACGATCGGCCGAGCAGGGGCTCGACCAGCAGAAGCACGCCGAAGACGGCGAACGCCGCGGCGGCGCCGTACCGGACGGCCTTCTCGGGCAGGTGCCTGCCGAGCATCCGGCCGACCGCGATGGCCAGCGCGTCGGCGGCGACCATGCCGACCGTCGAGCCGAGCCAGGTGCCGAACCAGCCGTACTGCGTGGCCAGCGTGATGGTGGCCAGCATGGTCTTGTCACCGAGCTCGGCGAGGAGGAAGGCCACGGTCACCGCGATGAGCGCCGACCGGGTGGTGCGCTCCGCCTTCCGCGCCTCCTCCTCGGTCAGTTCGTCCCCGCGCAGCGTCCACGCGGCGAAACCGAGGAAGGCGACGCCCGCGACGACCGTGATCGCCGTGGTGGGAATCAGGTCGCCCGCCAGCCGGCCCACGCCGACACTGACCAGGTGAACGACGGCGGTGGCCACGGTGATGCCGGCCAGGACCGGCCACGGCCTGAACCGGGTCGCGAAGGTCATCGCCATGAGCTGGCTTTTGTCACCGAGTTCGGCGACGAAGATCACGGCGAGACTGATCCAGAACGCTTCCAACGAGGTGCCCTTCCGCGCGGCCGGGCCGGAAGGAGCCCTCGGGGAGTCTCGGGCACGACTTCGGCCCGGCGGCATCCATCTTGTGCCTGCCAGGCCGAAGGTCTCGTCCGCCTCGTTTCGAGGCCCGCGCGACCGGGCGCCCGGAGGCGCCAGCATGTCGATCACGCGATTGGGACTACTCCCCTTCGGGTGTTTCCCTCCGACTGTAACAGGCGTGGGAGCCCCGCCGGCCGGAGGCGTCCGCCGAGGAGGGAGGGAACAGGTCTGAGTCGCGGGTCAGAGTTGGGCGCCGACCATCACGGGCTCGTTGACGAGCGTGACGCCGAACTTCTCCCAGACCCCGTCCCTGACCTCACGGGCCAGGTCGAGGAGGTCGGCGGTCGTCGCCGACAGCTCGGGATTGGTCATGGCGAGGGTGTGCTTGGTGGAGATCCGCGCGGGGCCGCGCCGGTAGCCCTTCGGGAACCCGGCGTTCTCGATCAGCCAGGCCGCGGGAACCTTCAGGGCGCCCCCGGGCATGTCCCAGCGGGGAAAACCGGGAACGCGCAGCTCCAGCTCGGCCGCCTGCCGCGCGGTGAGGACGGGGTTGGTGAAGAACGAACCGGCGCTCCGGGTGTCGGGGTCAGCCCCGTCGAGCACCATCCCCTTGCCCCTGCGCAACTCCAGCACGGCCTCCCTGGCCCGCGCCAGCGGCACCCGCCCGCCCAGCGCGACACCCAGCCGGGCGGCCAGCTCCCGGTAGGCGATCGGGCCGGACATCGTGTCCCCGGCCAGCTCGTAGGTGACCGCCAGGACGACGTACCGGCCCGGCTCCTCCTTGAACGCGCTGTGCCGGTAGGCGAACCCGCACTCCCCCGCGGCGAGGTCGCGCACCTCACCGGTCCCGCGGTCGTAGACCCGCACCCCGGTGACCGTCTGCGACACGTCCTGCCCGTAGGCGCCGACGTTCTGGATCGGCGTGGACCCGACCAGCCCCGGGATCCCGGACAGGCACTCGACCCCGGACCGCCCCTCCGCCGTCGCGAGGGCGACCAGCGCGTCCCAGTCCTCCCCCGCCTGCGCGGTCACCCGGTCCCCGTCGATCTCGATCCCCCGCGAGGCGACGTGCACGACCAGTCCGTCGAACCCCTCATCCGCCACGACCAGGTTGCTGCCCCCGCCGAGCACGAGCACGGGCTCCCCCGACCGGTCCGCCTCGGCCACCAGCTCGACGATCTCCTCCGCCGACCCGGCCGCCACGAACGCCCTGGCCGGTCCGCCCAGCCCCAACGTCGTGTACGGCGCCAGCCGTACCCCCGCGACCCGTTCAGTCATACCCGTCTCCACCCCCGGTGCGAAATCCGGCGACCAGCCTACGTGGCGCGGACCGGCCCCGGCACACGGCCGCGGGTCCGGCGGGACTCCCGGCCACGATGGCCGGAACGGACGCGCGCCCCGGCAGTCCGTGAAGGGCCCCGCTCCGAAGGGGATGTGTACGCGTCGGCGTTCGACGGCGAAGGAAGGTACATGAGACCGAAACGCGAATCGCACCCGGATGTCGACCACCGCGGCGATCACCGGCCGCCGGAACTGGAGGAACTGCTGAGCTCGGTCGCCCGGGGTGATCGCGCGGTTTTTGAGCGGGTGTACGAGCTGGTGGCGCCGCGGGTGTACGGCCTGGTGCTGCGGGTGGTGCGTGACAGGGCGCAGAGCGAGGAGGTCGCGCAGGAGGTCCTGGTGGAGATATGGCGCGGCGCCGCCCGGTACGACCCGGACCGGGGTTCGGCGCTGGCCTGGGTGATGACGATCGCGCACCGCCGTGCGATCGACCGGGTGCGCTCGGCTCAGGCCGGTACCGACCGAGAGGAACGTGCGGCACGGCTGGACGTCCACCGCCCCTTCGACGAGGTGGCCGAGTCGGTGGAGGGCCGGCTGGAGCGCGACCGGCTGCGCCGGTGCGTGGAGGGGCTGACACCGTTGCAACGAGAATCGGTTACCTCCGCTTATTACGGCGGATACTCCTATCGTGAGGTCGCCGAGTTGCTGAAGGTGCCGTTGCCGACGGTGAAGACCCGGATGCGTGACGGGCTGATCCGCCTTCGCGACTGCCTGGGGGTGGAACGATGAACGCCACGGCCGGCGGGCAGGACCCGCACACACTGGCGGGCGCCTACGCGCTGGACGCCATCGACGACGAGCTGGAGCGGCGGCGTTTCGAAGAGCACATGGGCCGGTGCTCCGAGTGCGCCCAGGAGATACGGGGGCTCACCGAGACGGTCGCCCGGATGGGGCTGGCCGCCGCCGTGGAGCCTCCGCCGCTGTTGAGGGAGCGGGTCATGGCCGAGATCGGCCAGGTCCGTCAGCTCCCCCCGGTGCCTCCGGCCCTCCCACCGGCAGCCGTTTCCCGGCATGACCGGGCGGGAGGATCGAGGTGGTGGCCCCGGCTGGTCGCGGTGGTCGCCGTCGCCGCCTCGGTGGCCGCGGTGGCGGCGGGTACCGTCGCGATCCGGGCTCAGGACCAGCTGGAGCGGGCGCGGCAGGCCAACCGTGACATCGCCATGGTGATCGCGGCGCCGGACGCGCGAACCACCACCGCCCCGGCTGAACGAGGCGGCAGCGGCACCGTGATCATTTCACGGTCGCGGGGCGGTCTGGTGTTCCTGGCCTCGGGGCTGGCCGCCCTGCCCGAGAGCCGGACCTACCAGCTGTGGCAGCTCGCGCCGGGGCGGATCCGGTCGGCGGGGCTGCTGCGCCCCGACGCCGGCGGCCACACGGTGCCGGTGGTGACCGCGCCGGACGCCGGCGTCACGAAGGTGGGAGTGACCGTCGAGCCCGCCGGTGGTTCAGCCCAGCCCACCACCGTGCCGCTGCTCCTGCTGGACGTGCCGGCCACCTGATCCGCGTCCTTCCCCACGTCAGGCCCCGGCCCCGATCAGGGTGGGGGCCTGAGCCGTACCTCGGGGGGCACGGCGGTGGTCCTTGACGCGATGGCGGGGGAAAACCGCCGACGCGGCCAATCCTTCCGCGCCATGACTCCGAAACCCTGATGTGACGGTCAAGAAACCAGCCAACTCCAGCATCACGGCGGCAGCCTGCGGTCTGCTCGCGGCGGGGGCGGCCCTGGGTGCCGCGGAGCTGGCGGCGGCCCTGTCACGGCCACAGGCCGGCCCGCTGCTCGCGGTGGGTTCGGCGTTCGTCGATCTCACCCCCGCATGGCTGAAGGACTTCGCGATCCGCGCCTTCGGCGACGACGACAAGAACGTCCTGCTGCTGACCCTGACGTCCGTGGTGGCAGCGTTCGCGGTCGCCGTCGGCCTGGCCGTGCCCCGGCATCCCCGTCTGGCCGGCGGCGGGCTGATCTCGCTTGGCCTGGTCGCCGCCGCGGCGGCGCTGTCACGGCCCAGCGCGGTCCCCCTCGACGTGCTGCCCTCCGTGCTGGCCGCCGCCACCGGGGCGACGGCGCTGCACCTGATGCGCCGCGCCTGGCTCCGCGCCCTCACCTCGCGCCCGAACACCGAACGCCCCGCCCCACCCGGCGAACCGGCACCGGAAGGACAACCGTCTCCCTCCCCCGCGACCACGACATACCCGGCGACCGCACAGGAGGCCACCGGCGGCGAGATCGCCGCGACCACACCGGCCACCGCCGATCCCGCCCGGGCGCCCGGCCCGGCCACGGCCGGCCGGACGGCCGATCGGCGGGCACTGCTACGCACCGCGGCCACGGTGCTGGGGTTCGCCGCGGTCACCGGCGGTCTGGGGCGGGCGGTGAGCGCCGCCCGGGACACCGCCGCCGACGGGGCGCGGCTGGTGCTGCCCCGACCGGCCCGGCCGGCGCCGCCGCTGCCCGTGGGCAGTGACCTGCGCCTTCCGGGCCTGGGCCCTTTCACCACCGCGAACAGCGACTTCTACCGGGTGGACACCGCCCTGGTCATTCCACGTGTGCCGCGCCAGGACTGGCTGCTGCGCGTTCACGGCCTGGTCGACCGGCCGGTCGAGCTGACCTTCGACGACCTTCTCGCCCGGCCGCTGACGGAGCGGGACATCACCTTGACGTGCGTGTCCAACGAGGTCGGCGGCCCCTACGTCGGCCACGCGCGCTGGCTCGGCGTCGACCTGGCCGACCTGCTCCGCCAGGCCGGGGTACAGGCGGACGCGGACCAGATTCTGTCGCGCTCGGCGGACGGCTGGACCTGCGGCACCCCGGTGCAGGCCGTACTGGACGGCCGGGACGCGCTGCTGGCCGTCGGCATGAACGGCGAGGTCCTGCCCCCGGCGCACGGCTTCCCCGCCCGGATGATCGTTCCCGGCCTGTACGGGTATGTCTCGGCCACCAAATGGGTGACCGAGATCAAGCTCACCCGTTTCGCCGACGAACGCGCCTACTGGTCCATCCGTGGCTGGGCCGGGCACGCCCCCGTCAAGACCGCCTCGCGCATCGAGGTGCCCAAGCCCTTCACCCGGCTGGTCGCGGGGCCGGCCACCATCGCCGGGACCGCCTGGGCCCAGCATCGCGGGGTGGCCGCCGTCGAGGTCCGGGTGGACGGCGGCCCCTGGCGGCAGGCCCGGCTGGCGCCCTCTCCCAGCCCGGACACCTGGCGCCAGTGGCACCTGGACTGGCAGGCCACCCCCGGTGACCACCGCCTGGAGGTCCGTGCCACCGACGCCGCCGGCCACACCCAGCCGCAACAGCGAGTGCCGCCCTTCCCCGATGGCGCCACCGGCTGGCATTCGGTCCTGGTGACCGTCCGATGACCACCCCTGACCACACTCCACTCCGTCCGATCACACACAGAGGAAAATCATCATGAAGGTCATGAAGGCTCGTTTTCTCGCTCCGCCGGTCCTGGCCATGGCCATGTCGCTGACCGCGGCATGTGGCGGCGACACCGCCTCCTCTCCGGCTACGAGCGGCGCCGCACCCACGCCGGCGATGGCCTCCGACTCGGCGTCGCCCGCGGCCATGCCGTTCGGCGCCGCCTGCTCGGCCGTCCCGGCCTCCGGCGAGGGCAGCTTCACGGGGATGGCCGATGACCCGGTGGCCACCGCCGCCTCCAACAACCCGGTGCTGTCCACCCTGGTCACCGCGGTGCAGAAGGCCGGGCTGGGCGACACGCTCAACGCCGCCGAGGACATCACCGTCTTCGCGCCCACCAACGACGCCTTCGCCAAGATCCCCAAGGAGACCCTCACGAAGGTCCTGGCCGACAAGAAGACCCTCACCGACATCCTCACCTACCACGTCGTGCAGGGGCGTAAGACCCCGGCCGACCTGGAGAACGGCTCCTTCGCCACCCTGCAGGGCGGCAAGGTGACCACCACGGGCTCGGGCGAGGACCTCAGAGCCAACGACGCGGCCGTGGTCTGCGGCAACGTGCCCACCCGCAACGCCACCGTCTACATCATCGACACCGTCCTGATGCCCAAGAGCTGATCCCAGGCCCGCCGTACCGGCACCGCACCCCCGGACGGTACGGCGGGCGACTCCGGCCGCGCCTACCCCGGGCAGGCCGGGTGGACCCCGTCCCGGACCTCACCGCAGACCCCTAAGCCAGCTGGACCACCGCGCGGGCCTTGGAGAGCACCCGGGAGTCGCCGGACCTGGCGGTCAGCGCGATCACCACGCGCTTGTCCTCAAGCTTCTGCTCGACGACGCCGCTCACCGTGATGACGGTGCCCTGCTCGTCGTCCGGGACGACCACCATGGAGGAGAACCGCACGCCGTAGTCGACGATCGCGCCCGGGTCGCCCGCCCAGTCGGTGACGAACCGGCCGGCCTGCGCCATGGTGTACATGCCGTGCGCGATGACGTCGGGCAGGCCGACGGTCTTGGCGAAACGCTCGTTCCAGTGGATGGGGTTGAAGTCGCCGGAGGCCCCGGCGTACATCACCAGGTTGACCCGGCGGACCGGATAGTCGACGGCGGGAATCTCCTGACCCGTCTGGACATCGTCGTACTTGACAGTCGCGGCCATCTCAGCCCGCCCCTCCACGCTCGACGATGGTGTTGTAGGTCGTGCAGACGAGCTCGCCCTCGACGGTGGTGACGTCGCTCTTCACGGTGATGAACTCGTTGCGGCCGACGCTGCGGATGTCGGTCACCGTCGAGACGGTGACCAGCTCGTCGCCGGCGTGGATCGGACGCCGATACTCAAACCGCTGCTCGCCATGGACCACCATGGCGAAGTTCAGGCCGAGCTCGGGGTCCTCCAGGATCGAGCCGCCTGCCAGGCTGAACACGATGGGGAAGGTCGGCGGGGCGATCAGGTCCGGGTGACCGGCGGCCTGGGCGGCCTCGCGGTCCCGGTAGATCGGGTTGTCGTCGCCGATCGCCGTCGCGAACTCTTTGATCTTCACACGGCTGACCTCGTAGGGCGGGGAGGGCGCGGACGCCCGCCCGACGAAATCACGGTTCAGAGCCATCGTGCTCCTTTGCGGATACCGAGCTGGTGAGGCCGACAGTAACAGAACAAGATTCCGGGGATCGTCCTCCCGGACGCCCCCCGGAAAACGGTAGCCCGGTCCGCGCCGGAGTCCGGCTGTCGAGCACGGTCAACACCCGGACGGAAAAGCTGTGCGGATACGACAGACCGGCGCCCTCACGGAGGGCGCCGGTCTGTGTTCGAGTATGAGAGTGCTGCTGAAGGTACCCATCTCCCGGGGAGACCGGGAGGCTTCGCAGAGACTTAGCGGGTCTCGCGGTGCGCCTGATGCGTCTTGCAGTTGGGGCAGTACTTCTTCAGCTCAAGCCGGTCCGGGTCATTACGCCGGTTCTTCCGCGTGATGTAGTTGCGGTGCTTGCACTCCTGGCAGGCCAGCGTGATCTTCGGCCTAACGTCGGTGGCAGCCACTTGGGAGTGCCTTTCTACGTTTGGGACTGGGACAACCCACGCCGACTCCCCATGAAGAAGGACCCGGGAGGGTAGTAGCGGAGGCCGGACTTGAACCGGCGACACAACGATTATGAGCCGTTTGCTCTGCCTGACTGAGCTACTCCGCCTTGCGGCCGACAAAACTGACGGCCCCCGCAAGGATACCCGACCCGCAGAGTGACTGCGTACTTGCGCAGGTCAGGGCCATCGCTTCCGGGTTTCCCCGGTATGCCCGCCCGTGCGCCGGGAATCTTGGGGGGTCGCGGGTGGCTCCAGAGGCCCACCCAAGCCAAAAGCCCCAACCGGATGGTCAGGGCCTTGAGGCTGTCGAGCCCCTTTACGGAATCGAACCGTAGACCTTCTCCTTACCATGGAGACGCTCTGCCGACTGAGCTAAAGGGGCCTGTCCGGCTTGGCTTTCGCCCTGCGGACAGGAGTAACCATACACGCCTCGGCAGCGCGATGCGAAATCAATCGAGGACCACCCGGATCACCACACCTTCCCCACGGGGACACCGCTGACAGCCCCGTTGACAGCCGGGTTCCCGCGCCACGGGAACGCCGTTGACGGCACTCGCCACAGCGCCCCCGGACGCTCCCGCGGCACCGTTCACCGGGCACTCCGCGGCACCGTCGACCGACGCTCCCGCGGCACCGTCGACGGCCTCCCACGGCGTCACCGGCGCTCACGCCGGCCGACGAGGCACGGCCCCCGGTCCAGCGGCCGAACGGCGTCCACAGGCACCCGTCCACACGGCCGTTCCGCCGGCGGGACTCCCCGGCGGGGAGACGCCTTCGAGGTAAGAGTGCGTTACGTGAGCTGACGCCCTTTTCGTCGTTGCGGTTGGATGAGGTCTGCTGGTCGATGGGTCGCCGCTCGGTCTGTCGTCACGGCTGAGTGAACAAACCGGGCTCGGTTTCGATGAGGATGCCGCGGCTGGTCAGGCGTTTGAGCTTGGCGCGGACGTTTTGGATGCCGTTGGGCGTCAGGGGCAGGTCCATCGCCAGAGCCAGGTCGCGGGCGCGCAGCGAGCCGCCGGTCTCGCTGAAGACGGTGAGGATCCGCTGGTAGTCGGGATGATCGAAGCCGACCAGCGGCGGCGCGTCCGGTTCGGCCGGAGCGGGGGCCGCTTCAGCGAGGGACAGGAGCGTCTTGCGGCTGATCCGCAGATGCTCGGCCTCCTGGCTGAGTTCACTGAGCCGCGCGGTCAGGGAGTCGATGTCGGTCTGGGTCTGCTCGATCTGGCGGGTCAGGGCCTGTTCGCGGGTATCGAGGCGGTCCAGAAGCCAGGTTCCGGGATCGGGCGGGCGGGTATCGGGCCTGGTCATGTCCACCGCCAGGACGGGGTCGCGGAGGTCAGGCGCCGGGACATCACGTCCGTCATCGCCCAATACACCCGTGATTCAGAACTGGCTGGACGGTGCTCGTAGTCGCGGATCAGGCGCCGGTGGAACATCAAGATTCCGTAGGTCTGCTCGACGACCCATCGTTTTGGCTGGGGCACAAATTCTCGTGGGCTGAGGCCGCGAGCACGACGACCGCGATGACCAGGCCCAGCACGTCTACGGCCAGGCCTCGCTCGCGTCCCGGCACCTTCTTGGCGACGTCCCGGCCGGTCGTGGTGGCGGGGACGCCGACCGCGACGTGGACGCTTTGGGTGTCCAGTACGACCAGTCTCGGGTCGGCTAATCGGCCCTTCTTCTCGCGCAGGTGCCAGCGCAGCAGGTCATGGATCGTCTTGTCGGTGCCATCGTCGCGCCATTTGGCGAAGTAGTAGTACGTCGCGCCCTTGGGCGGCGGATCGTGCGGGAGACAGTCCCATTGGACGCTGGTTCGTCCCTGGTAGTGGATCGCGTTGACGATCTCCCGCAGCGCATGGTTGCCTTCGTGGCCGCTGACCGAGGGGTGCGCGGCCTTCCATGCCGTGGGACCGGTTCGATCAACGCCCACTGAGCGTCGGTTAAGTCGCTCGGGTACGGCTTGCGCTCAGTCACCGCGCCATCCCAGCACAACCGGACCCGCAGACTGGCGGTAACACTACAAATCCACACGATCACATAACGACATCACCGATGGAGGCTCACGTAGGCACTCTCAGGGGCTCGAGGGCGGCTAGGACGAGGTCGAGGCCGAAGGTGAACTCCTCCGCCGGGTCGTAGCCGGCAGCGGCGAGCACCGCGGCGGACTCGTTGAGGTAGGGGAACTCGTCAGGAGGAAGCTGGGGCAGGAAGACGTCCTCGGCCATGTCCGCGAACTCATCGGCGGTGTCGAACGGCAGGCTGGCTTCCTGCAGGGCGAAACCGTATACATAGCTGTCGAGCAACCAGTTGGCGTGCGTCGCCATCAAGACCGGGAAGCCAGCCCTCCGCAGGCAGGCGGTGACCGCTTCGCGGTGGCGGAGGTTCGCAGGCCCCGGCGATGTTCGCGACTCCATCAGGCCGATCGCCCACGGGTGGCGTGCGAGAACCTGTCGGGCGGATACCGCCCGACGTCGCATCGCTGACTGCCAGTCGGTCTCTTCAGGCGGGAGCTCGATCTCCTCGAACACGACGTCGATCATGGCGTCCAGCAAGTCCTCTTTGCTGGCTACGTAGTGGTAGAGCGACATCGCGCCCGCGCCGAGCGCGCGAGCCAGCTGGCGCATGCTCAGCTCGCCGACCCCCTCGCGGTCGGCGAGCTGGACCGCCTCGACCACCACCCGCTTCTTGCTCAGCCCCGCATCTGACGCGACCTGGCGTCGTTCCCTTGCAGACAACGGGTCTCCTCGCTCCCTCGAACGGCTTGACAATCGTTCAGCGTACGGTCATGGTACAGCGTACTACTCGTAGTACAGCGTACGACGTACGATGTACGAATCAGCGAGGGTCGTAGCTCGGACGTGAGGAGGCTTCCGTGGGAATCGAACAGCGATCGAATGCCGGAGCACGCCTGGTGCCGGGGGCGAGTCCGGCCGGGGCGACGACGATGCGGGCCGCCCTCAGTGCTCGAGTCGTCCGAGGTCGGGCTACCGCTCTCCGCCCCGGCGACGAGGTGTTCGGCCGGAGCACCGCTGGAACGCTCGCGGAGTCCGCCTGCGTCCCGGCGGACAACCTCTTGTCCGTGCCCGCCAACCTGTCGGTCGTGGACGCGCCAGCGGTGCCCGCCTCGGCCATGGCGGCGTTGCAGGCATTGCGCAAGATCACGAACGTTCGACCGGGCCAGACGGTGCTGGTCACGGGCACGTCGGGCGGCGTGGGCTCCTTCGCCGTACAGATCGCCAAGGCGTTTGGCGCCGAGGAGACGGGTGTGTGCAGCACCCGCAACCTCGACGGAGCAGCCGCCGCCCTCCGCTACGTCGCGGCCGGCCACACCCGAGGGAAGGTCGTCGTCACCGTCTGACGACCGGACCGACGAGAACGACCCAACCCGTGCGTATGCACGCCCCAACCTGCCGCCACTCCGGCGGACGGACCGCTCCTCTCGAAAGAAGAACCGATGACCATCCGAACGAACACCCCGAACCTGCTCGACAACCCGCCGATCCCCGTGCAGGCCAAGCTCGCCGCCGCATGGACCAGCTTCATGTTCCTCTACATCTACGTCGACTACTTCCACCTCCACAAGCCCGGCGTCATCGACAACCTCCGCGCTGGCGTCGTCTTTGAGTTCGACATCAGCCCGACGTTGTTGACCACGATGCTCGCGTCCGTGGCGATCCCGGCCCTGATGGTGATGCTCTCCATGACGCTGCCCGCCCGGGTGAACCGCGCCACGAACCTCGTCGTTGCATCGCTCTACATCCCCTACTCGGTAGTCAACGCGGTTGGGGAGTCCTGGGACTGGGCCTTCTTCTACGGCCTCTCCATCGGAATCGAGGTGCTGCTCCTGGCCTTCATCCTGCGCTCCGCCTGGACATGGCCTCGAACCCCCGCCGTCCCAGCCGGTCCCGCGACGACCGACCTTCGGCAGGACCTTCGACAGTAGGTGTCCGTGTAAAGCCCTACGGCGTGAAGCCCGCCGCCGCGGACACCGGGCCGACCGTGACCAGCTCAGTCGCGGTATACGCAGAGAACCTGCTCACGAGCGGTCCGGTGTCCGCGCCAGCCGCGCCCGTAGGCCGAACGGCGGCTGACCGACCAGCAGACCTCATCCAACCAACCGCAACGACGAAATAGGCATTAGCTCGCTTAACGCACTCTAAGGGTGCGAACGTACTCGGGCGGGCGAGACGGCGATGAGAGGCGTAACACGTGTCGGAAGCGAACTTCTCCGGAATTCACCACATCGCGCTGAACGTGCGCGACCTTGACACCTCCGCGCGCTGGTACGGCGACGTCCTGGGCTTCTCGCCGCTGTTCCCCTGGGACACCGACGGCTTCGAAAGACGCATCATGCGCCACCCGAGCGGAGTCGTCATCGGGCTGACGAAGCACAGGCACGCGGACGCCGACGCGGAGTTCAGTGAACGCCGGACGGGGCTCGACCACCTGGCGTTCGCGGTGGAGACGGAGGCCGAGCTGGAGGCGTGGGTCGCCCGGCTGACCGACGCCGGTGTCACGCATTCCGGAATCAAGGTCACACCGGCGACGGGCTTCACGCTGATCGCGTTCCGGGATCCGGACGACATCCAGCTGGAGATGTACCTCGCGCCGGGTGCCACGGCTCGCTGAGCGACGTCCGCCGTCGCCCGGCCGTCTCCCCCCGGTCTCTCCGTCCTGGAGAACCACACCAAGTGGTCCCCAAGTGGGCGACAAGTGAACTGTCGCATCGTGGTCGGGTGGACACCGCACACCGACCGAGGAGAGACCCCCGATGACCCCCGAACTGCTGGGATTCCAGATCGCCCACCGCGCCATGCGGGGCGAGGCCCGCCGCCTGGCCGTCCTCGCGACGGAGCTGGCCGAGGGACGGCAGTCCGCCGACACGACCCGCGCCAAGGCCATCACCGGATTCATCACGGCGCTGTGCGCGGGCATCCACCATCACCACACGATGGAGGACGAGGTGCTCTGGCCCGTCATCGAGCGATCCGCCGGAGCCGTGGTCGACCTGCGCGAGCTGAGCGACGACCACTCCGCGCTGGACCCGCTGCTGGCCGAGATCAACGGCCAGGCGGTGGTGTTCTCCTCCACCAGGGACGCCTCCGCGCTCGCCACCTCGCTCACCAGGCTCGCCGAGATGCTCGACGCGCACATCGAGGAGGAGGAGCGGCTGATCTTCCCCGTCATCACCGCGTACGTGTCCGTCGCCGACTGGAAGCGGGTCGAGGACGCCGCCCGCAAGGGGACCGACGTCAAGGTCGACCTGCCGAGGTTCGAGGTGTACGCCAGGCCCGAGGAGCTCGCCCGGCTGCGCAAACTGGCCGGTCCCGCGCTGACGGTGATGCTGTCGCTGTTCCGCGGCGGTTACCGGCGGCGCTGCCGGCTCGTCTTCGGCTCCCTCGTGGACGCCTGAGTCCCATCCCCCTCATGGGAGCCTGAGCCCCGTCCCTCCCCGTGGACGCCTGAACCCCGACAGGAGGGGCTCGGTGAGGGAGACTGTCCCACCGCAGGGCATCGGCGTACGTGCCCCGCACCGCCTCCGAGCGAGAGCCTCCGGTGAGGCAACCTCCGGGGGGCGGCCGGACGACTTCGAGGAGCACAATGCTGCAGGACCGGCGGAGAGCGGCGATCCGCGCGCTCGACGAGAGTGGCAGGCCGCACCTGTACTGGCACGGGGTGGACGACGACGGTCACGTGTGGCTCTTCGAGACCGTCATCGACGACGGCGGGGAGTACTGGCCGGTGAAGCACGCCGAACTGGGCTCGGACGGCCTGGCCCGACGGTATTCGTGGGATCACATCGACGACGAGCACGGCTTCCTGGCCGAGGGGCCGATCTATCCGGACGACTTCGGCCTGCGTCCGCTGACCGTCGAGGAGTTCGCCACCCTGTGGGAGGCGCTGGGCGGATGAGCGTGCCCGGAGCGGGTGGAGCACACGCGTCCGCCGGGGCCCTCACAACCGAACCCCCACCCGCGGCTCTCGAACCCGCCGTGACCACGGCACCCGGGCCGGCGGTCGACCAGGCGAATCTTTCGCCGATTAATTCACTGTCCGCTTTCGGACAGGCCTGATAAGACGACGACCGATATGATCGAAATAACACTAAACGTGGGATATATGGCGGTGATGCATACAATGATCGTACCGTGAAAGGCCACTCACCCCCGGGAACTCAGAGCCGGAGGCCGCGCCCGGCTCTTCCCCACCGAGGAGGCCCGGCGACGCCCCCTCCGCTCGCGGGCCACCGCCTGATCGTAGAACGCCCCCCGGACCGCGGAAGAAGGTCGACGACACCGGCCGGCGGACCGCCCGACGGCGCCTCGCCGTACGGAACCAACACGTCAGCACCCATGCGGCCACCCCGCTCCTCCCCCGCCCCGGCCCGCACCCCAAGCCCTGAACACCGAGCCACGGAAAATAAAAAAGAACCTTTCTTATTTGCGTGTCGAACAGCACTGCGAGCTATAAGAAATTCCGTCGCCGACACATGAGAGTACGCCCTCGCACCCACCAGAATGGAGGCTTCAGTGGCTGCTTGGAATGACGTGATCCACTCGGCACCCGAGTTCGCCGCCGTGGTGCAAACACTCTTCGACGCTCACAGAAACAAGTTGCTCGCGACGCTGCGCAAAGACGGGTCCCCCCGTATCAGCGCCGTCGAGGTGGACTTCGTCGGCGGCGACCTCTGGCTGGGCATGATGTTCGGCTCCCGCAAGGCGCACGACCTCCAGCGTGATCCGCGGTTCGCCCTGCACAGCGCGTCCACCACGCCCGACGACGACGATCCGTCGAAATGGCCGGGCGACGCCAAGCTCTCCGGCCTGGCGGTGGAGATCACCGACTCCGCCCAGGCCAAACGGCTCGCCCCCTCACCCAGCGGCCAGTCCCATCTGTTCCGCGCCGACATCCACGAGGTCGTCCTGACCAAGGTCGGCGATTCGGCCGACCACCTCGTCATCGAGCTGTGGCGGGAGAACCGAGGTCTGCGGCGGTTCAAGCGATACTGAGCCCGTCCGGGTGACCGGCGCCGCCTCTGGCGGCCTGAGTCATCGCACCCGAAGACGTCCGGCCGCCAAGGCGGGGCTCCGCCAAGAACCGGTGGCGCGCCGTCCAACCGCCGTCTCTCCAGGCCGGGACCACTCCGCTCAAGCCGCGTCGCGTCGCGCGGGCAGCGTGACCGCCTCCGCGATTGAGCCGTCCGTGACCCCGGCGCCCCGCACAGGCCCCGGTCCTGTCCAGAGCTCACCGCTCACCAACGCCTGAAAGGGATACGGCCCGCACAGACGGGCGTAGTCCACGGTCTACCCCGCCGGGCGCATCCCTCATCCGGCCGCGCCCCGGCCACAGCGAGAAGGTCTCGGCCCCTGAGACGAAGTAGGGATCCGGCACCTCCGACCGGATCGGGGAACACATCCGCCCTGTCATTGGGGACAAAGTCCTGGCCCGCCGATCGGTCCCGGCCCGAGAAAAGATCAGCCACCGACAGCCGACCGTGAGGGCGCCACCAGGTCGGCGCCACATCACCAGCTCGGCCGATTTCGGTACGCGATCCTGCGATCCGGTCTGCTCCAGGCCAGAAGGGTCTCATACCGCCAATCAGCTGGTAAGTCGGCCTGTAGCAGCTCCCGCACCCGCGCCGGCGGGACCCCGGCCTCGGCGAGGGCCCGAATCTTGATCAGCTCGACCATGGCGCGGGCGAGCCACGACGGCAGCAGGTCATGGACTGTGCCGGGCAGAAAAGGCGCGCGAACCATTCCCGAATCTCCCGGACGGACCGGTGGTGCGCGGCCGAGCCAATCACTCTTCCAACCGGGTTGGCCAGGAGTTGGATGGCTGCTCGGAGTAAAGGCGAGGGTCAGCGCCGAGAACTGCTGCAAATTTGTGAGAACACGGGATTTCGTGTCGGTGGCCGCCGCCGAACCGGCGTGTACGGCAAGGAGAGCGACTTCCGTCGTAGGCTGAATCTCGCGCGTGAGGACAGGAGGCTGAGGTGGCCGAGACGACGGTGGCCGAGGTGATGGCCGAGCTGGCCGAGTTCGAGGACCCGAAGGCACGCGAGGTGAACGAGAAACACGGTGACGACCACGGTGTGAACCTCAGCAGGCTGCGCGCGCTCGCGAAGCGGCTGAAGACGCAGCAGGAACTCGCGTGCCGGCTCTGGGAGACGGATGACACCGCGGCGAGACTGCTGGCGATCCTGATCTGCCGCCCGAAGGCGTTCGAGCGTGACGAGCTGGACGCCATGTTGCGTGAGGCGCGCACGCCCAAGGTGCACGACTGGCTCGTGAACTACGTGGTGAAGAAGAACCCGCACTCCGAGGATCTGCGCCTGGCCTGGTCCGCCGATCCGGATCCAGTGGTCGCGAGTGCCGGCTGGGCGCTGACCACCGAACGCGTGGCGAAGAAACCCGAGGGCCTCGACCTCGCAGGACTGCTCGACGTCATCGAGGCGGAGATGAAAAACGCCCCGGATCGCCTGCAGTGGGCGATGAACCACTGCCTGGCTCAGATCGGGATCGAGCACGCCGAGCACCGCACCCGTGCGATCGACATCGGTGAGCGCCTGGAGGTGCTCAAGGACTACCCGACTTCCCCGGGCTGCACGTCTCCGTTCGCGCCCATCTGGATCACCGAGATGGTGCGCCGACAGCACGACAAGACAGTGACTCAGTTGGTGAGTCGGCGGTAGCGGATGCGGGCGGCGGCGATGGCGACGAAGGGTGCGAAGTGGTCCGCCCGGCGAGGGCAAAGGACGCCCGGACCGCTCTGGAGTTCGTCATGGCCTTCACCGAGATGAGATGGCCCCACACGACGGCCAAGACCAGGGACGGCATGTCCGACGCGCTCACGACGATCCTCCCCTCGTCGACCAAGGAACGTCCGGCCGCCCCGGCGCCGAGACTCTGCGGCGGGCACAAGGACGTGGCCAACGAGCGGATCGACGACGAGCCGACCGCGTGAGGCGCATGCCGTACGACCAAGACCCCGGAACCCCCGGGGTCCTTCGGCCTCCTGGAGACCGGCTCCCGCAAGCGACTCGGAAACCCAAGCTCTACCTGGGGAAACGCCTTCAAGATCACTGAATGCATATTGGTGGAGCGGTGACATGCGGCTGTTCCTGGCCGCGTTCGGCTGCATGTCCCAGAAAAGCAAAAGAGCCCCTAACGGGGCTCTGAGCTGGGAAGATCCAGTGTGGCAGGTGCAGGACTTGAACCTGCGTAGGCTGAGCCGACGGTTTTACAGCTCGTGACCGTTCTTCGAGTGACATGGCCGCTGACCTGGTGCCTAGCACGTTCATCGCTCCCCCATCATCATGATCATTGCACGCATATTGCACGTCACGGCAAACAGGGCCGGAGATCCATCCAGCGATCGATCACGCTCTCACCGCTCCCTGCACCAGCCGATCAACCACCCTGGCCCATCCAGCGGCGACCACCCCGGTCAGGGGCACATCCAGCAGTAGAGCAGCTGGCCCTGCTCCTTCGCACGACAGGACAGCCCGACAAGGTCCTCAGCCACCGACAGCAGGTACTCCATGTCGGCCGAGGTGAAGGACGAAAGTTCCTCGATCTCCGCCCAGCACTCCATCAACGCCGGTAGGCGTGCGTCGTCGGCATCGGCAAGCAGGTCACGCCCGTTCACCGACAGCTCCTGAATGCCCGGCCCCTCCCGGTAGGGCGAGTCCTCCGGCAAGATGGAGTCTTTTCATCCTGAGTAACGGTCGACTTCGAAAGCCTGCAGCACGACGGTGGTGTGGACAATCGCAGTGGCACGGCGCCCGGGAAAGCACCTTCCAAGCCTTCAGGGTCGCGGCGGCGCGTTCCCCAATCGCTCGGATGCGGACGTGGGGGCGGTTGACGGCTTTTTGCGGCGCGACAAGCCTGGCCGGTTGTGGCGCTTGAACGGGGTGCGGATCGTGCTGTCCGCAGCCTAGGAA
The DNA here is from genome assembly GCF_053601935.1 of Streptosporangium sp. NPDC004631. Lineage (NCBI taxonomy): Bacteria > Bacillati > Actinomycetota > Actinomycetes > Streptosporangiales > Streptosporangiaceae > Streptosporangium > Streptosporangium sp. NPDC004631. The sequence continues at coordinate 239,349 of NZ_JBSGCR010000005.1, read as the reverse complement.
CCCTGGTCGGCGAAGACCCGGACACCGACACCGGTGAGCCCATCGATTAGACCAGTCCGCCGGACCGCAGTCAGATCCGTGCACCGCCTGGGCAGTGCGTGCGAGGCTTACACCAGCTGGCCCACCGGATCGGCGAGGAACTGGATGTTCACTCTATGCAGGTCGTGCTTGCCGGAGTAGTACGGCTCATCATCGGCCAGGCGGTCGATCGGGATGAGCATGCCGTCGAGGATGACGTAGGCCAGGCGAGAGACTCTCTTCACCAGGGTCGACCTTCACCTATGGACATGCTCTGGTGCGGCCGAGCCCTGAGACAGCCGGAAATGAGTGGCAAAAAACGACAGCTCTGTCAGTATCCTATTCGACAGAGAGCCGGGCGAGCAGGTGAAGCCTTATAGTCGGGCCTCCGCTTCGTAACCGCTCCCGGAAAGGTGAAGAAGATGAGCGTCGGCTCCGATGCCAAGATGGATGCCGAGATCCAGCGTGTCCTAGGTGCGATCGAGCAGATGCTGCACGAATATGCAGTCTGGGGTGAGCGGATCCAATGGGGCGAAGTTCATTTCGCCTTTTACAGCGACCTACTTGACTTCTGCAACTTTCGTATGGAAACGGCCCAGGACTGCCTCGCCCTCATTAAGGCAGGCCGCATCTCGGGGGCACTCGGACTCAACCGGTCGCTTCTGGAGAACTACTTGCTGTTTACGCTGATGTGCCGGGGCACCAAATATTATCGGCTTGCCGACCACTCATCGCTTTCGGAACCTGAATTCAAAGTCAAGCTGAAAGAGGAGCAGGTAGCGCTTAAATTCGCCCAGGAAGACGGAACCGCGACGTGCCTGGAGGTCAAAAAATTCCCCAGGGCGACACGTCACATCATGTACGTATACGAAGGGCTCAAGGGTGACTCCACCGAAAGCATTCTCGTGCCCGTGCACTACTTCGAGTTCGAAAACTTCCGCCCGGAGGTGATGAGGTTCCGACACGACGACTATTTCGAATATTACGAACTCGAGCCGGGCACGAAGAAAATCCTCCGGCAGCATCAAGCACAGGCCGCCCGCGTCTACCGGTTCTACCTCTCCTACGATTCTCTCATCCAGAGCCTGGAACTGAACGGCATCCTCGACAAGGCAGCGAGCCTGCGGGTAGACGCACACTACACGTTTCTCGGCCAGTTTCTGCATCCCACCCATAACGCTGCCCGGAACCTGCGGGCCAACAGCAACATCTACCACGGTGGGACCACGGTCGGAGCACGGCAGCCTTACTCCGATGAGGCGATCCTTCTGGCCTCTCTCTACCTGGCGCATACGGTGGCAAGCTTCATGCGCGAGGCCACCAATCTGCTAGATGCGGCAACTGACAAGTATTTCTCTGACACGGCGACCGGCGCGTTGGCCACTGCCGCAGAACGCACGATGAAGCAGTTCGCTTACTTCTGGTTTATTGACAACGATCCTCCGCCTTACAACCGTTATCTACACTGCATCCACCACGCGTCCGATGAGGAGATCACGGCATGGGGCGGTTATATGGAATGCCCTGCAGAGTTGGTTTCCTTCGATTCAAGCATCTTCTCCAGTCTGAAAGACGCATTGCGGGGCTGGAACAACGCCAAATGCGGGCCCTATAGCCCGCCGTTCTAACCAGGTCAGCTTCAGTACCTGCAGCTCACTCCGCTGTGGCCCAACTAGCTTGAGACCCACACCACGCGTTAAGCCAAGTGACTCCCATGATCGACCAAGCCGCACTTCAAGCAATATGGACCCTAAGGCATCGGGCCCTACGATGGACACCATGAAGCTTGCCGACCTTGCGGGACTGGCGTTGTCTTGCCGCGAGAACGCCATGGGTTTCGAAGGCTTCCGTACGAGCGCCATGGTTAGCTCGCTCCGGTGGCCGGCTGACGTCGTCGAGCAGTTTCTCTACGACCACGCAGACAACGGCGCCTTTCTTCGTGACTACGGGAACATCGACCTCTCCACTGTGAGGTGGGAAGTCACGGCAGTTCCAGTCGAGGAATTCATGGTGATGCCGACGGGAGCGTCTGACGGCGACTGCATCGAGGCGTACGCGGTCGACCCCGGCCATTGGGTGCGTGTGCGAAACCGCGGAATCCATATGGGTGTCGCTGAGTGCTGGGAAACGCACGGGACCTGGAAGCGATGGCCGATCTTGATCGACCGGATGCTGCTCGATCCACCAGAACACGGTCTCCAGGTCCTAGAGGGTCGGACACGGGTTGGAGTTATGAGGGGTCGCCGACGCCAAGGAGCCTTTGTCGCAGAGCGGCACCTAGCATGGGCCGGACTCCCATCGAGCTAACCGCATGATGCATCTCCCCCGGGCGCCAATGAGCACAACAGGCGCGGCTAGGCCTGGAGAACGGTGAGACTTTCCCATCCTGATGACCCAGGCCACGGCGGGCTTGCGGAAGATGGTGGTGGATGAGATGAAGTTCCAGGTAAGACAGCAGTAAACCAAGATCCGATGCCCCAACATCGCCTGGCCGACCTGATCCGAGCCCACCACGCCAAACGGCGCTCCCGATGGCGACGCCTTAACCCCGGCCGACAGGCTCTCCTGGTTTTGGCACACCTGCGCAATGGCGATACCTACACTCGTCTGGCCAGTGGGTTCGCCATCGGCACCACCACCGCTTGCGCTTGGCGTTATGTGCGCAAAACCCTCAACCTGTTGGCCGTTCTGGCCGACGACCTGCACGTCGCCGCACGGAAAGCGTCCCGCCTCCTACGTCATCCTTGATGGCATGCTCATCGGCATCGACCGACTGGCCGATGAGCGGTCCTACTACTCCGGAAAACCACCGTCATGGGGTGAACGTTCAAGTCCTCGCCGATCCTGCCGGGCGTCTGGTGTGGACCTCAGCGCACTGCCCGGAGCAGTGCCTGACCACAGCGTGGCAGGTCGGCCTGCGACGCGCTTACCCGCATCGGTGTTCAGGTCTTCGCCGACCGGGGGTGTCAGGGGGCCGGAGGTGTGATCGGCACGCCGTTCAAGCGCTGCTGACATTGGCCACGTCTGTCGCACCACCAGAGGTCGGTCAACCGCGCCCATGCCCGGATCCGCGCTATCGGTGAGCGTGCTGTCGCGACCTTCAAGGCCTGGAGGCTGCTGACCAGGCTACGTTGCTGCCCATCGAGCGACCGCGATCGTGCAGGCCGTTCTTGTCCCGCAGCTCGTCGAAGAGGACCACACTCAGGATGAAAAGCGTTCATGACAGCAATCTGGACTTCTCGTGGCGAAGATGCTCGTCGTGGTTGATACTAGAGAGGTGACGCTCTCGAAACGTGCCGCTACCGCTACGATAATAGGTGCTACAGCAGTCGGCATAGGGATCATAGCAGTCGCACTTCACGCAAACGGACTAGAAGAGATAAGCTGGGCTGCCGCTATATTTTCGGCACCTCTAGCACTTGCTAGTTTCGTATTTGCCATTTGGCCTTCGGGTGACAGGAAACCCAATCCTAATACATCCACCCAAAATGGCCCTTCGCTCATTACGCGAAACCCTCACCCGCATCAAAGTAACCAGTCGGGGCCCAATATCTCCCACAGTGGAGATGGCGACATAAATTATCGCACATAACTTGGCATCTTCTGAAATTCTTTGAGGCGGGGAATCAGATGCCACAGGAACCATCTCGTCAAGAAAATGATAGTGGTCCAAATATTTCCCATAGCGGGAATGGGGACATCAACTACGGACCAGTTACTAAAATCTACACCTCTTCATCTGATTCTGAAGATTCCGACACCGAGGGCACGACACAAGCTTTACGTGAGAAAAAACGCTTAAAGCTAATAATCGGCATCTCAGCGTTTGCCCTTATTATGCTAGGTGCAATACTCTTTCCTCCTGATGAGACTGCCGGATTTCCCGAGAAAAGTGATCGTTGGCCACCGCTCGCCAATCGCGCGTTGATAGTTAGTCCTGTTGCACAAAAGCTGCGATCCTGCGCAAAGGAAGTCGTTCTGCAGCCGCTGAACTGTCCCCAAACCGTCCTAAGTACACCTAGCCCTTCTAAGGTGAAATGGCGCCTACATGGAGCGCCGGAAGATGGGGCCATGATTGCATACGGTGGAGGGAAATTTCACGTTCTAGGGCTAGCAGTGATGAGCGTTCATTACTATGACTTCACGGGAGAACATTTAAAGATACTTGAAATACCCTATAAGGCTGAAGTTGATTTTCGTGACGAAAAAACTAGTTTAATCAGGTTGATTGCGCTAGAAAAAGCGCCCTCTGGAATAGCGAAGAGTGGCATACCGTTAGGGTCTGTTGATATCGTAGGGGCGGTGCGGTCAGCTTTGGAAAACTGTTTTTTGGCTCAGTTTTCCCCTATGCCTCCACAGTGTCCCTCGACAAGTCTCACCCCTGTGGCAGAGAAGGCGCAATGGTACTTACAGGGAAATCCCCTATTGAATGCCGAACAGAATTTCGACAAAAAAACTGGAATTGTACATGTGTCTGGAAGTTATGCAGCTACCGTAAAAGCAATCAATTGGCTCGGCGAGCAGAATTACAACCAGAGTGGAAACTATGATGCGCTAGTCGTGGTGGACGAAAACTCCATCTCGGTTTTGGCGATAAAACATGTCGGCCTATAAGTAGCTGACTCTGATACTGGAATTATCACTCCTCCTTACTTGCCCCTAAATGCATAGATCAGCCGCATTTTGCATCAATTATCTTCATGACTTAATCGCCATATTCTTAAGGTGTAAATTAATATTTACGCGAGCATAGCAAGTTAAACCTTGAGCTACAGGTCTGACGTTAGCCAGTTGCTCGTTGAGCCGGGGCTGAGGTACGAAGTCCCGGGTCGTCGATCGCCCCCAGCCCTGAACCAAGATCAGCCGTCATCAGGCGATCGTCGGGCGCAACTTTCCGAGACCTAAGGCAGAAGCATCAGCGAACCTGCCAGTCTGTATTTGGAGGTGGCGCGGCTCCGATGCGACAGCTAAGCGCTTAATGCGGCGGGTACGTGGTACGGCGAGCGGCCCGCAGTCCCGCCGCCGGCCGAGACCGGCGCCCACGCCGCACGCTCGGGCGGCGTTCGGGCGGCGGGCCGTGCGGCGGCGCGCCGCGCCGCCGCCTTGATACCCATGAGAACAATTCGGCAGTGTTCCGTGTTGGGGTGTGTGCTCTGTCGTGATGGCCGTGTACGCCGGGGATGTGGGCGGTAGTTTCGCGGTGTGGCTACCAACGAAGAGCGGTCGCGGTGGGTCGTGCACGGTGAGCGCCTGGTCTATGACAACCGGTGGATCCGGCTCGGGCTCGTTGATGTCGAGATCCCGGATGGGGAGCGGTTCGAGCATCACGCGGTGCACCTGGATCGGGCGGCGATCGCGGTGGTGGTCGACGAGCGGGATCGGGTGCTGATGATGTGGCGGCACCGGTTTCTGTTCGATCGGTGGGGCTGGGAGTTGCCCGGCGGCCTGATCGACGCGGGTGAGGACGCGATCACCACGGCGGCCCGCGAGGTGGAGGAGGAGACCGGGTATCGGGTCAGGGAGATCGAGCACCTGATCACCTACCAGCCGATGGCGGGCATGGTCGATTCGGAACACAACCTGTTCCTGGCCCGTGGGGCCGAGTTGGTCGGCGGTCCTACGGGTGAGGTCGAGGCGGATCTCATCGAGTGGATTCCGATGGCGCGGATCCCGGACATCATCGCCCGCGGGGATATCTGGACGTCGGGGACGCTGATCGGCCTGTATGCCGCTCGGGATCGGCTTAGTTCAGGGCGCGCTTGACGGCTTTGGCGAGTTCTTCGATGCGCAGGCGCTGGCGGCGTGAGCCGGTCATGGTCGCCAGTTGCTGGGCGCGTTGGATGTGCGGCCGGGCGGCTTCGGCCTCGCCTTGGGCAAGGAGGGCGTGGGCCAGGTCGCAGCGGACTCCTGATTCGGCGCGGTTGTAGGTGCCGTCCATCCCGGCCAGGGCTGAGCGCAGGTCTTCGATGGTTCCGGGGTCGCCGAAGCGCACCAGGCAGTTGCCTCGCCAGCGGGCCAGATGGTGGGAGTCCAGGGACAGGTAGGGCATGTCGGGGTCGGCCGCTCCGCCGGGGAGGAGTACGGCGGCCTGGTCGAGGGCCGTGCGGCATGTGGCCTCGTCGCCGAGAATCGCGGCGGCTTCGGCCTCGGCCGCGAACAGCCACGTTCGGAGGCGGGCGGGGACGTGGTCGCGGTGGGTGGTGTGGATGTGTTGGAGAAGCTCGGTGGCTTGAGCCGGCTGCCCCAGTTCCAGCAGGACGTAGGCCTGTTCGCCGGAGACGTAGGCGAGCACGGCGGGGTTGTCGGCTTCGCGGGCTGCGGCCTTGGCGTGTTCGTAGTGGTTCCAGGCGTCGTTGAGGGCGCCGGTGTGGATGGCCTGCCATCCGGCCAGGGACGAGGTTTCGGCGAGGACGCGGGCGAGCTTGGCGCGGATGCCGGGCCGTACGGTGTGGCGGTGGGCGCGTTCCACCTGGGCGATCTGGGCGCGCATCTTGTCGGCGATGGCGACTCCCCCGAGGCGGCGGTCCAGCAGGCGCAGGTTGTTGGTGTCGGTCGTGAGGATCATGACCATGGCGGGGTCGACGGCGGCTGCGGCTTCGAGGCGGGCGGTCAGTTCCTCGGTCTGCTCCCGGTGGTGGTCGCCGTGGTCGCCGGTGGGTGAGGCGAGGTCGAGCGGGGCCAGGCCGAAGAGCATGCGGGCGTGGTCGGGCAGGCCGAGACCGGTGGCGATGCGCTCGTAGACCTCCAGGTCGGTGACCTGGCGCTTGCGGTGGATGATCTGGCTGACGCGGCCCTGGGTGATGCCGGTGGCCGTGCTGATGCGGATCTGGCTCGCACCGTTGTATTTGACAGCTAGATTAAACAATCCCGCTACGTCACGATTTTTGAGGATTTCCTGACTTTCATTTCGATCCCAGATCCATGCGGGGATTTCGATCGGATCGAAAGCATTTCCGTGCATTTCACCCCCAGGTCAATGATCCCTGAGCTGCTGTATCACTACAGGTCGGAGCCTATATCTCACGACGGTATATCCACGTGAAATAGGAGTGAAAGGCTCGCCCGGACATTCTTTCCGGCATGACAGAGCCGGTTAAGTGCGCGGAATGCGACGGGCGGGGTTGGAAGATCGTCACCCGCCGTGGATGCATCGCCGCGGCGAGCATGTACATGGAACAGTCGGCGCAGGAGGACTGCCTCTTCTGCGAGGGGCAGAGGCAGCTCGTCGAGATGTTCGAGTGGGAGGTGTTCGTCACCTCGGAGGGGACCGACCAGCTCGGGCCGTGCGGGATCAGCTCGGGTCAGGCCACGGCCATGGACACGCTGCGTACGACGCTGGCGCGGATGAGCTCGAACGCGGCGGTGTGGGGGCGGATCACGCACCGGATCTACGACTTCGGCACCGTGCCGGACGACTGGTCGCGTCGGGTGATCTTCCGGGCGGCCGTGGACCCGGCGGGGTCGGTGCGCTTCGAGAGGGTCGCGTCATGAGGGTACGGACGATCGTCGACGGGTCGTTGTGCTTGACACCGCACCCTCTTCCCTTACAGGACGAGCACCGCATCCTCATCTGGCGTCCGCTGTATCGCTTCGAGCGTGCGCGGGTGAGGGCATGGACGTGTTACGAGCATCGGCTCACCTCCTACGAACTGTGCGAGGTGGGCGGCCTGGCCTTCATCCGCCGGACCGTCGTGAGCAGGGGCAGACGGATTGTCTCCGAAAGCGACGCGTGGCCGCACGGGGAGGCGCAGGTCGTCTGGGCGGCTCTGCTGGCGGGTAGAGCGCGTTAGGCGCTTTCCTGGTCGGCAGAGTCCTGACAGGCTCCGCCTTAACCAGTACTGTGCTTATGCAGACAAGTGGAAGACCGATCGGGCGGTTAACATGAGCATGGACTTCGCCCCGCCGAAGTATGCCCAGGTGATGGGGGCGATTCAGCAGCGGATCGAGGCCGGTGAATACGCCCCGGGTGCCATGCTGCCGTCTGAGACGCAGCTTGTCCGGGAGTTCGGCGTGGGCCGTACGACCGTGGTGCGGGCGTTGCAGATGCTGGCGATGCAGGGCTGGATCGAGCGGGAGCACGGGCGGGGCTCGTTCGTGAAGGGGCGCCCGGAGAGCTCACCGGATCGCGTACGGCCGGGCCTGGCCGTGACCGAGCAGCCGGAGAGTCCCGAGAGCGTCACCGATGTCCGGCGCGTTCCGGCTCCCCGTCACATCGCCCGCCTCCTGGGTGTCGACGAGAAGACGCCGGTGATCGCACGTCGGCGGACGGCACAGCGGGGTGGATGTCTCTCGGCGGTGGAGACCCTGTGGTTTCCGCTGGAGATCGCCCTCGGCACCGACCTGGACAAGCCCGAACCACTTCGACAGGGAGTGCGCCGGCATCTCCAGACGGTCAAACACCTGCGGTTCGACCACATCACCGAACGCCTCACGGCTCGCAGCCCCAGGAAAGAGGAGGCCGAGCTGCTCGGCAACTCCAAGCCCGTCCTCGGCGTGCTGGCCACCGTGCACGACGCGGCGGGAGTTGTGCTGATGGTGATGGAGGCGGCCTTGCCGGGTGATCTCCATGAGTTGCAGGATGTCTACCCCGTGACATAAACCGACGTCGGATGGTGCCGTGCGAGACGTTCCCCCTGCCACCGGCGAAGACCCGCCCAAGAAGGCGTCGTTCTGGCGCAGCTCAAAGGGCGGCTGCCTCGTGGTCGCCCTCCTGCCGCTGATCGGGCTGGCTCTCCTCGTACTCCTCTTCAAGATCCCCATGTGGGTCAATGACGGAAAGCTGGCGGACATGATCAGCCGGTTCGAGGATCACCCCCTGCCGCCCAAGACCGGCTGGTCCGACTACGGCGGCGAGGGGTCCATCGCGCTTCGCGGCAACGGCAACCACTGTGACTACCGTGCCCGGTTCACCCTTACGACGGACCTGACCATCGACGAGCTCGCGGCCTACTACAACCAGGCGAACATCGCGGGAATCGAGGGAGGTCGATCGGCCATCACCGTGTGGGTGCGGCACCCTTCGGAAGGTGCCGCCTACCGCAGCCGGACAGTGATCGTGGAGCTGAACAGCAGCACGGACGCCGGTATGGACATCCGCTGTCACTGACCTGGCCGAGGCTGCCTGCCGGGTGAGCTGAGACTTCTCCGGCCCACCAAGCTCAATCACTTGTGCGGACGAGTTGAAGGAGCTACTCTCAACTCAATCGGACAAGTGGACGACCGAACATCGGTCTCTCTTGAAGGAAGGAACAATCACCATGGCCATCCAGGGCCCGATCTCGATCGGCTTCGACCAGGTCTTCCCGCACGGCTGCTACCTGGTGGGGGAGGTGCAGCAGGTCAAGGACTTCGACGCGTCCACCAACGGCCGCACCGTCTACGCCAAGGACAAGACCACCGGCCTGCCGGTCTGGCAGGTCTCCGTGGTCGACGCCGACCCCGAGGCCAAGGCCTCCCAGAAGTCGGTCACCGTCAAGATCCTCACCGAAGTCCAGCCGGTTCCCCCGCCGCCGCTGCCGGGCCTGCCGTTCACCCCGGTGGAGTTCGACGCCATGACCGTCACCCCGTATGTCGGCCAGGACTCCGGACGGCTGGCCTACTCGCTGCGGGCGCGGGCGATGCGCGCTCCCCGCACCGTTGCCACCTCGACCAAGCACACCACCACCTCGGCGTCGGCCTCTGCCAAGGACGCCACGACCAGCAAGGAGATCGCAGCATGAACACCCTCGACGACCACCAGCCCTACACCTACGTCACCGCGACGATCCTCGACGGAAACACCCGGCTCGGCGTCTCCTTCCACACCGCCGACCTGTCGGTCATCGCGATGAACATCCGCGGCGTCCGGCCCTGCCTGTGCATCGGCAGCGCCGAGGGCCAGCTGTCGATCTCCACCACCGGAGGCGGCCCGGTCACCGCACAGGACGTGGACCTGGCCCGGGAGATCGCCGACGCCGCCGCCCGCTACCGGGACGAATGCGAGCGCCTGCACACCGCGCAGGCGGCCGTTCCCTCGCCCTCGCCGGACCGGGACGACGACCCGGCCTGACCACGTAAGCGGGGCCGCTGGAAGCGGCTACTTCCGGCGGCCCCTCGGTTCTCCCCAGACACGAATTCAAGGAAGAGGTCTCCAGCCTAATGTTCAAGAAACTGCCCGGCGACGAGGCGCAGCGTCTCGTCTCCACCACCCCTGACACCGCCGTGGTGTTCCGCCCGGCCGTTGTCACCACCCCGGCCGTGGTGACGCTGGTCATCTTCGCCTGGCGTACGGTCGCCGGACTCCTGAGGCTGCTGTGGCGCCACCCCATCGCCTCGGCCGTCGTCGCCGTCCCCGGGGTGATCTGGACCCGGTACGGCTGGCCGTACGGCCTCGGCGTCGTCACCCTGCTGCCGGCCGTCCCGTCGCTGTGGGCGCTGGTGCACCGCGCCTCGTTCAATCACTGGATGGGATGGAGCCTGCTGGCCTTCTGGCGGCTCGTGTGGGTCTACCGGCGGCACTGGCAGCCGGTGATGCTCATCTCCGGCCTGGCCCGACAGGTGGGCGGACGCGACTACCTGCCCCGCCTCCTGTCCGTCTCGTGCACCTCGTGGGCCGACCTGGTCACCGTGAAGATCCTCACCGGCCAGGCCGTCACCGACTGGGCCGACCGCACCGAGCAGCTGGCGCACGGGTTCGGCGCCGCCTCCTGCCAGATCACCGTCACCCGCTCCGGCCGCCTGCTGCTGACCTTCCCGCGCCGTGACCCGTTAGCCGTTCCGCTGCCCGCCGCCCCGATCCCCGTGACGGCGTCGGTGGGGCCGGTGGAGATCGGCCGCTGCGAGGACGGCGCCCCCTGGCGATTGAAGGTCCACGGCACCCATGTCCTGGTCGCCGGGGCCACCGGGGCGGGCAAGGGGTCGGTGATCTGGTCCACGATCCGGGGCCTGCTGCCCGCCGTCAGCGCCGGGCTGGCCGAGATCTGGGCGCTGGACCCCAAACTCATGGAACTGAGCTTCGGCCGGGAGCTGTTCGGCGACCACTACGCCGCCGACCCCGCCGCCTGCGTTGAGCTGCTGGAGGCCGCGGTCAAGGTCATGCAGGAACGCGCCGGCCGCTTCGCCGGGGTCCGCCGCAACCACACCCCCACCTCGCAGGACCCGTTCGTCCTGGTGGTGGTGGACGAGGTGGCGTTCCTGACCGCCTACCAGCCCGACAAGGTCCTTCGGGTCCGCACCATCGCCGCCCTGGCCACCCTCACCACCCAGGGCCGCGCGGTCGGCGTCGGCGTGATGGCCGCACTCCAAGACCCCCGAAAAGACGTGCTCACCATCCGCAACCTGTTCCCCGACAAGATCGCCCTCCGGCTGGATGAGTCGGAACAGGTGGACATGGTGCTCGGTGACGGCGCCCGCGACCGGGGAGCCCTGGCCGACCTCATCTCGCCTCGCCCTGAGCAGGGGGCGGGCATCGCCTACGTGCGGTTGGAGACCTCGCCCGACCCGATTCGGGCCCGCGCCGCCTACGTCTCCGACACCGACATCCGCGACATGGTCGCCGTGTTCACCGCCGACACGCTGCCCCTGCCCGGGAAGGTGGCCTGATGCGCGTCGTCATCTGCGCCACCTGGGCCGAGCTGAGCGCCTCCGGGCTACTCGACCTGGATGAGGCCGAGATCCAGCCGCGTCTCGTGCTGGTCAACCTCCAGCTCTTCAAGGACCCCTACAGCGACGCCTACCGGCTGCACGCCGACGTCCTCGACCCACATTGGAAGGAGGCCCCGTGACCGACATCGCCCACCCGTCCACCCCCCAGCCGCTGCTCTCCACGGCCGGCGGCCACGGCCCCAACGGCGCCGACCGCACCCTTCCCCGCACCGTCCGCGACACCCTGCCCCTGGCCCTCGATGTGGCGGTGGAGGTCGCCAAGCTCAACGGCGTCTGCATCCGCCCCATCGAACTGCGCCGCTTCGACACCCACACCGGCCGCAGCGAACCCTTCGACATCCCATGCGGCACCACCAACGAGGCCAAATGCCCGCCCTGCGCCACCCGCAACAAGCAGCTGCGCAAAGCTCAGTGCCGTGAGGGCTGGCACCTGGAGGCCGAACCCGTCGCCGAACCCCACCCCAGCACCACCGACCAACGATGGCTGATCGAGTTCCGGGCCGATGTGCAGGCCAGACGGGACGCAGCCGAACGCGACGGCGATGACGTGGCCGACTGGGACGAGGCCATCGCGGGCATCGACGCCGAGATCAACGCCGCCGGAATGCGCGGCAACGTCGTCGGCGGCCGGACCACTCCCCGCCGGTCCCGCTCCACCCGGCGCCGTCAGGACGCCCCGGACCTGCCCCGCCGCTCCCGGCAGAACACCACTCTGGGCCGGACCTTCGTCGCCCCGGACGGCACGGTGTTCCGGCCCTCGCTGTTCGTCACCCTGACCCTGCCGTCCTACGGCAAGATCCGCACCGGCCACGGCGTGCCGGTCGACCCGTCCAGCTACGACTACGCCCGCGCCGCCCGGGACGCGCTGCACTTCTCCAAGCTCGTCGACCGGTTCGTGCAGAACCTCCGCCGGGTCGCCGGGTATGACGTGCAGTACTTCGCCACCGTCGAACCCCAGAAGCGGTTCGCGCCGCATCTGCACATGGCGATCCGCGGGACCCTGCCCCGTGCCGAGATCAAGGCCATCGCTGCCGCCACCTACCACCAGGTGTGGTGGCCATCCGTCGACGAAGTCCGCTTCGAGGGCGACCACCTGCCGGTCTGGACGGAGCGGGATGAGCAGGCCGAGCCGTATGCGGACGGGCAGGCCGGCGACTACCTCGATCCCGCCACCGGCGAGTTGCTGCCCATCTGGAACGAGGCCCTCGATCGGCTCGACCAGGACGACGAGGCCGAACCCTTGCACATCATGCGCTTCGGCGCTCAGGTCGACGTCCAGGGCCTCTTGGCCGGTTCGCCGGACGCACATAAGCGCATCGGCTACCTGACCAAATACCTCACCAAGAGCCTGGGCGACACCCTCGACCTGGACGACGACAAGGGCGAGGAGGACTCGGCTGCCAGCCCTGCCCGCACCGCGATCAACCGGGCTCGCCGGGATCACGCGGCCCGGCTGGTCGAGGCGCTGCGCTACGAACCCTGCTCGCCCACCTGCGCCAACTGGCTGCGGTACGGAATCCAGCCCAAGAGCGCCAAGGCGGGCATGACGCCCGGCCGATGCAAGAGCAAGGCACACAAGCCCGAACACCTCGGCTACGCCGGACGCCGCGTTCTGGTCTCCCGCAAGTGGTCGAACAAGACCCTGCGCGATCACAAGGCCGACCGCCGGGCCTGGGTTCTCGACATGCTCAACCTGCCCGGCGACGACACCGCCACCGACCCGCACCGCTACATCTGGCGGCCGGTCTCCACCAAGGACCCGACCCGAACTCCGCTGCCGGTGCGGCTGCTGCGCGGAGTGGCCAACCGCCACCGAACCCGCGCCCGGCTCGACGAGCTACGGGCCAGAGCCGACGGCAGACCCACCCCAGATCTTTCGGCAACCACAGCACGGAGGGAGGCGGCGTGAAGAAGAACCGTGACGAGCTCATGACCGTGCCGGAGATCCTCGACGAGCTCGGCGGGGTGTCCCGCCGGACCTTCTATCGCTGGCGCGAGATCGGCCACGCTCCCCAGGGCCTCAAGCTCCCCAACGGGGAGATCCGCATCTGGCGCAGCGAGTTCACGACCTGGCTGGAATCCCTCCGGGAGGCCGCGTGATCACCTCCTACGACGTGAAGTTCTGGGAAATCCGCCGGAACGAGACGAGCAAGACCCCTTCATACGTGGTCCGGTGGAAGGTCGGCGGTCGCCAGAAGTCGAAGACCCTGCGGACCAAGGCTCTCGCCGAGAGTTTCCTGTCGGACCTGCGGCAGGCGGCCAGGCGTGGCGAGCCCTTTGACATGGAGACCGGGCTCCCGCTCTCCATGCTTCACGCCAAGAGCGCCCGGACGGTCTTCGAGTTCGCTCGGGCCTACATCGACATGAAGTGGCCCCACGCTGCGGCCAAGAGCCGGGACGGCATGTCCGACGCGCTGTCGACGATTCTCCCCGCGCTGACCAAGGACCGGCCGGGGCGTCCCGACGCCGAGATCCTCCGGGCCGCGCTCCGTAAGTACGCGCTCCTTCCCAATGGGAAGAGACCGGAGACCCCGAGCGAGATGGCTCGGGCGATCCGGTGGCTTGAGGGGGCGTCGTTGGACCTGGCCGACCTCGGAGAGACCAAGGTCGTACGGCTGGCGCTGGACGCGCTCGCCCTCCGGCTCGACGGCAAGGCCGCGGCGCCGAACACGATCGCCCGTAAGCGAGCCGTTCTGCACGCCGTTCTCGAATACGCGGTGGAGTTGGAGGAGCTGGCCGCCAATCCGCTGCACAAGGTGAGATGGAAGCCTCCCAAGACCACCGAGACCGTCGACCCGCGCGTGGTCGTCAACCCCCGGCAGGCTCAGGAGCTTCTGACCATGGTCACCTACGTGGGCGGTCGCGGACGGGGCCGCCGGCTCATGGCGCTGTTCGCCTGCATGTACTACGCGGCCCTGCGTCCGGCCGAGGCGGTGGGCCTGCGGCTTCAGGACTGCCATCTGCCCGCCGAGGGGTGGGGGCGGCTGACAATCGACGTCTCCCGGCCCGAGGTGAACACTCGATGGACCGACAGCGGGAACGCGCACGAGGAACGGGGCCTCAAGCATCGGGGCCGGGCCGACGTGCGGCCGGTGCCGATCCCTCCTGAACTCGTGGCGATCCTCCGGCGGCACATCGAGGAGTACGGCACCGGTGAGGACGGCCGTGTCTTCCGGAGCGAGCGCGGTGGGGTGATCGCCTCGACGGCCTACAGCGAGGTCTGGCAGGACGCGCGCATCCTCGCCCTCACTCCTGCCCAGGTCGTCTCTCCCCTGGCGCGTAGGCCGTACGACCTGCGGCACGCGGCGGTGTCCCTGTGGCTCAACTCGGGCGTTCCGGCTCCCGACGTGGCCGAGCGAGCGGGGCATGGTGTGGACGTCCTGCTGCGGGTCTACGCCAAGTGCCTCGACGGGCACAAGGAGATCGCCAACAGGCGAATCAGCGAAGCGCTGACCATGTGAAAGGCACGCCGTACGATCAGGGTCCCGGACTCCCCCGGGGCCCTTCGGCGTTTCCGGACCGGTCCGCACTCAGCCACCCTTGGAAGCCGGGCTTGACCTGGGAAAACGCTGTCAAGATCATTGCGCGTATATTGCGCGACCACCGACACACAGGCGCTCAGGGCGGCATACGGCCGCATGACCCCGAAACGCAAAAGAGGCCCCGAAGGGCCTCTGAGCTGCCGTTTTGGCTGGTGGCAGGTGCAGGACTTGAACCTGCGTAGGCTGAGCCGACGGTTTTACAGTCCAACCACGAAAACGCTCTGAACTGCATCTTTAAAGATCCACCTCTCTCAGTAGGAACGCATCGGGAATTACTGAGCCCCTACCTCTCGCAGTTGCGACCCCTCGCAGAGGCGACGAGGAGTCGGTGACCTGCGGGAGCTGTCGGAACTGTGCGGGTTGAGACCCCTCACAGGAGCAATGAGGACTACTCAGCGACAGGCGTAGCTGGCGTTGGCCTGTCTCGGATTCGCCACATCGGATGGGATCATGCCGTACCTCAGCGGACCGACCCGCCCCGGGAGGTAGGGCACCCAACCAAGAGCACTGTAACGCTCACGGCCTTTCAGCCGAAAGATATAGAGCGATCCTCATAGCCACAAGAGGGCTCCAAGGAGCTTCCCTAGACCCCAAGTAAAGAGCGATGATGAACGCCTTAAAACGGGAAATAAAACCAAATATTAGCAGCTATCGAAAGAAATTAGGCCCCGCAATAGTATGCCTAGATGATGTCCGCGATATTTTCGACGCAGTCACGGACTTTACTCATAATAAGTCCACAGATACCAACGAAGACTCGAAATTGAAACCCGTTCAAATAGTCGCCGGAAACGCCGTCGCTGATTCTCCAGAAGACCTAAAGGACGCCACCCAAGAAGAGCTTCAGAGGGTATCTATAATTTCTCGGTTCCCTCGAATCTCCGTCGACCTGTGGAATCGCCATGCAGAGGTAGTAGTTGATTCCGAGGACTTGCCTTCCAGGGCTTTCGCAGATGGAATTGCAGACTTTGTAGACAGTAGAAGAATCAATCCCATATTTCACATATTCCGCCTGTCGGACATTTTTATGCCAGCTTTATTCATAACACTTCTTGCATACAGTCTATGGGACGGAGAAAAAGAGGCTCTCACTAATTACACTAATTACGTAGCCTATGGAACGGTCATCGCTTCTTTTCTTTTTGCGCTCGAATCTCGCCTCTATACTTTATATGCATATGGAAGCGTAAAGGTTGAGCCGGTATGGAGAAGCGAAGACCGAAGAATTAGATCTCAGACTAAAAGCAATATCCTAGTGGCTGTTGGCGCCGCTATAGTAGGCGCTGCCATTGCTAGCGTTGCCGGGTTATGGCAAGGATGGTTCGTTAAGTAGAATAACCGTACCGCAGGCATGAGAAATATCCTCTGACTTGCGATGTTTTAGAGATCCCTAGTACGGACCATCCTGTGACGTTCCTGAACCCTTTTACGGGGTGAAGCGATCCGCACCCTATAGACCCTGCGCCCTGGTACTTAGCCCGATTCACGACGCTTGCAGGTCGAACTTACGGACACATTCATGATGATCAAGTTTTGTGCGCCCCGACAGCATGACCGAGAGAGCTGGCGTCACTCTGCCGCTTCGGGGTTGAGGAGCTTTGGTCATACTGCCGCCGTAAGCTTGGTCCACGGAATGTCAGCAGTCTTGATGATCTGGTCGGGGCCGATGAACCGGGATGCCACCAAGACCCCGGCGTCGTGGGCCACCTGACCCGCATGGCTTGCCGACGCATCTTCGATGAGCCATGGGGTCAGGTGGTCTCCATGGTCGAACGCGTCAACCGCGGTCTTGAGGACACAGCTTTCCGTCGCGATTCCACAGACATAGATGTCAGTCCATCCGTGACTGCGTAAGAGAGCTATCCCCTCTTCGTTGAAGAAGCTGTATACGGTCTTATCGACTACAGCCGTTGCCTTATTCGCGTAAGGAACAAGCTCAGGAATAATATCCGTTTCGGGTGATTCCATGAGTTTGGACCACTTGAACAGCCGCTCGAAGTTGCTTCCCGCATAGTTGAAGTATCGAGTGAAAACCACGTCGCCGCCCGCGCTCTGCCAGCGACTCACTACGTCTACGATGACTGGAACCACGTGGGCCGACTGTTCCCGCACAAATCCGTTCTGGACATCTACCACGACCAGAACTGCGGAACTGTTGAACACAGGATTACCTTTCGCTGGTTTCTCTGAGAATGTCGATTGCCTGGGAAAGGTGGCCGATAAGGCCGCTCGTGTCCAGGATCGCAGTACGCATAGACCTATGTTGCCCGGTCTCTTGTGGACGGGCGTTCGTCAGTCGAGAACGGACGCCCCGCAGGAAGCGCCAGCTGTACGGTTCAGGCACTTCAGGGTCCATACCCTGCTCTACCTGTCGATTGATGTATTCGCAGTACGCCCACATGGCTTGGGTGGCCAGCTCAATGGTGACAAGTTCGTCTTCGGCCAGCGCCCGCCGGGGGGCGGTAGGGCAGTACACGACTCCAGACCAAGAGGCATATCCGATCGATATCCCCTTGATTCCAAAGGGGATCATTTCCGCTGGCTCGTACCCTTCGGCCAGCAAGGAGCGTTCAACTAGTTCCGCATGCGCGAGTGACGTCTCTGTAGCCTCTGAGTCTCTTTCTAAAAGCACTCGTGGCGCACACATGATGCGGAGCGCCGCATCTATCTCATGCCCTGGCCATGACGGCTGGTGAAGCCAATAGGTGCTCAGTACGTAGGATGCCTCGACTAACGCCCCTGTCAGGCCGGAAAGATGACTTGAGGCCCATTCCAACTCTCTGGCGTACGTCTTTCTGCGCCATACGGCCAAGCGTGCGATGTTAGGAAGTTCGAGTTCCTCGACGACATGGAAGATAGCGACGCCGAATGGCCAGACGTAGAGGCGACATTCTCCCTCTACGTGCACTATTTCTGCCGCATGGCATTCAAGATCACATTGGGGAGGATGCTCGGCGACCACTCCCCCGGCGACAAGCGAATCAACCTGTTCAGCGCCGATGTAAGCCGCAACGAACTTATGAGAACGGACCCCGAAATCTTCGCCATTAGCGGGAGAAGTCGGTTCAATTTCCCCAAAAAGGTCCTGAATCGTTGCCTCGTAGACAAGGCAGTACAGCTCGACATAGAGCGGATCTCGGCAAGCAGCACGGCCCGTTTCGTGTCGATATAGGGCTTTTTCGATCGTCCCAAGCTCCGGAACGCTTAGCCCTCGATCCCTACCAGCCCGTTCAAGCTCCCGCGCTGCCCGGTTGCGACTCCATCCGAGCGCCTGGCGTTTGGCGACCAGGACGTTGTTCGGGGCGAATTGCTTACTGCCGGCACGTGCGCTCTCTCCGGACATGGGGGATGTCCTTTCGCGTCTATTCGCGTCGTCTACTGCTTACCGGACGTCACAGCAACTCTTGAGGTGTGAAAGAAAACGCCAGATCAGCCGGGATCGCCCGGCTCCCGCCGAGTCTCCGCAGAAGCTGTGGCAGGGAGTCGTTCCAGGAGGGTTGTCACAGCCTTCTCGGCTGCGGACAGAGCTTCCCGAGTCTGTCGCAGCTGTCCACGCACCTCTTCCAACTCGCCCCTCAGATCTTCCGGCAGAGCGTCCGGCTCCGATCGAACAACGGTGCCACTGCCCGGCCGGATCGTCACCCGACCTTCGGCTTGAAGCAGCCGAACAGCCGCTTGAGCGGTGTTGACCACGACTCCGTACCTCTCGGCGAGCTGCCGATAGGAGGGCAGTCGAGCACCGGGGGCCAACCGCCCCTCTGCAATGTCAGTGCGCAGAACCGCGGCGAGCTTCTTGCTCGCATGGCGGTCCGCGTCCTCGCGAGGACTCTGCTTCTCCACGGATCAAGCGTACTTAACCGTCTTACGACAGAAGGCTTGACGGGCTACCCGCTTCTAATTACTGTCTTAAGACAGATAGAGCGTCTCAAGACACTCATCTCGAAGGGATCACCGTGTACTCCGACCGCAACCCCCGCCGCTTCCTGCTGATCCTGCTCGCTGCTCTAGCCCTGTTCTTCGTCATCCGGGAACCGGCCAAAGCTGCGGTCCTCGCAACGCACGCCGTCAACGGCCTGATGGCCGCGGCTGACTCGCTGGTGACCTTCGCCTCCAGCTTCGGCTGATCAATCCACGCAAACGGGGCGACCCCCAATCCGCCAAGACCCAGGGCCGCCCCTTCACTCCCGCAAAGGAGCACAACCATCATGACCCGCCTGCTCATCGTGGCCAAGTCCGACGTGTGCACGTCGGACTGCCGCAACGGCCAGATCTGGAACCCCGGTTCCGGCCCCTACCCCTGCCCCTTCTGCCGCCCGACCGGCGCGAGCAAGGCGGCCCGATGAACAGCCTGCGCCGCGCCTACCTCAAGCGGCGTGAGCAGCTACGTGAGGCGATGTTCGCCGCCGGACCGGCCTGCACCGGCGCCGACGCCGATCTGTTCACCGCCCCCGACGTCTTCGAACCCGAGCGGCTCACCGTCCGCCGGGACCGCGAGGCTGCGGCCAAGCGGATCTGCCTCACCTGCCCGGCCCGCTCGCAGTGCCTTGCCTACGCCCTGGACATTCGCCCCACCGAGGGTGTGTGGGCGGGGTTGTCGGTCGAGGAGATCCGCGCCCTGTCCCTGTGGCCCGCGCCTGAGGCCGACGAGCGGGAGGTGGCGTGATGAGCCGCTTTCAGTGCCTGGACTGCGAGCACGAGCACGGCACAGCCGTGTCCTGCCCGCGCTGCCGTACGCCGCGCGCCCAGGTGGAGGTCTGCCGCTCCCACGGCGCCCGCCCCGTCCGCAGATGCGGCGCCTGCCGCACCCTCACCCGCTCTCAGTCCGGCCTTTAACAGGAGGTGAACCATGACCATCGCCCCCACCCCCATCCCCACCGCCCCCAATGACACGCCTGCCGACCTGCCGGGCTTGGCTGAGCTGGTGTGCGCGCTGCGCCACTGTGCCCAGCTGCCCGGCCTGCTGATCCGCATCACCCCCGACCTCGACGGAAACGCCGAAGCCGTGGGCAGCCGCTGCGACCGTGCCCCGCGCGTCAACCTGGGCGCCGATCTGCTGCGGGGGCCGGACTCGTTGGCGCTGTACGGGGTGCTGGCTCACGAGATCGCCCACCACGCCCTCGACCACGGCCGCACCCGGGCGTTTTGGTGTAACCCGGCGTGGCTGGCCAAGGCCGCGCTGCTGGGCGGGTTGGTCTTGCGCCTGCCCCTACCGGCCCTGGCCGTCCTGGTCTGCGTCGTGCTGGCCGCGGAGCTGGCCGACGCGCGGCGCGAGCGGCTACAGGAGTACGACGCCGACACCCACGCCGTACGGCTGCTGGACGCGGTCGGACTGCCCGGCCGCCGCCTGGTCGCCGCGGCGCTGGCCGACGTGATCGACGCGCCTCCCGGCTACCGGCTGATCGGCTGGGCGTTCGATGGCCACCCCAGTGCACGCGCCCGGCGCCGCACCCTGGCCACCGGCCGACCGGCCCGCCGCCTGCGCTGGGCACTGCTATGGCAAAGCGCCCCCACCCCGACCACCACGCCCGGCTTCTCCTGCACCGCGTGCGGGCTGGGCTGCCCGGACGGTGCGGAGGTGAGCGCGTGATGAGCCGCATCCGCGCCCGCTTCTGGGACCCCACCGGCGCCAAGTACGGCATCCCCACCTACCCGTGGCGCATGTCCCCGGCCCACCTGCTCACGCTGCGCCAGCTGGCCGCCGCCGGGCTTCGGCCCGGCGGGCAGGGCGTGCAGGCACAGATCCTGTGGGCCTCGCGTCGCCACGGCGCGCCGGGTGTGCGCGTGGCCTACCTGTATGACGTGCGGTTCGCGCTGCCTAAGCGGACCGCCACCGCCCGGCAGTTGGAGGCGCTGGCCAAGGCCAACGCCGCCCGCCGCACCTGCCCCACCTGCGGACGGGATGCCGGGTATGTGCTGCCGCGCCATCTGGGCACCTGCCTGGACTGCAACGGCGCGGGAGAGGTGGCCGCATGAGCGCCGCTGCGATGACCCGTGCCGAAGTCCTCGCTGAGCTGGAGGGGTTGCAGCGCACCAGCCGCACCGTTAACCGCGCGGTGTGGGGGGTCGCGGTCGGGGTGATGGTCTACGGCGCGGGCAACGTGACCGGGCTGCTGGTCTCCCACGGGGTGCACGCCGCGATCGCATGGATGCTGTCGCCGATGGTGGACCTGGGCCTGATCGTCGCGTTGGTCGGCGGTCGGGCGCTGGACCGCTACGGGGTGCGCGCCGGGTGGCTGACCGTGCTGCGCTGGACCGCCGGTCTGATGACCTGGTCGCTGAACGTCGCCGGTCCGGCCCTGGCGCCCGGCGGGGTGGATGCGGTCGGGGTACTGATCCACTCCTGCGGACCGGTGCTGCTGCTGGTGGTCGCTGAGGCCGCCGCGTCCGTTCAGCGCGGGATCGCTGCCACCACCGACCGGCTGCACCGGCAGATGAACGATGCCACGCCCCCGGCGCCGACCGCTCCCGGACCAGCCCCCATCCCCCCGTCCGACGTGCCCGCGCTCTCACTGGCCCCGGCGCCGGTCCACGCGCCCAAGGCGGTCGGTCCGGCCAAGCCCCGGGCGGGCAAGACCGGTCCGGCGACTCGACCCCACCGGGTGGCTACCGCTGCGGCGGATGTGGATGAGTTGATGCCGCTGGGATGGCGCATCGCCGCCGACCACGAATCGCGCGGCATCACGCTGACCCGTGACCGGCTCAAGGACGCGGTCCGCCAGAGCGGACAGTCGATCTCGACCGACCGCGCCGGACGACTCCTTGCCCGGCTGCGGACCGACCCCCCGGCCGACTCCGCCCCGACCGCCGCAGACCCGGCGGACCGACCGCACCCCCTGACCGCCACCACCGAGCCCGCCGCGACCACTTCGGGAGACATCCATGCCTGACCGCAAAGACCCCTTCGCCGGGGCCGACCGTCCTGGCACCGGCCAGCACACCGCGGGAGGCAAGGCCGGTAGCCACCCCTACGCCGGCACCTCCTACTCCCCGCTGGCCGACCCGGAGTTCTTCACCAACGCCGACATCCGCAACTACTGCGAGCGCGCCCGCGGGGAGTTCCTGCGGCTGTCGTTCGAGGTGGCCATGGCCGCCGAAATCCTGCGGGCCGTCCTCAAAGAGGTACCCGACCCCGAGGCGCGGCTGTTCGGCTCCCAGATGCGCGCCCGCCGGGTGGCTCGCCACCTGAAGAAGACCGCCGACGACGCCCTCGACGCGGCCAAGAACGCCGCCCGCACCTACGCCGCCTTCCAGCGCGAGTACGACCCCGAGCTGTCCTCGACTCGCCGGACCCGCCCGGCCCCCGCGCGGCGCCGCTTCGACTTCGGCCTTTGAACCCCGGAAAGGAGAACATCATGCCTTCCAAGCGTGACCTGCCGATGCTGCCGTACGAGTACGGTCGCCACCGCGGTGGTAGTGGTGGTGTAGTGGGTGGCTACCTGTTGCAGCGCGCCACCCCGTATCTGCCGCCGTGGCTGCTGTGCGCCGGAACCGGCGTCTTGTCGCTGCCCGCCCACCACCTGTGGGCTGACTCGGCCGCTGCCTCTGCCGGGCTGACCCTGGCTTCGGCCGCGCTGACCGCCACCACGTGGTGGGCGGGCAAGGCCACCACCGCACAACGGCGCCTGCACTCCACCGTCACGGTTGGGCTGGCCACCTCGTGGCTGACCGCCGCAGCGCTGGCCGGACCGACCACCGGCCCACTGCAGGGCCTGTACCTGATCGGCGGTTCAGCGCTGGCCGCGTCCTGGAACATCCGCCACCTGCTGCGCACCAACACCGACCCGCAGAACGACGGCCAGGGTTCCGGCGGACTGCTGGAGAAGGTCGGCTTGGCCAAGACCATGGTGGTCGGCTCGACCGTCGCGCCGAACAAGGCCACCTTCCAACTGCAACTCCCCCCGGGGGAGCTGACCGCCGATGATGTGTCCAAGGCCGCGCCGCGCCTGGCGTCCGCCCTGGACGTCTCGCCTACCGCAGTGCGGGTGCACCCCGACCCCGACTCCCACGCCCGCGCGCAGATCACCATCGTGCCGCGGGACCTGCTCAAGACCACCACACCGTGGCCCGGCCCCTCAGCCCCCGGCGGGTCGATCGCTGAGCCGGTGGTGGTCGGCGTATATGAGGACGGCACTCCGGCGGTCCTGTACTTCCCCGGCGACCCCAAGCAGGCGCGCAACGCCATGCACCTGCTGATCATGGGCATGACCGGCTCCGGCAAGTCCGAGGGCGGACTGACCGCGCTCGCCGAGATCGCCTCCCGGCGCGACGTGGTGGTGTGGGCCTCCGACCCTGCCAAGGCCGATCAGACGTTGGGGCCGCTGCTGCCCGCCCTGGACTGGGCCGCCCTCGACATGCCCTCGACCACCGCGATGATCGAGGCCATCACCGCGGCGATCCCGGCACGCACCAAGTGGCTGGCCAAGTACGGCTACAAGCAGTGGGAGGCGGCCTGCGCCGAAACCCAGGCCGACGGCTCACCCGGCATGCCCTACCTCGTGTGCTGGTTCGAGGAAGCGGCCAAGACCATCCGCGAGACCGACGAAGACGTCTTCACCGGCATCGGCCAAGAAGCCCGATCCGCCGGAATCTCCCTGGTGGTCTCCCTGCAACGCGCCTCCGGCACCCAGATCTCGACCGACACCCGCGCCTCGCTGGGCTCTTCATGGTGCTTCGGGGTGCGCGGCGAGATCGACGCCGGGTTCGCCCTGCCCGATGAGGCGCTGGACGCCGGGGCCGCACCGCACGCCTGGCGCGACAAGAAGCCCGGCTACAACTACCTGGCCGCCAACGGTGTGCCCGAGCAGCTGTGGGCCACCCCGGCCCGCTCCTACCTCACCAGCCGCGACCAGCTCACCCAGGTCGCCGCCGCATTCGCCGACGTCCGCGCCGACGTGGACGCGGTCACCGGGCAGGCCGCCCGCCAAGCCGCCGGGGCCGCGTTCACCGACCGCACCCGCCACCCCCTCACAGGCTCCCCCCACACCACCACGGCCCGGCTCACCGAGGAGGGCCACCCCATGCACGACACCGACGACCACGACCATGACGACGTCGAGGCCGAGGAGTTCGAGGGCATCGACCCTGAGCAGCCTTTGGCACCGGCGAGGACCGTGCTGCACTTCGGCACCCGCGACCAGAGCCCCCGCCGCCCGGTAGGGCCGGATGAGGCCCGCCAAGCGATGGCCGATCTGCTGGACGAGTTCGAGGCCGCCGGGATGGTCGAGGTCGGGCCGAAGGACTTCATGGACCACTGCGACCGCTTCGGACGCACCCGCGGATGGGTCTCCGGGCAGGTCTCCGCCATGGTCTTGACCGGCCGACTCCGCGAGACCGACCGAGCCGGCCGCTACCGCATCGTCCCGCAGAGTCAGCCGGTTCTGGCCGGTGTCTGACGTCAGACACCGTCTGACGCCACCGCCCCATTTTCCCAGGTAACGCGCACCCGCGAGGGGTGTCAGACACCGACTGACACCCCTCCTGACACCTGCGCTGACACCCCTTGATCGCCACTCACCCGCACAGCGAAAGCGAGCCTCGTCATGTCCACCCCGCCCACCACCCGCCCGGAACGAGAGGCCAACAGGCCCCGACTGCTGGACCTGTTCTGCTGCGCCGGCGGCGCCTCGATGGGCTACCACCTGGCCGGTTTCGACGTCACCGGCGTCGACATCGCCCCACAACCCAACTACCCGTTCGCGTTCGTGCAGGGCGACGCCATCGCCTTCGTCCGCGAGCACGGCCACACCTTCGACGTCGTCAACGCCTGTCCGCCCTGTCAGGCCGACTGCACCCTGTCGGCCGGCACCAACCGGGGCAGGGCCAACCACCGCAGCCTCACGACCGAGACCCGCGCCGCGCTCCTGTCCACCGGCAAACCGTGGATCATCGAAAACCCCGTCGGCAAGGCGCCGATGCGCCGCGACCTACTGCTGTGCGGGCTGATGTTCCCCGACCTGAAGGTGTTTCGACACCGACAGTTCGAACTGCACGGCCTGACCGTCCCCCAGCCGATCGAGCCCGGCCACCACGGGCACCGGGTGCGCGGGTGGCGACACGGCCGGTACTACGACGGCGACATGGTCGCGGTCTACGGCGACGGCGGCGGCAAGGGCTCGATCACCGAGTGGCAGACCGCGATGGGCATCGGCTGGACCGACGTACGCCGTGAACTGGCCGAGGCCATCCCGCCCGCCTACACCCACCACATCGGCCGCGCCATCCTCACCGCTCTACGGTCCGCGCGAACCGGGCAGGCGGCATGAGCAGAACCGATCGGCTCCGCTACGCCCTGGCCGCCGCCGCCCGCGGCTGGCACGTCTTCCCCGTCGCCGTCGCCGACAAGCCCCCCGCCCGGGGCTTCACCGACTGGGAGACCAACGCCACCACCGACCCCGACCTGATCCGCCGCGTCTGGTCGAGCAAGCCGTACAACATCGGCATCGCCACCGGCCCCTCTGAACTCGTGGTGGTCGACCTGGACACCCGAAAGGACGGGCTTCGCCCGCCGCCTTCCTGGGACCTGCCGGGGGTCAACGAGGGTGCCGACGTGCTGGCCATGCTGTGCGAGCGCGCCGGGCAACCCCTGCCGTTCGAAACCTTCACCGTCCGCACCCGCCGCGGCGGGCTGCACCTGTATTTCGCCGCGCCGGATGGGTCGGCCCTGCGCAACACCGAGAGCGACAAGGGCAACGGGCTGGGGTGGCTGATCGACACCCGCGCGAACGGTGGCTACGTCCTCGGGCCTGGCAGCTTCGTGGATCTTCCGGACGGCACCGGAACCTACGAGGTAATTCACAACACGACCCCGGCCCCGCTGCCCCCCTGGTTGTTCCAGCAGCTCTCACCCCCGCCCCGACCCGTACCGCAACCGGTGCGCCTGGCCCTGCCCGACACCCGGCACGGCGCCTACCTACACGCCGCGATCACCCGCGAACTGGACCGCGTCGCCTCCGCCCCGCAGGGGCAGCGCAACGGCTCGCTCTACCTGGCCGCCATCGCCCTGGGCCAACTCGTCGCCGGGGGCGCGCTCGCCGAAAGCGAGGTGTCAACCCTGCTGGAACAACAAGGGGTCGATGCCGGGCTGAGCCGCGCCGAAACCGTCCACACCATCGCCTCCGGCCTGAAAGCCGGTGCCAAGCGCCCCCGAACGGTCGCCGCGTGACCACCTCACCCACTCACCCCGGAGCTGAATCCATGTCCGAACCCATCAGTCACGGCGCGATGTTGCTTGACGCCCTGCTGGCCGCCCTGACCCGCTACGTGATCCTGCCGACCCCCGAGGCCGCGGATGCGGTGGTGTTGTGGATCGCCGCCAGTCACGCCCAACCCGCGTGGGCGCACGCCCCTCGATTGGTGATCCGCGCTCCGGAAAAGCGGTGCGGCAAGTCCCGGCTGCTGGACGTGGTCGAGGCCACCTGCCACAACCCGTTCATCACCGTCAACTCTTCCTCTGCTGCGGTCTACCGGTCCATCAGTGAAGACCCGCCGACCATGCTCGTGGACGAAGCCGACACCATCTTCGGCCCCAAGGCCGACGGGAACGAGGACCTGCGCGGGCTGCTCAACGCCGGACACCAGCGCAACCGCCCGGCCAAGCGCTACGACGCCAACGCCAACCGGGTGGAATCCATCCCCACCTTCGCCATGGCCGCACTCGCCGGAATCGGCGCGATGCCCGACACCATCGAAGACCGCGCCGTCGTGGTCCGCATGCGCCGCCGCGGCCCGGGTGAGTCAGTGGCCCCGTACCGGCACCGCCGGGATCGGCCCGCGCTGCGCCGGCTCGCCGAAGACCTGTCCGCGTGGTTGCGCGCCGACCTGCCCACCTTGGAGCAGGCCGAACCGGCGATGCCGGTGGAAGACCGCGCCGCCGACACCTGGGAACCCCTGGTCGCCGTCGCCGACCACGCCGGAGGCCACTGGCCCGAACGCGCCCGCGCCGCCGTGCTCGCGCTCACTGCCGAAGCCGACGACAACGGCGAGACCTCGAACCGGGTCCGGCTGCTGGCCGACTGCCGCACCGCGTTCGGCACCGACACCGCCCTACCCACCGCGACCCTGCTGGAGCGGCTCAAGGCCGACTCCGAAGCCCCCTGGGCCGACTACGGACCGAACGGGCTGACCCCGATGAAACTCGGCGCGATCCTGCGCGAGTACGACATCCGATCCACCACCACGCGCTTTCCCCCGCCCACCGGACAGGCCAAGGGGTACCTGCGCACCGACTTCGTCGACGCCTGGGCGCGGTACTGCCCCGCCCCGGAGAACACCGGCAACAGCGCTTCACCGACCGCCGAGACCCGCGAGGTGCTCCCCTTCCCCGGGGGTGGCCGTACCAGCCGTACCAGCCTCAACAGTGCAGGTCAGACGCGGTACGGCTTGCAGCCTGGTACGGCTCAAGCCGTACCACCGAAGGATCTTGGTACGGCTTGAGCCGTACCACCGGAAAAGCCGTACCAGCCCTGAGCAGCCAAAACGAGGCTGGTACGGCTGGTACGGCTACCCCCCTCGAACCGCTCCGACCAACTACGGACCCACAAGGAGTCACCCCCATGCCCAGGGCCGAAAAGCTCACCATCACCGACATCTGCGAAGACCTCGACATCAGCCGGTCCACCTTCTACGACTGGCGCCAGAAGGGCCGCGCGCCCAAGTGCATGAGGCTCCCCAACGGAGACCTCCGTATCCGCCGTGCCGACTATGACCGCTGGCTGGCCGGCCTGGAGGACGCCTCCTGATGAAGGACATCACCTACGACGTCCGCGTCTACAAAACCGAGAAACGGAAGAACGCCGTTGGTGTGATCACCTCCTATCGCGTCATGTGGAAGGTCGGCGGGAAGATCTGGAGGGAGCCATACGCCAACGCCGCACAGGCCGATGCCTTCCGGTCCGAGCTGATGACCGCTGCCCGCCGTGGCGAGGCATTCAGCACGACCACAGGCCGTCCGATCTCGTGGAAGCGAGAGGAGACCGCGCTGAGCTGGTACGGCTTCACGCTGGCCTTCGTGGATGCGAAATGGGCGTACGCCTCGCCGAATCATCGCCGTGGCATCGCCGAAGCGCTGATCGACGCGACCGAGGCAGCGCTGAGCACCGAGGCAGGGATTCCTTCTCGTGACATGCGCCGCGCCGCACTCCGCTGGGCCTACAGCACCCGCATTCGCGACGACAGGAAGCCTCCCGTAGAGCTGGAGAAAGTCATTCGCTGGCTCGATGAGAACACCGTCCCCATGGCCGCCTTCAACGAGCAGGGCGGAGGCGCTGCGCTGGCCCGAGGGATCCTTAACAGGATCAGCAAGACATTGGAGGACAAGCCCGCTGCCGCGAACACGGCCAATCGCAAGCGGATGGTGCTCAACAGCGCGATGGAGTTTGGTCAGGAGATTGGTGTACTCACGACCAACCCGTTCAAGACCGTGAAGTGGACCAAGCCCCGGACCCTGACCACCGTGGACCCGCGCAACGTCATCAACATCAACCAGGCCCGGCGATTCCTCGCTGAGGTCGAAGCCAACAGCAACCGCGGGAAGCGGATGAAGGCGTTCTTCGGCTGCATGTACTACGCCGCCCTGCGTCCTGAAGAAGTCGTAGATCTGCGCCTAGAACACCTCGTAATCCTGCCGGAAGAAGGATGGGGAGAGATGCGGCTCACCAATGCCGAACCGCGCGCTGGAAGCCGGTGGACCAACAACGGCCGACCACGCGAGCGCCGCGGGCTCAAGCATCGTGCCGAAGGAGACACTCGGCGGGTACCTGTCCACCCCGAACTCGTGGCTCTGCTGCGAGCGCACCTCAAGGAGTTCGGCACCGGCCCGGACAGGCGGGTCTTCATCGGCCCTCGCGGCGGGCTGATGACCGATCGAGCTTACCTGAAGGTCTTCCATGAGGCCAGAGAGAAGGCGTTCACCGTAGAAGAGGCCATGTCGCCGCTCATGGATGTGCCGTATGCGCTCCGGCACGCGGCGGTGTCCACCTGGCTCAACGCGGGGGTGCCGGCGCCCCAGGTCGCCGAGTGGGCGGGACACAGCGTGGATGTGCTCCATCGGGTCTATGCCAAGTGCATCCACGGCCAGGATGGTGAGGCCATGCGGCGGATTTCGGAGGCAACCAAGGGTTGATCCCCGTGGGAACGCATTGGGAACGATCAGCCGTAGAGCGCCGTTGACAACCGGATACAGCCGGACATACGAGAACAGCCCCCACACCGCGTTTCCGCTGGCGAGGGGGCTGTTTCTGCTGGTGTGGCAGGTGCAGGACTTGAACCTGCGTAGGCTGAGCCGACGGTTTTACAGACCGCTCCCTTTGACCACTCGGGCAACCTGCCGCGCCATCCGCTCGAAGCGGTGACAGGAAGAAGAATAGCGGACTTCCGGGTGTGACGTGACATCGGCGGAGGTGGTCTGCGAACAGGCCGTGGTACCGGGGATTCGTGGTCTGCGCCTCGGTCCTCACGGTGCTTCTGTGAGAGGGAAGACCTGTGGGATCGGGGATTTGAGAGTGGAGGACCGGGGTTTCAGCCTCGCAGGTGGGGGCTGGCACGGCGGTTGAAACAGACAGACGTGATCATCGTTCTGTGCCGGACGCACGGGGCCGCGAAGGTCGGCGCGCGGGATGACGAAGGTCGACGCATGGGCCGACGGAGATCCGCAATGGCTCCCCGCCCTTCTTCGACACCGTCGTCTGGGTGTTGGCGGTCACGTTCATCCTGTGCCGACAGGTGAAGCGCTAGGGTCGACAAGAGAGCTAGAGAGGATAGTCGACGCATGGCCGACAGCAGTTTTGACATCGTCAGCAAGATCGACCACCAGGAGGCCGACAACGCGCTGAACCAGACGGTCAAGGAGGTCGGGCACCGATTCGACTTCAAGGGCACCGGCGCGAGCATTGCCTGGTCGGGGGGGCAGAAGGCCGTCGAGATCAGAGCCAACAGCGAGGAACGCGCCAACGCCGTCCTTGACGTGTTCAAGGACAAGCTGATCAAGCGGGGACTCTCGCTCAAGGTCCTGGACGCGGATGAGCCCAAGCTGTCCGGCAAGGAGTACCGTCTCGTGGTCACCCTCAAGGAGGGCATCGACCAGGAGAACGCCAGGAAGATCTCGAAGATCATCAGGGATGAGGGCCCCAAGGGGGTCAAGGCTCAGATCCAGGGTGAGGAACTGCGGGTGAGCTCCAAGAAGAGGGACGAGCTCCAGGAGGTCATCGCCCTGCTCAAGGGGAAGGACCTGGAGATCGCCCTTCAGTTCACCAACTACCGCTAGCCCCGCGTGACCCCGGTTTACCTGGGACGACCACCCGCAGTGCTGGATCTTACATAGTGTCCAACCTGCGACAACGTCGCACGTGCGGAAAGCGAGGCCGGCGAACAGACCACGGAGGCACCGGGCCGTCCCTGGCGAACGCACGGTCGAGGCTCCGAGCTTGCGGTTTCAGGGGCATCTCGGCGCGGAGGGCATATCCGGGGCACATGGTCGAAGGCGTCTGCCTTCGCCTGTGTCCCGGCCACTCCTGCGGTCTCCACGGCATTCGTCGGCGATGGAGCCGCCCCTTCACGGGGGATCCCGGCCTGCCGCGGGTTGTCGGCCGGTCATCTTCTGACCTTCGAGTGCTCTTCGAGGCCGTTCTCCGCGTGCTCGAAGAGGCCGGCTACCGGAGCCCGAGCAGGAAGCCGCCTACCGCCGACTGGAAGCCGTCCGGATCCTCGATCCACGGCAGGTGCCCGGCCCCGTTCAGCGTCACCCGGGATGCCAGAGGCAGGGCCCGTTCCAGCGAATCCACCGCCCTGCGGGGGCGGATGTCCTCTGCCCCGTCCACGATCAGTACCGGGACGTTCAGCGCCTCGCACCGCGCCCGCAGCTTCGGCGTGCCCCAGTGGTGCCTGTCCTCTGCGTTGAGGGCGGCGTTGCACTCGAAGTTGACGCCGAGCCATGGAGTGGCCATGTGCTCGGCGTGCTCCAGCGCTCGGTCCCGGTCGGCGAAGTCGACCGACCATTGCAGCACCGAGAACTCCCGGTCCTCGGCGTCCGTGCGCTCCCGCTCCCGCAGCGTCTCCCAGCGCCTCAGGTGGTCACCCAGCCTGCTCCGGAGATTACGTGCGTACTCGCCGTGCCAGTCGGCGTCGCGATCGATCCCCGTTCCTGAGACGTAGACCAGCCCACTGACGCGGTCGGGATGGTCCAACGCGTACCGCAACGCCAGTTGTGCGCCCCACGAATGTCCCAGTAACGCCATCCTCTCCAACCCGAAATGCCGGCGGACGGCGTCCAGGTCCGCCAGCGACCGGGCAACCGAGTACGGCCCGCACCGCTGGGAACGGCCGCAGCCCCGCTGGTCCCAGCGGTGTACGGCCGCCACTCCGGCGAGCAGCCCGGCCACTTCCCCCAGGGTGTCCCACAGGCCGGGACCGCCGTGGCAGAAGACCACGGAGTGACCCTCGCCGCCGCGGACCGCCCAGAGCCGGACGCCGTCCTCCGTCCACACCGTCTTCTCCATGTCGGTCAGTCTGCCCCCCAGACGGGCCGGCGGCCTGGCCAATGATCGAAAGATCGTTATCGGATGTTCTCTCCGCCCATTTCAGGCACGCGGGCGGCCGATGTCTTCCCGCCGCGAGTCGGGGCGGCGAGTCTGAAGCGCGGGCGAGGTGTCCGGTCGGCGGCCGGCTTCTCGGGGTGGTTCCGCAGGACCGTTGGACGACGGTGCCAGGTGCACCGATCATCTTCAATGGGATACGGCCTTCCTTATGACAGCAGAGAGGCTGTATCCCATCGGGTGTGGCTGATTCGTGATGCAACCTTTCATACCGGAGCCGCATCTATCCAGGTGACGAAAGGAATCTCGATGATCCCCCCACGTGGATTCGCAGCACTCGCGCTCGCCGCCGCGGCGGCCACCGCCGTGACCATGATCGTGACCCCGGCGGAGGCGAAGACGGGAGCCGCATCCGACGACTCGGTGCGGTACGCATGGATCAAGAGCTGTGCCAAGAAGGACGACAGGATTCCCTGCGGCAAGTGGACTCTGACGCTGCGCAGCGGCAAGTCCGTCAAGCTGGCCGACGCGCGGATCCACCCCCGCCAGGCCAATGGAAAGGTGGACAGGGAGGTCACCACCATGTTCGCGGTCAGCGGCAACGGCCGGTTCGTGAACTACTTCAGGGGCGACAAGCTGGTCGTCCGCGACGTGAGCAGCGGAAAGGTCCGTCCGCTTCCCGGCAAGGCCGCCACCCTGCCCAAGGGGATCGGCCAGAACGACCTGGACACCATGTTCTCCCCCGACGGCTCAATCGTCGTGGTCGACTACTTCGACAGCGCCGAGAAGCTGCCGAGCCTGGTGGCGAACCTCAAGACCGGTAAGACCATCAAGCTGCCGTCGAAGAACAACGTGCTGAGCTTCAGCCCCGACGGGCAGCACATGCTCACCGGCCGGTTCACGGACGACAACATCACCGAGTTCGCGGTCTTCGACGCCGACGGCCGGCAGACCGCGAGCCAGATCGTCCCGCAGATCGTCTCCAACAACTCGCCGATCGCGCTGGCCGACGACGGATCCACGGTGGCACTGATCATCACGGGCCCGTCGAACAAGCCTCGTCTGCGCACCTACGACCTGACGTCGGACACCGTCTCCGAGGCGATTCGGCTCGGCATCCCCAAGAACGAGAACGCGCAGCGGCTCTACTGGGACCCGGCCGGCACGCTCACCCTCTGGACGGGCCGGGACAGCGGCGACGAGAGCAACCCCACCTCCGCGGTGAAGCGGACGGTGAACGCCGAGACCGGATCCACCCGCAAGCTGGACTCCTTCAAGATCAGGAGCGACCCGTGGACCTGGTGGCTGCCCGGCGAGTGACAACCACTTATCGTCCCCTTCATGGGGAAAATTCATGACAAGATCAATGACCGGCTGCGTGAGTTCATCGAGGCGCAGCCGGTCTACTTCGTCGCGACCGCTCCCGAGCAGGGCGGGCACGTCAACGTCTCCCCGAAGGGGTACCCCGACACCTTCGCCGTTCTCGACGACACCACGGTGGCCTACCTCGACCTGGACGGCAGCGGTGTCGAGACCATTTCCCACGTCCGCCAGAACGGTCGCATCACGATCATGTTCTGTGCCTTCTCCGGTCCCCCCAACATCCTCCGCCTGTACGGCACCGGCCGGGTTCTCGTCCCGGAGAGCCCCGGCTTCGCCGAACTGATCAAGAGGTTCGGCCCGCACCCCGGAGTCCGGTCGATCATCGTCGTCGACTGTGATCGCATCTCCGACTCCTGCGGCTTCTCGGTGCCGTTCATGTCCTTCGACAGGGACCGGCCCCTGCTCGACGAGTGGGCGGAACGTAAGGACGTCCAGCAGAGGCGGGCCTACCGCGCCAAGAACAACCGGGAGAGCATCGACGGCGTCCCCGGACTCCTTCCTGAGGAGACCGACCCGGTCACCCACCGTTCCTGACGGCGGGCCCCAATTCTCGTCGCCTCTCACCTCCGCCGGTTGGTGACGGGCGCGCGATGTGTCACCGGCCTGCCCGGGCGCCCCGCCGGAGCGCCTCGTCAACGTGGGCGCCTCGTCAACGGCGGTAGCCGGCCATCCGTTCCAGCCGGGCGACGCGGTCGGCGGTCGGCGGGTGTGTGGAGAACAACCTGCCGAGTCCTGCCCCCCGGAAAGGGTTGGCGATCATGAGATGGGCGGTGGAGACGATGCGGGCGTTCTCCGGGAGCGGCAACTGCCGGGCACCCATCTCTATCTTCCGCAGCGCGGAGGCGAGAGCCAGCGGGTCACCGGTCAGCCGCGCCCCGGACTCGTCCGCCTGATACTCGCGGGAGCGGGAGACGGCCATCTGGATCATCCCGGCGGCGACCGGGCCGAGCACCATCATGAGCAGGGCACCGATGAAGCCCGGACCCTCGTCATCGTCTCCCCCGCCGAAGAACAGGCCGACGTAACCGAGATAAGTGATCATCGTGGCGAGCGCGCCCACCACCGACGAGACCAGAATGTCCCGGTTGTAGACGTGGGACAGCTCGTGGCCGACAACCCCGCGCAGCTCGGACTCGTCGAGGAGCTGGGTGATGCCGTAGGTGACGCAGATCGCGGCGTTGCGAGGGTTCCGGCCGGTGGCGAAGGCGTTGGGCTGCATGGTCGGCGAGACGTACAGCCGGGGCATCGGCTGGCGGGCCTCGGTGGAGAGCTCACGCACGATCCGGTAGAGGACCGGTTGCTCGACCTCGCCCACCGGCCGGGCGCGCATCGCGGACAGGGCGATCCGGTCGGAGAAGAAGTAGGCGGCGCCGTTGGTCGCCAGGGCGACCAGAACCGCGATCTGCACCCCGGTGCCGCCGCCCAGCCACGCCCCCGCCGCGACGATCATCGCGGACAGCGCGCCGAGAAGGACCGCGGTACGCAGACCGTTGTGGTGCACTGCCCCCCCCTGTCGGTTGATGCCGGGTCGGTTGATGCCGGGTCGGTTGATGCCGGTTCACCAGTGCCAACGACTCCGGCCAGGTCGAACGTTCCCGGGAGTGTTCAGCCCGGCGCGATGAAGGTCGTCGGCAGCGGGCCGAGCACGGTCTGCGGGGCGACGGAGAACACCACCGCGATGACCACTGCCAGTGTGATCGCGACGGCCACCGGCACCCATCCGGTACGGTCACCGTCCGTCTCGGGGAACACAGCCGCGCCACTCTCCACGGAGCCCCCGGCCGAGACCAAGGCTGGGGACGGGGCTGGGGCCGAGATGGAGACGGGAGTTGGGGACAGGGTGGGGCCGGGGGCTGAGGATGTGGCCAGGCTGGGGCCCGGGGTGAGGATTCGCGTGGTCCACACGACGTAGTAGTAGAGACCGATGACCGTGTTGACGGCCATCACCGCGGCCGGCCAGACTCCACCACCGTCGACGAGCTCCCGGAACACCACGATCTTGGCGAACATCCCGGCCAGTCCCGGCGGCAGACCGGCCAGGCAGATGAGGAAGAAGGCCAGTGCGAGTCCGGCCGCCGGACTGCGGAACGCCAGTCCTCGGTAGTCGTCCAGCTCGTTGCGGGGACGACGCCGCGACACCAGCATGACCACGGCGAACGCCCCCAGGTTCATCGCCGCGTAGAACACCAGGTAGGCGATCGACGCGCTCATCGCCTCGTCGTCGCGGACCCCGAGGGGGGCGAGAATGTAACCCGACTGGGCGACCGAGGACCAGGCGAGCAGACGTACGGCGTGGCGCTGGCGCAGGGCCAGGAGGTTGCCGACCGTCATGGTCAGCGCGGCGATGATCGCGATCAGCGGAACCCAGGTGTCCGCCCGACTTCGGAGGGCCAGAACCAGGATGAGGATCAGCCCGGCGAACCCGGCCGCCTTGGAGATCACTGAGAGCAGCGCCGCGACCGGGACCGGAGCCCCCTGGTAGACGTCGCCCGCCCACGCGTGGAACGGCACCGCCGCGACCTTGAAGGCGAATCCGGCGAGCACCAGAACAGTGGCCACGGTGAGCACGGGAGACAGATCAGGGGGGATCTGGAGCGAGGAGGCGTGGGCGCCAAGGGACGCTCCGGCACCGGAGGACACCGGGGTGGCTGAGCCGGGGCCTCCGGCGAACCCGGCGATGTGCCAGGACAGGCTCCGGGCCAGCCGATCGAGGTAGACGGTCCCGGTCGCGCCGTACAGCAGGGAGACCCCGAAAAGCATCACCGCCGTGGAGACCACGGAGACCAGGAAAAGCTTGACCGCCGCCTCCGAACTCCGGCCGTCGTAGCGTTTGAGCGCGGTAAGCGCGAAGACCGGCAGCGAGACCAGCTCCAAGGCGACCACCAGCATGACCAGGTCTCGGGAGGCGGGGAGGGCGACGGCACCGGCCAGCGTGCACAGCAGCAGGAAGTACCACTCGCCGACGGGGATCTCTCCGGAGGAGAGCTCCGCCATCGACAGCAGCACCACGACGATGCCGGCGGCTAGCGCGAGCCCGGCGAAGACCAGGGTGAAGTGGTCGACCACGAACGAGCACAGAACCACGTCGCCACCACCCGGCCCGGATCCCGTGACCGCTCCGGACGCCGGGCCGAAGAGGGGCTCGGAGCCCGGCCCTGGGGCCACCCCGGGGGGCAGGCCGGGGGCGATCGCGGAGACCGATCCGGAGGTCACTTCGAAGACCGAACCGGGGGCGATTCCGGAGATTGGGCTGGGAGTCACGCCAGGAGGCAGGCCGGAGAAGATCATCGAGGCCGGGCCGGGGGTCGCTCCGAGGGGTGGGGCGGGGACGGCTCCGGAAGGGAGGCCAAGCGTGCCGAGACCGGTGGTGGCGGGGCTCCGTAACCCGCCGGGGACGCAGAAGGTCCGCATCGGCCCTTGGAGGCGCAACGCCTGTGAGAGCACCACCCCCAGAGCGCCGAGCACTCCGGCCAGGGTGACCGCGCCGAGCAGGGGGCGGACATACGGCCTGCGTGGCAGGAAGGCGTCCAGGAGCAGCACGAGCCCGGCGGTGAGCACGAGCAGCAGCAGCGGCGCGACCGCGTAGTAGTCGATCGACTGGATCACGGCGCCCCCAGGCTGATCACGACGCTCCCGCACTGGATCATGATGCTCCCGCGCCGGCTCACGGTGCTCGCACACTGGATCCGCGTGCTCCAACGCCGGATCACGGTGCCCCCACGAAGGTCTGGACCACGGGGCCGGTGAGAGACAGCAGCGCCTTCGGCCAGAGGCCGAACAGCAGGATCAGACCGATCAGCGGCACCCAGGCGGCCAGTTCGTAACCGGCGACGTCTCTCATGCGCTCTCTCATGCGCTCGCTCCGGCTCCTCGCGACGGCCGTCGTCCGGCCCTCCCCGCCTCCCTCGCCTGCCATGGTGAGGACGGGGGCGTAGACGGTCTCGGTGTGCCTGCCATGGGTGACGCGGGAGAGCATGACCAGGAAGTAGGCGGCGGTCAGGACAGTGCCGAGACCACCGACGGCCATGAAGGTCAGGTAGAGCGGGCGGGACAGGCCCGGAGCGGGGTCGAACGCGCCGAGGAGGGCGAGCATCTCGCCCCAGAAGCCCGCCAGACCCGGCAGCCCGAGGGACGCGACGCAGGCGAAGGTGAGCAGGGAGCCGAGGTGCGGCAGCCGCGACAGCATGCCACCGCCGAGCGCCGGTATGTCGGAGGTGCCGTAGCGCTCCTTGATCGCTCCGACCACGAAGAAGAGCAGCGCGGTGATCAGACCGTGGGCGATGTTGCCGAACAGGGCGGCGTTGACGCCGACCGGGGTGAGCGTGGCGAAACCCAGGAGCACGAAGCCCATGTGCCCGATCGAGGAGTAGGCGATCATCCGCTTGAGGTCGCGCTGGGCAAGACAGGCGAGGGAGCCGTAGACGATGCCGATCACCGCGAAGGCCCCGAGCCAGGGGGCCACGGCGGCGGCCCCCTCCGGCAGGATGGGGATGGCGATGCGAGCGAAACCGTAGGTGCCCATCTTGAGCAGGACACCCGCCAGGAGCACCGAGCCGACGGTGGGCGCCTCGGTATGAGCGGCGGGCAGCCACGTGTGCAACGGCCACATCGGGGTCTTGACCGCCAGGCCGATGCCGACGGCCACGAAGGCCGCGATCTGCACCGGGCCGGCCATCCCCGCCCCGTGGGCCCGGGCGAGAGCCACCATGTCCAGGGTGCCGGTCTGTGCCCAGATGAACAGCAGTCCGAGCAGGAGGACGACCGAGCCGAGCAACGTGTAGAGGATGAACTTGATCGCCGCCGCCCGCCTGGCTCGCCCGCCCCAGACGGCGATCACGAAGTACATCGGGATGAGGACGATCTCGAAGAACAGGAAGAACAGCAGCAGGTCGAGCGCGAGGAACGTGCCGATCATGCCGGTTTCGAGGATGAGAAGTGTGAACACCAGGGCTCGGGGACGGCCGCCTCCGGGCTCGGGGCAGAGCAGTTGCCCGGGTCCGTCGGCACGCCCCCAGCAGAGATAGACGAAACAGAGGAAGGTCAGCAGTGTGGTCAGCACGACCAGCGGCAGCGAGATCCCGTCCACGCCGAGATGGAACCTGATGTCCAGTCCGGGGACCCAGGCCAGGTCCGTCGAGAACCGCATCCCGGCCGTGTCGCCGTAGCCGAACCCGGCGACCAGCACCAGGGAGAGCCCGAACGTGACCCCGGACACCGCGAGACCGTGTGCCCGGAGCAGGCGTCCCGCGGCGGCGGTGCCCATCCGGAACGGCACGAGCAGCACGGCGGCCCCGGTCAGCGGCACCCCGAGCAGCGCGATCAGCACCCAGTTCACGGCTGGACCACCCCGTCCCGTGTGGAGGCCGGGCCTCGACCGCCGTAGCCGGGCGCCGGGATCCGGATCTCACCCGTCCGCACGCCGCCACCTGGGTGAGCGTGGAGAGCCGACGGGACGGCGCGAACTCCCCATGGAGTCGAGACGGCGCGGGCTATCTGGAGAGTCGGGACGACGCGCGTTCTCCCGGGGATCGTCCCCCAAAAGGTCGGGACGAGACGGGTTACCTGAGGGATCGGGAGGCTCATCCGAAGATCACCGCCCCCACCGCGAGGAGGAGGGTGCCCGCGAGGAGACCGGTGATGTAGAGCTGGACGTTGCCGTTCTGCGCCAGGCGCAGCAGACCCGCCATGTCCAGGGTCACCCGGCCCGAGCCGCGCACCGCACCGTCCACCACACAGTCGTCGGTGCGGACCACCAGGCGGGCGAGGCTCAGCACCGGCCGGACGAACAGTATGCGGTAGCCGGAATCAATGGAGAAAGCCTGCTCACAGGGCGTCCGGAACGGGCCGAGCATGCGGGCCGGATCGCTGAGAGGGTCGCCTCGCCACACGACATACACCAGGCCGGCGCCGAACAGCGCCAGCACGAGGCTGAGGACGGCCGCGCCCCACTGAAGATCGGCGGCGCTGGCGAAACCCAGGAGCAGGGCGGGCACGGCGAGGAACACGATCGGCCGGCGCATGGTGGCGGGAACCCCGTGAACGTCGGGGACGTGGGCCGCGCCAGACGCGGGCCGGATGTCGGCGATGTGAGGTGTGGCGGGCTCGGGTGCGGGGTGAGGATGGGGGGAAGCCGCTATGGAGCGTTCCCCGAAGAAGGTGCGCAGCCACGCGCGGGTGGCGTAGGCACCGGTCACCGCGACCGTGGCCAGCGCGCAGCCGTACAGCAGCAGGGCCGCCGCGCCGGTGAGCGGTCCGGCGCTCAAGGCCCGCTCCATCGTCGCCAGCACCTCGTCCTTGCTGAAGAAGCCGCTGGTCGGGGGGAGACCCATCAGGGCGGCGAAGCCGATCGTCATCGCGACGAAGGTGATGGGAAGCTCCCCGCGGAGGCCGCCCATCGCGCTCATGAGGTTGGAGCCGACCACGTGCATCACGGCTCCGGCACAGAGGAAGAGCAGCGCCTTGAAGGCACCGTGGGTGATCAGATGGAAGATCGCCGCGCTCTCGGACCCCGCGGCCAGCGCACCGGCCATGTAGGCGAGCTGGCTGATCGTGGAGTAGGCGAGGACCCGTTTGAGGTCCTGCTGTGCCAGGGCGGCCAGTGCGGCGCCGAGCATGCCGAGCGCGGCGATGACCGCGAGCACGTCCAGGGTGGGGTGGGAGACGAGGAAGACAGGGTAGAGGCGGGCGACGAGGAAGATCCCGGCTGCGACCATGGTGGCCGCGTGGATGAGGGCACTGATCGGGGTCGGACCGGCCATCGCGTCGGGGAGCCAGGTGTGCAGCGGAACCTGAGCGCTTTTCCCGGCGACCCCGGCGAGCAGCAGCATGGTCGCGGCGACGGTCGTGCCGGAGGACATCTCCGGAACCTTCGCGATGACGTCGGCGATTCTGAAGCTGTCGGCCGCGGCGCCGAGGGCGAAGAGGCCGAA
Organism: Streptosporangium sp. NPDC004631; assembly: GCF_053601935.1. NCBI lineage: Bacteria > Bacillati > Actinomycetota > Actinomycetes > Streptosporangiales > Streptosporangiaceae > Streptosporangium > Streptosporangium sp. NPDC004631. The sequence goes on along the minus strand of NZ_JBSGCR010000005.1, from coordinate 199,308 downwards.
GAGGAAGCCGACGTCGCCGAGCCGGGTGATCAGGAACGCCTTGACCGCGGCGCGGGAGTTGGCGCGGTCTTCCCACCAGTGTCCGATCAGCAGGTAGGAGCAGAGTCCCATGATCTCCCAGCCCACGTAGAGGACGAGGAGATCGGCCGCGTAGACGACCAGGAGCATGGCGCTGGTGAACAGGCTGATGAAGGCGCTGTAGGACGGATAGCGCCGGTCGCCGCTCATGTAACCGATCGAATAGATCTGCACGGCCAGCGCGACCACGGTCACCAGCACCGCGATCGAGGCGGCGAGGCCGTTCACGGAGAGCCCGACCGAGACCGGCAGGGATCCGGTGTCGATGATGTCGAGGGTCCCGGTGACACCGTCCGTCCCGTGCGAGCCGGTGGATCCGGCGGGGGGCAGGAGGGGATTGCCCTGTCCGCCGCCCGTGCCGGTCCGGTCGGCGTAGACCAGCCAGATGGCGAGTGCCGTGGAGATCGCGGTGGGGAGGACCGCGATCCAGGCGGCCCTGCTGTTCGCGACCAGGTCGGCGGCTCCACCGCGAAGACCCCGGGGGAGGCGTGACCCCAGCAGCCCGGCGGCGGCCGCGACGAACGGCAGCAGGATGACCAGGGCGGCGACGGTGATCATGGGGTGTCAACCGTCCTGTTGGCCGGTCCGGCCACGATTCCGGGCCGCGCCGGGCCGGTGGCGACGTCGGCCGATCCGGCGGAGGCCCGGGAAGTCTGGGAAATCCGGACCTGGGGCCGGTCTCCGTCATCGGTGATGGGCCGGGGGGCGGTTTCACCGGTGGCGCCGGTGGCGCCGCTCTGTCCGCCGGTGTCGGCGGGCGCGGCAAGCTCGGCCAGGTCACGGAGCCGGTCGAGGTCCACGGTCTGACGGTTGCGGTACAGAGCGAGAATGATCGCGAGACCGAGGCCGACCTCGGCCGCGGCGATCACGATGACGAACAGGGTGAGAACCTGACCGCTGTGCAACCGGTCGCGCAACCACATGTCGAACGCGACCAGGTTGAGGTTGACCGCGTTGAGCATGAGCTCCACGGACATCAGGACGAGAATGGTGTTACGGCGGGCGAGCACGCCGTACACGCCGATGGAGAACAGGAGCGCCGAGACGACCGCCGGGTAGACGACGTGCACGTCATCGCCTCCCGCGAATGTCGGTGCGGGACAGGACGATCGCGCCGATCAGGGCGGCCAGCAGGAGGACCGAGAGTGCCTCGAAGGGGAGCACCCAGTTACGGAAGACGCTGGAGCCGAGCTCCTTGGCCGATCCACCACCCGGTTCCAGAGGGATGTAGGCCGTGCGGAAGCCGTCGATGACGACGGTGACCAGCACGACGGCGGTGGCGGTCGCCACGACCGCGGCGGCCGGCCGGTTCCGGCTGTCGAGGTCGGCGGCCCTGCCGATCGGGGCACGGGTGAGCATGATGCCGAACAGCAGCAGGACCACGATCGCCCCGACATAGATCAGCACCTGGACCCAGGCGACGAACTCGGCCGTGAGGACCAGATAGCCCCCGGCGAGGGCGCCGAAGCAGACCACCAGCCAGAGAGCGGCGTGGACGAGTTGTCTGGTGGTCACCACGAGCAGCGCCGACCCGACGGCCACAGCGCCCAGCAGCAGGAAGACGATCTCCTGCCCGGTCGGTGACAGATAGGACGGCGCCTCGGTCACGTCTCCTCCTCGGACTCTCCGTTCGGGTACGTGGCAGAAGTCTGCTCCGATGTGGCCCCTGCCGGGGACACGCCACCCTCACCTGTGGATAACTTCTCGGCAGACGGCCCGCCTGTGGATAAGTCGTCGGCGGATGCCCCATCCGTGGGTGTGCCGTCCGGCGGACCGTCCGTGGACGACGTGTCGGCCAGGGGACTCTCCGCGGGTGGATCGTTCTTCTTGGGGAGGGCTCCCGGCGGCCGGATGGCCCGGACGCTCGCGTGGCCGACCGAGGCTCGCCGTGCCGGTCGCTCCGGTCTCCGGCCGGACCGCGCCCCCGCCGCATCCGGCCTGCCCGTGGCAGCGGACCCACCCGTTCCCGTCGTATCGGCTCTGTCCCCCGCGCCGGAACCGTCTGTCGCGGACTGCGGGGCGGCAGCGCCAGAGGAGACGTCGGGGGCGTCGGTGCTCGGGGGGGCGGGCGGGTGACCGGGTGTCCCGGAGGAAGCCTCGATCCCGCCACCGGATTCGGAGGTATCCGTCCCTCTCGGACTCTCCTCCGTAGAGGCATCCGTCCTCCTCGGAGTAGAGGCATCCGTCCCCCTCGGACCCTCCTCCGTACCGGAACCGTTCGTCCCACTCGCGCCATCTGCCACGCGGCCTGCCGCGCCGGATCCGGCGGGCGCGCTGTCGGACGTACCGGACGTACCGATCGTGCCGCTCGTTGCATCGGCGCCGGTCGCCCGGCCTGCCGTGTCGGGACCCGCCGCGTCGGGGCCTGCGGCGCCAGGGCCTGCGGTTATCCGGCCCGCCGTGTCGGTTCCGTCTTCAGGCGGGCCGGAGAGTCCGGCCGGCGAAACTCCAGGCGGGGAGGCCGGAGAGGCGGTGGAGGGGGCGTCGGCGGGGCGGGGCGCGGGGCGGACCGTCCCGGCGGGAACGGAGAGGGGACCCGGAGGAGGAGCGGGGCGGGTGGGGCGGGAGGTCGCCGCGAACTCCTTGGGGGGATCGGCGCCGGGCTCGTGGGCCGGGGGCGGGGGGACGGTCCGGGCCCACTCGGTCAGTCTGTCCTTCTCATGGAGAAGGTTTCGGATGTCCCCCTCGGCGTACTCGAACTCCGGGGACCAGAACAGGGCGTCGAACGGGCAGACCTCGATGCAGATCCCGCAGTACATGCAGAGGGAGAAGTCGATCGCGAAACGGTCGAGCATGTTGCGGGCGCGGGGGCGGCCCCCCTCGGGCGCCGGGACGGTCTCCTTGTGGGAGTCGATGTAGATGCACCAGTCGGGGCACTCCCGGGCACAGAGCATGCACACCGTGCAGTTCTCCTCGACCAGGCCGATCACCCCCCGGCTCCGCGGGGGCAGTTCGGGCTGGACTTCGGGGTACCGCTGAGTCACCGATCTGCTCAGCATGTGGCGAAGGGTGACGGAGAGCCCTTTCGCCAACCCCACTCCTGGTATCCGTGCCACAACTCAACATAATGGCGCATGGGTGCCCCTCCGGGAATGCGGCGGTCCCGTGAAGTGGGTTCCGGACAGGAACGATCCCGAAATCCCCAAGTTATCCACAACACTTATCCACAGTCTGTGTGTTCGAGTTCCGCCCTCGGCAACGGAATCACCCGCGAAGGTGACTGCAGGAAACCCTAGAAATACGTATTCTTCGCCACATGTCCCACCAGTACGGTCCCGCCTGGCAGAGCCGGCCGCCCCAGCGATCCAACACGGGATTGAGCGTGGCGTGGACATTGGTCCCGCTGTTCACCTGCGGTCTGGGGACGCCGTTCATCATGGGCCACGCGGCCCGTCGGCTGCGGAGCCCGATGCTGGCCCTCGCCACCGTCCTCTACGGCCTCAGCGCCGGGGTGTTCGTCGTCGGCGCCGGGGTCTACGGCGACTCCGACCGGATCCCGGTCTGGCTGGACACCGTCATGATGATCGGGCTGTTCGGCAGCTGGCTCGGCGGGCTGGGCCACGCGCTGATCATCAGGGGCGCGGTGTTCCGGCAGGACACGCCGGTGTTCCAGGGACCGCCGCCCTTCCCCGGGCAGCACCCCCTCCAGGGCCCCTTCCCCGTCCCCGCCGCGTCTCAGGCCGCGCCGTACCCGACCGCCCCCACCCTCCCCTCGAACACGCACCAGCCCCACCACACCTGGAACCGCCCCCGGCACACGCAGGCGACCCACGCGCCGGCGGGCCACCCACCGGCTCCCGCCCACCCCGGCCACACCCGGTCGTCGCATACGCCCCAGGACTGGCTGGGGCCGTACCGGCTGATCGGCAACCTGGGGAAGGGCGGTCAGGGCACGGTCCACCTGGCCCTCACCCCGCAGGGGCGGAAAGTGGCGATCAAGGTCCTGCACCAGCACCTCACCGGCAACCGGGTGGTCCGGGAGCGATTCCTGCGGGAGGTGGAGGCGACGCGCAAGGTGGCGACCTTCTCCACCGCCCGGGTGCTCGACGTGAACATCACCGACGACCAGGCGTACATCGTCAGCGAGTACGTGGACGGCGTCTCACTGGAGCAGCTCGTCCGCGACCAGGGGCCGCGCGACGAGGACGGCCTGACCCGGCTGGCGCTGTCCACGGCGGGCGCGCTGGCCGCGATCCACCGAGCGGGCGTGGTGCACCGGGATTTCAAACCGGCCAACGTGCTGATCGGCGCCGACGGGCCACGCGTGATCGACTTCGGCATCGCCCGCGCGCTCGACCAGGTCACCGCGACCTCGGGCAACATCATGGGCACCCCCGCCTACATGTCCCCCGAACAGCTCGGCGGAGGTGCGATCGGCCCGGAGACCGACGTGTTCAGCTGGGCGGCCACCATGATCTTCTCGGCCTCCGGCCGTGCCGCCTTCGGTGACGACACCATTCCCGCGATCCTCAACCGTGTGATCAATCACCACCCCGACCTGACGGCCCTGCCCCCGTCACTGCGCCCACTGGCCGCCGCGTGCCTGGACAAGCACCCCGGCAACCGGCCCACGGCCGCCGACATCATGCTGCGGATCGTGCATTAGGGCACCGCGTCCCTCACCCGGGCCGTCAGGTCGAGATACTCCTGACGGGTCAGCGTCCGGGTCTCCAGCTCCAGCCCGTTCCGTACGGCGAAGCGGTCCGTCTCCTCGTGGTCCCAGTGCCCCGGCAGGTGGAGCAGGCCGTCCCCGACCACCAGGCCGGTCATTCCGGGGTCGGCCGAGTAGAGCAGCAGCCTGGACGCGTCGATCTCGCGGGTCCGGCGCGCGGTCTCCAGCAGCAACCGGCCGTGCACGGCCACCAGGCGGCAGTGGGGCTCGCCCCGCCGTCCGAGCACGCGGCCGTCGGCGGACCGGTGACGGGCCCGCCTCCGGCCGATCCCGACCACGACACCGGCGCCCAGGACGGTCAGCCCGGCCAGCACCAGGGCGGCGACCCCGAGCACGCCCATCCCCCGGCTGACGTCACCGCCGGGGTTCCTCATGTTCAGAACGACCAGCGTCACGAAGGCGACGCCGTAGGCGAGCACCAGCCACATGAGCCCGTAGAGCAGCTGCTCGCGCCACCAGACCCTCGGCGACCCCCTGGGCGGCCGCAGGCTCCGCACCCCGGGCACCCGCAGCCGGGGCAGGGCGGAGGGCGACCGGCGCCAGGTCACCGCGCGCCAGGCGGGCGATCTGCGGGCGAGCGCCGTCCTGGCCTCCTCCCCGGTGGCGAACCGCCGGAGCTCGAACGTCAGGCCGCTGCCGGTGGCGAACGCCTCCACCTCGCGGCGCGAGCGGGAGCCCGGCGCCTCCAGCATCACCAGGCCGGAGTCGTCCAGCACCGCCAGGCCGTACCTCGTCCTGCCCCGGCCGGGGTAACCGAAGAAGAGCAGCGTGCTCGCCCTGTCCGGGCCGGCGAGGGGCAGCCGTGCCGGTGGATGTTCCGGCACCTCGACGACCAGGTCGCCGTTGTCCACGGCAAGCGTGAGGGTCATGTGTTCCGTCCTTGGCCGCCGATGTCACCCGGTGCGGTGACCACGAGTGTTCACCGGGCCGCGTGTGGTTCACCGGCGCCGGTCGGGTCGGCGGCACCACTCGCCACACCGGCGCGGCGAACAGGCCACTTTCCCGCTTCCCGGCAAAGGTACGTGGTCACCGCACCTCTCCTCGTCCTCCATGCCCGGTGCGCGCGCTTCGAACATCGGCCGACCGGCCGATACGGACTCCGGTCAGGCCGCATCCGCCCCCCGGACGGGTCACCCGGTGAGGACCTTGACGACTCCGGTCAGCGCGAGCTGGACCAGCGCCAGCGGCACCAGGCCGACCCAGGCGAGCTTCTGGAGCTGGTCCTCACGGAGCCGGGGGTAGCTCACCCGGACCCAGATCACCACGAACACCAGGAGGAACACCTTGACGAGCATCCACGCGGGTCCCGGCAGGAGAGGGCCGTGCCAGCCGCCCAGGAACAGCGTGGCGGTGAGCGCGGCGATCACGATGATCCCGGCGTACTCGGCCAGCATGAACAGGGCGAACCTGATCCCGGTGTACTCGGTCATCGGGCCCATGATGATCTCGGAGTCCGCGATCGGCATGTCGAACGGCGGGCGGCGCAGCTCGGCGAGCCCCGCGGTGAAGAAGACCACGCCGCCGATCGCCTGCCAGGGCAGCCACCACCACTGCCAGGACTCCACGATGCCCTGCAGGGAGAGCGTGCCCGCCGCCATCGCGACGCTGGAGGCGGCGAGGACCAGTGGCAGCTCGTAGGCCATGAGCTGGGCGGCCGAACGCACCCCGCCCAGCAGGGAGTACTTGTTGCCCGACGACCACCCGGCCATGATCGAGCCGAGCACGCCGACCCCCATCACGGCCAGGATGAAGAACAGCCCGGCGTCCAGGTCCACCCCGGCCAGGCCGGGACCGACGGGGATGACCACCATCACCACGAGGTAGGGGATCAGCGCCACGCCCGGCGCGAGGACGAAGACCCGCCGGTCGGCGGCGGCCGGCACCACGTCCTCCTTCTGGGCGAACTTGACCCCGTCGGCGATCAGCTGGGCCCAGCCGTGGAAGCCCCCGGCGTACATCGGGCCGAGGCGTCCCTGCATGTGGGCCATGACCTTGTGCTCGGCCTGCCCGGCGATCAGCGGCAGCACCAGGAAGGCCGCGACGATCACAACGAGCCGGACGGCGACGTCGAGCACCTCGGCCATGATCACATCCTCCGATCAGCGGGCGTCCCGGCCGTCGTCACGGCCCCAGTCGGCGGGCACACCCGGCGGGAGCGTCTTACGGCGGCTCGGCGAGCCGTGGTCGGACTCGCCGGGCTCCTTGGCCCCGGGCCACGCCTTGGCGACCCGGGCGGCCAGCACGAAGTCCTTGCGCAGCGGAAAACCCTCGAAGCCCTCCGGCAGCAGCAGCGGGACCAGGTTCGGGTGCCCCTCGAAGATCACGCCGAACATCTCGAAGGTCTCACGCTCGTGCCAGTCGGCGCCCCGGAAGACGCCGACGGCGCTGGGCAGCCGGGGCTCGGCGCGCGGCACCCGGGTGCGCAGCAGCAGACGTCCGTGTGAGACGGGGTCGAACACGTGGGCGACGACCCCGAACCCGTCCGGCGGGTCGTCCACCGCGGTCAGCCAGTCGAAGAACTCGTACCCCCGGGAGCGGGCGAAGGTCAGCAGGTCGATCCAGTCGCCGGCCTGGACGGTCGCGGTGGTCTCCCCGAACGACTCCGACACCTCGGCGCGCGTGCCGTACCGTTCCCGGATCGCGGCGACGACCGCCTGCCGGTCTCGCGCCCGGCCGTCCGCGAGGTCAGGCATACCGCTCCCCCAGGTTCTCCGCGGCGATCTTCTCCTGGAGCATCATGATGCCGTGGAGCAGGGCCTCGGGCCGGGGCGGGCAGCCGGGGACGTAGACGTCCACCGGAATGATCTGGTCGACGCCCTTGGTCACGCAGTAGGAGTCCCAGTAGGGTCCGCCGGAGTTGGAGCAGGCGCCGAAGGAGATCACGTACTTCGGGTCGGGCATCTGCTCGTACAGCCGCTTGACCGCGGGGGCCATCTTGTCGGTCACCGTGCCGGAGACGATCATCAGGTCGGCCTGACGGGGGCCGTTGGCGAACGGGATGACCCCGAACCTGATGAAGTCGTGCCGGCTCATCGAGGTCGCGATGAACTCGATCGCGCAGCAGGCCAGGCCGAAGTTGAACGCCCACAACGAGTAGCGCCGCCCCCAGTTGAGGATGAAGCGCATGGGCTTGGGGGCCAGCCGGGAGACCGGCCCCAGAGTGGGCATCGGAAGGTCTGCCATGACACCCATTCTCCTCCCGTCTCCTCCGAAGTCGGCCGTCAGGTCCAGACGAGCACGCGTTTGCGCCAGGCGTACAGGATGCCGAGGGCGATGAAGCCCAGGAAGACGAACATCTCCACCAGGGTGGTCGTCCCGAACCCGGGGGCGTCGAAGACCAGGGCCCAGGGGAAGAGGAAGACGGCGTCCACCGCGAACACCACGTAGAGGTAGGTGAAGACGTAGTAGCGGACCTGCGACTGGGCCCACCCGGCGCCGACCGGGTCGACGCCGCACTCGTAGGTGAGCAGCTTGTCGGGGGTCGAATGGGTGGGGCGGAGCATCCGGTTGGCGAACAGCATCCCGGCCACGATCGCCACCCCGAGCGCGAACAGGGCGAGGACCACCGCGTAGGAGCCGAAGTATCCGTTCACGGGCCCTCCGCCGCCGGGCGTATCGAACGCGCTGGATGTGTCGAAGGGGCCGGACGGGCCGGCGGCGCCGAGGGCCCGGAGGTCTCTTCGCCTGAGCCTCCCTCGCACCAGCCGTAGCGGAATCCGCCGTCTCCGTCACCCAGCGGAACCGCCAAACCCGACATAGTCCAAACCTCCGCACCTTTCGTCCCAAGGGGCAGTAAAGTGTGCTATATCACATATAGCGTTACATCTATGCCCATTATGCGATTCGCCGGAGGAATCGCGATCTTCGCCGCCACGGTCGCCGGGTGCGGCCCGACCACCGCGTCCTCCAGTGCGGAAGACCTCGTCCCGTCGGAACCCACGATGATCAACTATGGGGATCCATCCCAGGTGAACGGGCTGAATGTACATACCGTAACCGGAGGCGGCCCCGGTGACCAGCGTGTGCACGCCGTGTACCCCTCGCTCGAAGGCGCCCCCCGCCTCACCGGGAAACTCCAGCGTACGGTGGCCGAATGGCTCGACCGGTTCAACCACGGCATCCTGGGAAACGCCCCCGGGGAGAAGGCCTGGGAGACCGTCTCCCCCGCCCACCCCGAGTTCAACGTCGACTGGCAGCTCGCCGCCGTGTCCAGCCAGGTGATCGGGGTACGGCTGCGCATCGGCCGGTCGGCCGGGGCCGACTGGGTGGAGTCCCGCACCACCGTCTGGTACGACCGGGTGGACAGGCGCGCCCTGGACTCCGACGCCCTGCTCCGGGGCCGTCCCGAGCTGGCCGAGCTGGCCGTGCTCGTCAAGGGGCGGCTGGCCGGCTCAAGGCCCGAGGTGAACCCGGGCGCGATCGGGCCTGAGGCGGAGCTGTTCGACTCCCTGGCCTTCAACCCGCGCGGCGACCTCGTCGTGGAGTTCGACGACCACCAGGTGGCCTCGGCCTCCCACGGCCGGGTGGCGGTGGCCGTACCCGCCTCCGAGGTCGGGCCGCTGCTGTCGGCGACCGGGGTGCGGGCGCAGCGGGCGGCCGTGAAGGCGGTGGCCGGGATGGGCGCCGTCTCCCCGCAGCGGACCATCAGGGAGACGTCGGCCCCCAGGCCCCGGGCGGAGAGCTCGCAGGCGGGCAGCGTGGACTGCGCCAAGGCCAAGTGCGTGGCGCTCACCTACGACGACGGGCCGGGGCCGGGCACCGGACGGCTGCTGGACATCCTCGGCGGACACCGCGCCAGGGCCACCTTCTTCAGCACCGGCACCAACGCCTCCGCCCACCCCGAGCTGCTCAGGCGGATGATGCGGGAGGGACACCTGGTGGGCAACCACACCTGGTCCCACCGCGACCTGACCGCCCTCACCGACAGCAAGGCCACCGACCAGATCGACCGGGCCCAGTGCGCGATCACCCGGGCGATCGGGCAGGCGCCCGGCCTGCTGCGCCCGCCGTACGGCGTGACCGACGGCCGGACCGCCTCCGTCGCGGGCAGGCTGGGCCTGACGCTGGTCGGCTGGAGCGTGGACACCGGGGACGAGCGCGGCGCGGACGCGAGGACCGTCGCCGACCGGGCCGTCGCCGGGGCCGGACGGGGATCGGTCATCCTGCTGCACGACGTCCGCGACTCGGCCGTCGAGGCGACCCCGGACATCCTGCGACGTCTGGGACGCAAGGGCTACACCTTCGTGACCGTCCCCGAGCTGTACGGCTCGCAGGGGATGCGGGCCGGCGGGATCTACGGCTCCGAGGGCGGCCCCGCGGCACCGGGCAGACCGGCGAGGCCCTAGCCGGCGCCTCCGCGGCCGGCGGCGCCATGACCGGGAGAGCCGTGATCGGAAGCCGGCAGCGCCGTGACCGGGAGAGCCGTGATCGGGAGCCGACGGTGCCGTGGCCGGGGGCCGGGGGCCGGGACTGTCGTGGCCAGGAGTTATGAGCACATGGCCCGAGCCGATGAACCTGGCCGCCCGGCGGGACATATAGTTAGGCAACGTGACCCTAACCGTCCTCTTCGGCCGTCTGCACGTGGACCTGTGCCGGCTCGCCGCCGCTCTGTGTTGGGCCAACCGCTCGCGATCGTGACCCCGCAGCGGCCATGTCATCCGGCCGCGGCTCGCACCGCCCGCCCCACACTCCAACTCAGCGGCCGCCGAGGATCTGCGACTTACGTCACACTCTTCCGCCGAGTGGAACGCGAAAGACCACGCGTTACTCCGAGGGATCTAGCATGGAACTGAGAACGTGCCAACATCAACGGCGCCCAGTCGCGTCGAGGAGGACTGAGCTGTGACCAAGCAGGTTCAGCAACTCGACCGCGTGATCATCCGGTTCGCCGGCGACTCCGGCGACGGCATGCAGCTGACCGGTGATCGATTCACGGCCGGGACGGCGGAGTTCGGCAACGACCTGTCGACCCTTCCCAACTTCCCCGCCGAGATCCGCGCCCCCGCGGGGACCCTGCCCGGCGTGTCGAGCTTCCAGCTCCACTTCGCCGACCACGACATCCTCACCCCCGGCGACGCCCCCAACGTCCTGGTCGCCATGAACCCCGCCGCGCTGAAGGCCAACCTCGGCGACCTGCCGCGCGGGGCCGACATCATCGCCAACACCGACGAGTTCACCCGGCGCAACCTGCAGAAGGTGGGCTACGAGGGCGACCCGCTTGAGGACGACTCGCTCGCCGAGTGGCGGGTGCACCGGGTGCCGCTGACCTCGCTGACGGTCAGGGCCCTGGAGGGCTTCGCCCTCTCCAAGAAGGACGCCGAGCGCTCCAAGAACATGTTCGCCCTCGGCCTGCTGAGCTGGCTCTACCACCGGCCGACCGAGGCGACGATCAAGTTCCTGGAGAACAAGTTCGCCAAGAGCCCGGACATCGCCAAGGCCAACATCGCGGCCTTCCAGGCGGGCTGGAACTACGGCGAGACCACCGAGTCCTTCTCGGTCTCCTACGAGGTCAAGCCGGCCAGGCTCCTCCCCGGCGTCTACCGGAACATCTCCGGGAACCAGGCGCTCGCCTACGGCCTGATCGCCGCCTCCGTGCAGTCGAGGCTGCCGCTCTTCCTCGGCTCCTACCCGATCACCCCGGCCTCCGACATCCTGCACGAGCTCTCCAGGCACAAGCGGTTCGGCATCCGCACCTTCCAGGCCGAAGACGAGATCGCGGGCGTCGGCGCCGCCCTGGGGGCGGCCTTCGGCGGCGCGCTGGGCGTCACCACCACCAGTGGCCCCGGGGTCGCGCTCAAGGCCGAGACCGTCGGCCTGGCGGTGACCACCGAGCTGCCGCTGATCGTGGTGGACGTGCAGCGGGCCGGGCCGAGCACCGGCATGCCCACCAAGACCGAGCAGACCGACCTGCTGATGGCCATGTACGGCCGCAACGGCGAGTCGCCGGTGCCGATCGTGGCGCCGTCCACCCCGTCCGACTGCTTCGACGCGGCCATCGAGGCGGCCCGGATCGCGGTGAAGTACCGCACCCCGGTCATGCTGCTCTCCGACGGCTACCTGGCCAACGGCTCCGAGCCGTGGCGGGTGCCCGGCGCGGCCGATCTGCCGGACATCACCACCGCGTTCGCCGACGCGCCGAACGGCGAGGACGGGGTGACCTTCCTGCCGTTCAAGCGGGACGCCGAGACCCTCGCCCGGCCCTGGGCCATCCCGGGCACCGCGGGCCTGGAGCACCGGATCGGCGGCATCGAGAAGGCCGAGGGCACCGGCAACATCTCCTACGACCCCGGCAACCACGACCGGATGGTCCGGCTCCGCCAGGCCAAGATCGACGGGATCGCCCGGGACATCCCGCCGCTGGAGGTGGACGACCTCGACGGGGACGCCCGCGTGCTGGTCATCGGCTGGGGCTCCACCTACGGCCCGATCGCGGCCGCGGTACGGCGGATCAGGAAGGCCGGCGGCAAGGTCGCCCAGGCCCACCTGCGTCACCTCAACCCGCTGCCGGCCAACACCGGCGAGGTGCTGCGCTCCTACGACAGGGTGCTGCTCCCCGAGATCAACCTCGGCCAGCTCGCGCTGCTGCTCCGCGCCCGCTTCCTGGTCGACATCATCAGCTACAACCGCGTGCGCGGTCTTCCGTTCAAGGCCGAGGAGCTGGCCGGCGTGATCCAGGACGTGATCGACAGTGAGTGAGACCATCGGCAACGGCCGGGGGCTGTCCCTGGTCCCGAAGACCGACGTCAAGCTGGGGATGAAGGACTTCAAGTCCGACCAGGAGGTCCGCTGGTGCCCCGGCTGCGGCGACTACGCCATCCTGGCCGCGGTCCAGTCGTTCGTCCCCGAGCTCGGCCTCAAGCGCGAGAACATGGTGTTCGTCTCGGGCATCGGCTGCTCGTCCCGGTTCCCGTACTACATGAACACCTACGGGTTCCACTCCATCCACGGCCGCGCCCCGGCGATCGCCACCGGCCTGGCCGCCTCCCGCCCCGACCTGTCGGTCTGGGTGATCACCGGTGACGGCGACGCGCTCTCCATCGGCGGCAACCACCTGATCCACGCGCTGCGCCGCAACGTCAACCTGAACATCCTGCTGTTCAACAACCGCATCTACGGCCTGACCAAGGGTCAGTACTCCCCCACCTCCGAGATCGGCAAGATCACCAAGTCCACCCCGATGGGCTCGCTGGACAGGCCGTTCAACCCGATCTCACTGGCGATCGGCGCCGAGGCCTCCTTCGTGGCCAGGACCATCGACTCCGACCGCAAGCACCTGCAGTCGGTGCTGCGCGAGGCCGCCGCCCACCGCGGCACCTCCCTGGTCGAGATCTACCAGAACTGCAACATCTTCAACGACAACGCCTTCGACCCGCTGAAGGACCCCGAGCAGCGCGACGACGTCACCCTGCGCCTGGAGCACGGCCGGCCGATCGTCTCGGCCTCCAAGGCGGTACGGCGCGCCGCCGACGGCGGCATCGAGGTCGTCCCGCGCTCCACGGTGGGCGAGGACGAGATCCTCCTCCACGACGCCCACCGCCCCGACCCCTCCCTGGCCTTCGCGCTCTCCCGCCTGGACGAGCCCGCCTTCGAGCACGTCCCGATCGGCGTCTTCCGCTCCGTCGAACGCCCCTCCTACGACGAGCTGATGGCCGGGCAGCTGACGGAGGCCGTCGACCGGGGCGGCCCCGGTGACCTGGACGACCTGCTGCTGGCCGGAGACACCTGGCGCATCGACTGATCACACGAAGACCACGGGGCCGCTCATCCGAGCGGCCCCGTTGCTTTTTCGGGAAATTAACACGATCCATGGCTATTGGTCCGACAAGCTATGACACGCGCGGACCTGCCAGCCGGGAGCCGCCGACCAGAGCATCCGACGGAACTCGTCACACCCACGAGGAGAACGCCCATGCTTACCGCGCCGGCATCCACCGAAACCCTCGTCCGGCGTCAGGAGGGGCACGGCTGGCATGGAGCATCCGTGCTGGTGACGGGCGCCACCGGCTTCATAGGGGCCCACCTGGTGCGGCGTCTGGGCGCGCTCGGCGCGCTGGTGCACGCGGTCAGCCGCAGCCCCAGGGAGGGAGGCGGCCCCGGGGAGACCTGGCACGTCGCCGACGTCAGCGACCCCGAGGCGATCGAACGCCTCCTCCTTTCCACCCGGCCCGCCGTCGTGTTCCACCTCGCCAGCGAGGTCGCCGGCGCCCGGGACCCCCGGCTCGTCCGGCCGATGCTGGAGAGCAACCTCGCCGGCGTGGTCAACCTGCTGACCACCGTCACCGACATGCCGGGCACCCGGGTGGTGCTCGCCGGCTCGCTTGAGGAGCCGCGGCCGGGTGACGGTGAGACGACCCCGTCCTCGCCCTACGCGGTCGCCAAATGGGCCGCCGGCGGCTACGCGCGGATGTTCCACGAGCTGTGGGACGTCTCGGTGACCACCCTGCGGATCGGCATGGTCTACGGGCCGGGCCAGCAGGACATCACGAAGCTGGTGCCGTACGTGACGCTCGCGCTGCTCCGCGGTGAGGAGCCCCGTCTCAGCAGCGGGACACGCCAGCTGGACTGGGTCTACGTCGACGACGTGGTCGACGCCTTCCTCGCCGCGGGCACGACCCCTCAGGCGGCCGGGCGGAGCTTCGACATCGGCACGGGGACGCGGACGTCCATCCGGGACACCGTGGAGCTGCTGAGCCGGATCGTCGGCGGTTCGCCTCGCCCCCGGTACGGCGCGATCTCCGACCGGCCGCTGGACAGCGCGCGGATCGCCGACATCACGTCCGCCGCCGAGACGCTCGGCTGGTGTCCCGAGGTCGGGCTGGAGGAGGGGCTCCGGCTCACCGCGGCCTGGTACGCCGACCGGCTCGGGACGCACCCGGCGGGTTAGCCGAGCCGTCCGGGGCCGCTCCTCGTGCGGCGAAGTGCCCGGACGACCTCCGGCGCGACGGTTCCGAGGCGATCAACCGTCTTTACGGGAAAAAGCCTGTAACGAGACGCTCTGGAACCCGATATCAATCGGGAATCAGACATCGTGCGGGCACCACTCCCTCCGTCGGAGTGCCGGACCAGAAACGAGGGTGCTGGTGCAGTCGGTCGTCAATCTCACGGTGCACGGGATCGGTCCGATCAGCCACGAGCTGGACCCGGGCGAGGGCGACTTCTGGGTCGGCGTGGAGCAGTTCGAGCAGGTGCTCGACGCGGTGGTGGGCCGCCAGGACGTCCACATCACCTTCGACGACGGCAACTCGTCGGATGTGGAGATCGCCCTCCCCCGGCTGCTGGAACGCGGTCTCACCGCGGAGTTCTTCGTGCCGGCCGGACTGCTCGGTGAGCCGGGCAGGCTGGACTCGGACGGGGTCAGGGAGCTGGTGGGCGCGGGTATGCGGGTCGGCTCGCACGGCTGGGCGCACCGTGACTGGCGGAAGCTGACCCCTGAGCAGGTGGACCAGGAGTTCACCGACTCCCACCGGCTCCTCAGCGAGCTCACCGGACGGCAGGTGTCGAGGGTGGCCATCCCCTTCGGCTCCTACGACAGACGCGTGCTCGGCATGATGCGCCGGGCGCGGGTGACGTGCGCCTACACCAGCGACGGCGGTCGCGCCCAGCCGGGCACCTGGCTGCAGTCGCGTGACAGCCTCCGCCGTGACCTTGACGCCGCCTGGATCTCGGACGTCCTGAACGGTGCCCCCTCTCTGTCCCTGCGCGCCCGGCGGCTCGCCGCGAGGGCGTTCAAGCGTGTCCGTGGCTGAGGGCCGGAGTCACGACCACGCTTTGGAACGAGGTAACAGCCCCCTGCCGTCGGAGATGACCCGCATATGAGGATGACCGGTATATGACGCCTGGTACCCCCCGGATCGCCATAGTGATCGTCACCTACAACAGCGCGCAGGTGCTCGAAGGGTGTCTGCGCTCCCTGGGGGACGGAGCACGGGGCGTCCATCTCGCGCACGTCGTGGTAGCCGACAACGCCTCGAAGGACGAGTCGCTCAAGCTCGCCGGGGAGGCGACCGGCCTTCCGATGCGGATCGTCCAGGTGGGGCGGAACGCCGGCTACGCCGCGGCGGTCAACGCCGGCATCGACGTCCTGGACATCGAGGACCTCGACGCCGTCATGGTGATCAACCCCGACTGCAGGCTGCGGCCGGGCTCGATCCTCCCGCTCGCCGAGGCGCTGCGGCGGCCGGGGTGCGGCATCGCCGCGCCCCGGCTGCTCAACCCCGACGGCAGCCTGCAGCCCTCGCTGCGCAGGATGCCCACCGTGGGCAGGGCGCTGGCCGAGGCGGTGATCGGCGGGAACCTCGCGGGCCGGATCGGCACCCTGGGAGAGATGGTCACCGACCCTCGCGAGTACGGCAGAGCCGGTTTCGTGGCCTGGGCGACCGGCGCGGCCATGCTCGTCTCGACCAAGACCATCAAGGAGATCGGCGCGTGGGACGAGTCCTTCCTGCTCTACAGCGAGGAGACCGAGTTCGCGCTGCGCGCCAGAGACCACGGCTGGATGTTCTGGTACGAGCCGACGGCGCTGGTCGAGCACATCGGCGGCGACTCCGGCGTCAATCCCACCCTCGCCGCGCTGCTCACCGTCAACAAGGTGGCGCTTTTCCACCGGCGCCGGGGCACTCTCGCCTCGTTCGCCTACTATCTCGCGGTCATGCTCGGCGAGACGGTACGCGCGCTCGCGGGGCGCCGCACCTCAAGAGCCTCGGTCATGGCGCTCCTGCGGCCGTCACGCCGGCTCCAGAAGCTCGCGGACTGACCCGGCCTCCCGAGGAGGGACAACGATGAGCATGCCCGCGAGCGAGACGGTCGGCGAGCCGGGTGCCGGTGAACCCGACCGGCCCACGGCGATGAGGACGGTCGGGTTCGAGGCGCTCGGCACGGAGGAACTCGACGCCTGGCATCTGCTGCGGGCGGCCAATCCGCTGCTGGACAGCCCCTACTTCCACCCCGGCTTCGCCGCGGCCGTGCACGCCAGTGGGCGCCGGGTGCGGGTCGCGGTGGGCAGGGACCGGGCGGGCCGGGTGCTGGCCCTGCTGCCCCATCACCGTGAGCGGTCGCTGATCAGGCCCGCGGGCTGGCCCGCGGCGGACTTCCAGGGGCCGGTACTGGCCCCCGGCTCCTCCTTCTCCCCGCTGAGCCTGCTCACCGGCGGGGTCCGCGGCTTCGCGTTCGACCATCTCATCGAGGGCCACCCCGGCTTCGAGCCGTGGGTGGAGTCGCGCCGCCCGTCGCCGTTCCTGGACGTCTCCGGCGGCCTGGAGGGATATCTGGGCCGCGTGTCACGGAGCGGCAAGGACAACATGGGGCAGGCCCGCCGCCGTATCGCGAAGACGGAGCGGACCCACGGCACGGTGCGGTTCGTCGCCGACTCACTCGACCGGGAGGCACTGGCCCGGGTGGTGGAGCTCAAACGCGGGCAGTACGCCGCCACCGGGGCCAGGGACTATTTCGCCGAACCGGATCGCCGTGAACTGCTGACGCGACTGCTGCACACCCGCGACTCCGCCTTCGGCGGTGTGCTGTCCACTCTGCACGCCGGTCCGCATCTGATCGCGGCGCATTTCGGATTACGTTCCGGAAAGGTGCTGCACTGGTGGTTTCCGGTCTACGATCCCGCCTTCGCGAATCTTTCCCCCGGGTGGATGCTGCTGCGCGAACTCGTCGCCGCCGCTCCCGCCCTCGGAATCACCCGCATCGACCTCGGCCGGGGTGAGGACGAATACAAACGACGCGCCAAGACCGGCGAAACGCTGGTGTGCCAGGGAATCGTGACGCGCAGCTCCGCCTTGCAGGCACTACGGCGCGCTCGCACCTCCGTGATCGACGCGGCCAAGTCGTCCGCGCTCGGCCCCGCCCTGCGAAGGATTGCCCGTGGATTCCGGATGTTGAACCGTTGATCGCATCCGGAATTTCCGGCGATAATTGCTTCTCGAAATCGCAGTGATCACAATAAGTCATCCGGCCGGCGGATGAGTCAGACGAGGCTTGAGAAAGCGTTCCTCCTGCCTCACGACCAAACGGCACGTGACGCGACGGAGGCAAAACACAAATGAGAATCAGCGTGTTCGGGCTCGGCTATGTCGGCTGCGTTTCCGCGGCCTGTCTTGCGGCCAGCGGGCACGAGGTGATCGGGGTAGACGTCAATCCGCTCAAGGTCGAACTCATCGCCCGCGGGCAGGCGCCCGTCGTTGAGGAGCGGATCGGCGAGCTGACCTCCGAGGTGGTGCGGAGCGGCGCGCTGCGGGCCACCACCGACGTCGCCGAGGCCGTCGGCGCGACCGAGATCTCCCTGGTCTGCGTGGGCACGCCGTCCGCCTCGAACGGCAGCCTGTCCACCGTCTACCTGGAGCGGGTGGCCGAGGAGATCGGCCGGGCGCTGGCGGCCAAGGAGGGGCGGCACACGGTCGTCTTCCGCAGCACCATGCTCCCCGGCACCTGCACCGACCTGCTCGTCCCGATCCTTGAGCGGGCGTCGGGGCTGACCGCCGGAACCGGGTTCGGCGTGGCGGTGAACCCGGAGTTCCTCCGCGAGGGCACGAGCGTGCGCGACTTCTTCGAGCCGCCCAAGACGGTCATCGGCGAGTTCGACGCGGCGAGCGGCGACCCGGTCGCCGCGCTGTACGAGGGGCTGCCCGGCGAGGTCTTCCGGGTGCCGGTGGCGGTGGCCGAGATGACGAAGTACGCCGACAACGCCTTCCACGGCCTGAAGATCGGCTTCGCGAACGAGATCGGGGCGATCTGCCAGGCGCTCGGCCTGGACTCGCACCGGGTCATGGACGTCTTCCTCGCCGACCGCAAGCTCAACATCAGCACGGCCTACCTGCGCCCCGGGTTCGCCTTCGGCGGCTCGTGCCTGCCCAAGGATCTCAGGGGCCTGGTCTACGCGGCCCGGCAGGCCGACGTCTCGGTGCCGCTGCTCTCGCACGTCCTGCCGTCCAACGAGGACCACCTGCGGCGCGCCTTCGAGCTGGTGGCCGCGGCGGGCAGCCGCAAGGTCGGGCTGTTCGGGCTGTCGTTCAAGCCGGGCACCGACGACCTGCGGGAGAGCCCGCTGGTGGAGCTGGCGGAGCGCCTGCTCGGCAAGGGCTTCGACCTGCGCATCTACGACGCCAACGTCACCCTGTCACGCTTGATGGGAGCCAACAGGGACTACATGGAGAGCAGGTTGCCGCACCTGGGCGACCTGCTGACCAACTCCGCCGACGACGTGCTCGCGCACGCCGACGTCTGCGTCGTCGGCTGCCAGGATCCGGCCGTGCTGAGCGCGCTCGACGGCGCGGAAGACCGCACAATCATCGATCTCGTCCGACTCCCCGACGCCGACACGCGCCGGGCACACCCTGGATACGTGGGCCTTGGCTGGTAAAGCACTCATTCTCGTCGAGAACCTCTCCGTCCCGTTCGACCGGCGGGTGTGGCAGGAGAGCACCACGCTGCGCGACGCCGGATGGGAGGTGCACGTCATCTGCCCTCTCGGCACCAAGCGGGACACCGAGCCGCGGATCGAGATAGACGGGGTGAAGATCTATCGCTATCCCCTGCGGGCCGCGACCGGCGGGCCGCTCGGCTATCTGCGGGAGTACGGCTCGGCGCTCTGGCACACCTTCCGGCTGGCCCGGCGGATCGGCCCCGTGGACGTCGTGCACGCCTGCAACCCGCCGGATCTGCTGTTCCTGGTGGCGCTGATGCTCAAGCGGCACGGCGCGCGGTTCGTGTTCGACCAGCACGACCTCGTTCCCGAGCTCTACCTGTCCCGCTTCGACCGGGGCAAGGACCTCCTCTACCGGGCCGTGTGCCGGCTCGAACAGCTCACCTACCGGGTGGCCGACGTGGTCATCGCGACCAACGAGAGCTACCGCGACGTCGCGGTCAACCGGGGCGGCAAGAAGCCCGAGGAGGTGTTCGTGGTGCGCAGCGCGCCCGCGGTCGAGCGCTTCCACCAGGTTCCCGTCGAGGAGTCGCTCAGGCGGGGCAAGCCGCACCTGCTGTGCTACCTGGGCGTGATGGGCCCGCAGGACGGCGTGGACTACGCGCTGCGCTCACTGGCCAGACTCCGCGACGAGCTGAGCCGTACGGACTGGCACGCGGTGTTCGTCGGCAGCGGGGACACCTTCGAGGACATGGTCGCGCTCTCCCGCCGGCTGGGGCTCTCCGACCGCGTCGAGTTCACCGGCCGGATCCCGGACAAGGACCTGGTGCGCTACCTGTCGGCGGCGGACATCTGCCTGGCGCCCGACCCGCTCAACCCCCTCAACGACGTCTCCACCATGAACAAGATCATGGAGTACATGGCGATGTCCCGTCCGATCGTCTCCTTCGACCTGAAGGAGGCCAGGGTCTCGGCCGGGAACGCCGCGGTGTACGCGCCGGCCAACGACGAGTCGGAGTTCGCCAAGCTGATCGCCCGCCTGCTCGACGACCCCGACGAGCGTCACCGGATGGGGGAGATCGGCCGGGCCCGCGTCAGCGGCCCGCTGTCCTGGGAGCGTTCCAGGAGCGCGCTGCTGGCCGCCTACGCGGCCGTGAGCCGGTAGGACCGGAGAGAGTTCACGGGACGCCGGGAGGAGAGAACCGGCCGGTCGTCCCATCCGATCAGAGAAAGGTGGTTGCCATGGGCCCACTTCTCCAGGCCGTCGCCGTCGGCGGAGAGATCACACCCGCCGTGGAGACGGCCGCGGAGCTCGTCGCGACCGTGCTGGAAGTGGCCGTGGAGGTCGTGGCGACTGCGGTGGGCACGGTGCTGGGACCGCTCCAGCGCCCCTATCGATGGCTGCGCAGCGGCGCCGTCCGCCTGCTGTTCGAGCGCCGGTACGGCGTGCGGACCTCGGACACGGTGAGCCTCGCGCGGCTCGGGCTCGCCGGTGAGGAGCGGGTCGACTACGTGGCGGCCAGCTGGCAGCTGCTGCGGCGCACGCTGCCCAGGCGTGCCGTCGGCGAGAACGACGTCTTCATCGACCTGGGCTCCGGCATGGGACGCATGGTGCTGGAGGCCGCGTGGCGGTACCCGTTCAAGAAGGTGATCGGGGTCGAGCTGTCCGGGGAGCTGAACGACATCGCCCGGCAGAACATCATCGGCACCCGTCTCCGGCTCCGCTGCGAGAACGTCGAGCTCGTCCAGTCGGACGTGCTCGACTACGAGATCCCCGAGGACGTCAGCGTGGTCTTCCTCAACAACCCCTTCCGGGGTGAGACGTTCGCCACCGTGATCACGAGACTGCTGGCGACCGTGGACCGGAACCCGCGCCCGGTCACGGTGATCTACCTCAACCCGACGGAGGAGGACCTCCTGCTGAGCACCGGCCGCTTCCACCACGTGCGCACGCTGAAGGCGAAGCGCAAGGCCCGGCCGGACAGCCCGTTCGACTGGATCCGGATATACACCGTCTCCGAGCGGGCCGGTGCCTGAGCGGACCCGGCTTCCGCCCGGCGGCGCCGTACGGCCCGGCGGGGCGGGGCCGGGTGGGTCACCCGCCCGCGCGGGACCGGCTGCCGACGTCCATGCCCCACTGGACCCCGCCCCCGCGGAAGGCGCGTATCCGGGTCAGCGCCCGGTCCAGGAGCATGACGGCGAGATAGCAGCCCGCGTCGAGCGGGCTCACCCGCCGCCCGGCCACCAGGGCGCCCAGGGAGCTCAGCCGCAGGCGGCCCTCGGGCGCGGACCGGCCCAGGACGGCGAGCTGCCGGTTGCCCAGGCGCACCCTCACCCGCCGCCTCAGGTGCGCCGAGACGGTCTTGGGCGGGCGCACCACGGAGCGGGCCTCGGGCACCACGACCCGCTCGTGCGGGGCGAAGCTGCCGTGCACCCAGCCGTCGTCGGAGATCACGTCGGACGGCATGGGGAAGACCCTGGCGTGCCCCTCCTCGGTGAGGACGTAGACCCCGACCCCGGCCAGCGCGCGGAACGGGGCGACCAGCAGGTCCTGCACGGTGTGCACGCGGCGGGCGATCCGGCCGACCCCGTCCAGGTTCAGCACCGAGTCCGGGGCGCAGGCGAGCACGCCGGGCCTGCCCGCCGCGGCGGCCAGCGCGCGTACCGCCCCGGCGTCCAGCTCGACGTCGGCGTCCAGGTACACCCTCGGAAAGGTCCGGCAGACCTCGTCGCCGAGCCGCAGCGCGTTGGCCTTGCCCGGCACGGGTGTCTCCAGGACGCGCACCCCGGCCCGCCTGGCGGCCTGTGCCGTCCGGTCGGAGCAGGCGTTGGCGACCACCACCACGTCGAACTCGCCGGGCGCGGTGCCGGCGAGCAGCCGGTCGAGACCGCCCGCGATCACGGCCTCCTCGTTGTGGGCCGGCACGACCACGCCGACGACCGGCCGTCGCCCGCCGGAACTCGCGGCGGACACCGGAATGCCCTCGTCCGCGGGGCCGTCCTCATCCACAGGGCCGTTCACCGGAACGCCTCCCGATCACCTCTGAAGGATTGACGACATGAGAGTAGAACGAACCGGAATAGACGGGGTGTTGTTATTCATACCGACGCCGCACCGTGATGACCGGGGGCTGTTCACCCGGACCTTCGACCGGGTCACCGCCGAGAGGTTCGGGCTGGACCCGGCGAGTTTCGTGCAGGACAGCCAGTCCCGCTCCCGGCGGGGCACGATCCGCGGAATGCACGGCCGCTCCGGCCGGGGCGAGGCGAAGCTGGTGCGCTGCGCGCGCGGCGCGGTGCACGACGTGCTGATCGACGCGCGCCCGGATTCGCCCACCTTCGGCGAGCGGACGTCCGTGCTGCTCGACGACGAGACGTTCACCACCCTCTACGTGCCCCCCGGCATGCTGCACGGCTTCCAGGCGCTGACCGAGCAGACCGACGTCTGTTACCGCATCGACCGCGAGCACGACCCGGCCGAGGACCTGTCGGTCCGCTACGACGACCCCGAACTGCGGATCGACTGGCCGCTGCCGGTGTCCGCGATCAGCGGGCGGGATCTGTCGGCCGGATCGTGGGCACGATTGCGGGAGCGGCTCCGCGGTACCGATACGACGACACCTGCGATTCCGACTGCGATGGAGTGAACGACGATGCGATGGGCCAGACTGCTCGCCGCCCTCTCGACGGCCGCCATGACGCTCGCGGCGGGATGCGCCGCCTCCTCCGCCGGAGGTCCGGCGGAGGGTCCCCCCGCCGGATCCACAGGCGGCCCCGCGGCCGGCGCCGCGCGGTGTCCCGCCTATCCGGCCCCCGACTGCACCGGCGTGCCACCCGGCGTGAAACTCACCGAGCTGGCCTTGAACGAGGACAACGCCGCCTACCGCGTCAGGACCCCGGGGACCGTGCTGGACGGCGTGCACATCCCGGGTGACCTGCTCGTCCACGCCGACGACGTCACAATCAAGAACAGCCGGATCGACGGCCTGGTCGTCAACGCCGCCGGACCCAAGACCTTCCGGTTCACCATCGTCGACTCGACCGTCGGCCGCGCCGACACCTGCCAGACCCTGCCGGGCATCGGGCAGGACAAGTACACCGCGCTCCGCGTGCACGTCCGCGGCCACGGGGACGGCTTCCGGGCCGCCGGAGACGACGTGGTCATCCGGGACTCCTACGTCCACCTGTGCTCCAACCCCGGCGACCACTCCGACGGCATCCAGACCTACCACACCGGCAAAAATCTGATCTTCGACCACAACACCGTCGACCAGCGCGACGCCAAGGACATCACCGCGCCGATCTTCCTGACCGACAGCCAGATCGTGAACGCCAGCGTCACCAACAACCTCGTCATGGGCGGCACCTACAGCATTCAGGTGCAGAACGGGCGGGGAAGACTCGTGGTGCGCGACAACAGACTGGTCGACAAGTCCTGGGCTTACGGACCGGTCGCGGCCGACTGCGCGTCCATCGACTGGGCCGGAAACACGCTGGTGACGATCGACGAGAAGTACCGCGTCACCTCGACCGTCGGCCCGCTGAACTGTGTAGGCTGATCTTCATATTCGAATCCTTTTCGGCGCCCGGCCGTTGCTTTTCTCCCAACCGAATAGGCAAGTCGCGACATAGTAGGACAATCGTCATTTAATATCACTTGCAGGGAAATAGTCGCGAAACCCCTGCCCGGCCACGACCTCAGTCGCAACAATGGCCTCCGTACGAGGACCAGAACGACACATCGTCAAGCCGATCGTCGATCGGCGCGGAGGTCAGAGAAATGGCCAGTACGCACCCCCCACACGGCGACGAGAAACGTACGGGTGACCACCCCGTCCGTCGAAGGTCGCAGCCAGGCCTGGTAGCAATCCTGATCGTTGCCCTTGTGGCGATATCCGTCCCGGCCGTCTGGCTGCTCAACCGTGGCGAGGTCACGGTGAGGCAGGCGTCCGCGGCCCGGCCCGAGTCCGGCTCGGAGCTCGGCGCACCGAAGGAGACCGGTTTCTGGTCGGCCGCCACCACGGTGAAGGCGCCGGCGCACGCCGACCGCACGCCCATAGAGCTGGGCATGCGCTTCACCCCGGCCCAGGGCGGCTGGGTGACCGGAGTGCGGTTCTACAAGGCGCGCGGAGAGAAGGGCAGGCACACCGGAAGCCTCTGGGACAGCCGCGGACGACGCCTGGCACAGGTCTCGTTCGCCGGGGAGAGGCCCTCGGGCTGGCAGGAGGCCCGCTTCGCCTCCCCGGTACGGCTGGAGGCCACCCGGGTCTACACGGTCTCCTACCACAGCGAGAACGGCACCTACGTGGGCAGCCGGGGCTTCGGCGCCACCCGCTCGGGCCCGCTGACCACGGCGACCCGCACCCCCGGGGTGTTCGGATACGGCGGCAGCGTCTTCCCCCGGCGCTCGAACCCCAAGGGCTACAACTACTGGGTGGACGTCATCTTCCGCTGGCACCACCGCCCGCCGGGACACAACACCCCGTCACCGGAACCGCCGCCCTCCCCCTCGGCGACCACGAGCGAGAGCCAGGAACCCGAGGCCACCCCGGGTCCGAGCACCATCGAGCCGACGCCGAGCCTGCCCGGCAGCCCCGAGCCGACGCCGAGCACGACCCCGAGTGAGACGGCCACCCCGGCTCCCAGCCCGACCGTCACGCGCACCCCGCCCCCCGTCCCCCCGACGCCCACAGCCTCTCCGACACCCACCCGGAGCACCCCCCTGCCGACGCTGACGGTCGACCCCTCGCACTCCCCGATCCCGGACGACGGCGCCTGCGCCTATCCGACTCCGGCCTGCACCGGCGTGCCGCCGGGCGTGAAGCTCGCCGAGCTGGCCTTGAACGAGGACAACGCCGCCTACCGCGTCACCAGCCCGGGGGCCGTGCTGGACGGCAAGCACATCCGGGGTGACCTGCTCATCCACGCCGACAACGTCACGATCAGAAACAGCCGGATCGACGGCACCGTGATCAACGCGAACGGGCCCAAGACCTTCCGGTTCACCATCACCGACTCGACCGTCGGACCGCCCACCGGCTGCGAGACCCTGCCGGGCATCGGGCAGGACAAGTACACCGCGCTCCGCGTGCACATCCGCAACCACGGGGACGGCTTCCGGGCCGCCGGAGACGACGTGGTCATCCGGGACTCCTACGTCCACCTGTGCTCCAACCCCGACGACCACTCCGACGGCATCCAGACCTACCACACCGGCGAAAACCTGATCTTCGACCACAACACCGTCGACCAGCGCGACGCCAAGGACATCACCGCGCCGATCTTCCTGACCGACAGCCAGATCGTGAACGCCAGCGTCACCAACAACCTCATCATGGGCGGCACCTACAGCATCCAGCTGAGGAACGGCCGAGGGAAGCTGGTCGTGCGCGACAACAGACTGGTCGACAAGTCCTGGGAGTACGCGCCGGTCGAGTCCGACTGCGCCAAGATCGACTGGGCCGGAAACACGCTGGTCACGATCGACAAGAACTACCGCATCACCTCGACCGTCGGCCCGCTGCCCTGCAAGTGACGACCCCGGCGGGGCGGGTGGCGCGTCAGCCGCCCGCCCCGCCGGGCCTGCGGAACAACCCCCTGGTCGCGGTGCCGACCCGGGCCCGCCAGGGGGCCGCGGGTTCACGGGGCCGCTCGGCGGCCACCGCGACCGTGCTCCTCAGCAGCGACCCGGCGGCGCCGATCAGCAGGAACGACAGGCCCGTGACGGTGGCGAAGGAGAGCAGGTCGAAGGTGGCCGCGCCGATCAGCGGGACCACCAGGCAGGCGGCCAGGGTGAGCCCGAGGTCGCGCGTGCCGGGGTCGGCGCTCAGACGGCGGACCCGGAGCCCGGAGTAGATCCCGCACACGAACATCGCGACGATCGCGGTGATGCCGACCAGGCCGGTCTCCACCGCGGAGAGAAGGTACTGGTTGTCGAAGACCTGGTGTTTGGGGGCGTACCACGTGCCGGCTCCGCGTCCCAGCCACAGATGCTTGGCGACCTCGTAGGCGGCGACCTCGTAGTCGTGCGTGCGGTAGCGGACGCTGTCGTCGGTGCCGACGTTCGCGAACAGGCTGTAGAAGGCGCCGATGAGCCCCGGCACCATGATCCGCATCAGCACCAGGAACCCGACCGTGACGCTCAGCGCCTGGATCCGCCGGCGCGCCGGCCAGCCGAGGAACAGCACGATCGCCACGCCGCCCAGGCTCAGCACCGCCGATCGGGAGACCGAGAACATCAGCCCCATCCCGATCAGACCGGCGCAGAGCCACCAGCGCAGGGCGGGCTCCCCGCGTTCGCGGGCCTTGAAGCCGTAGTGGGCGGCGAGCGGCAGGAGCATCGCGCACACGACGCCGAACTCGATGGCGTGGCCGGTCGTCGCGGCGACCCGGCGGAAGTCCGACCTCGCGCTGATGAACCCGTCCTCCGAGGTGTAGCGGAGGCCGGGCAGCGCCAGGTAGCGGGTGAGGTCCAGCTCGAACAGGAACTGGCAGGCCCCGATCACCGCGATGGCCGCGCCGGCCAGCACGACGACCTTGAGCACGAAGTCCAGGCGGTCGACACCGCGGACCCCGTCGCACACCATGAGCGCGAGCCCGGCGCCGGCCACCAGCAGGATGAGGGCGTGGTCGGCGAGGTTGAGCTCGTCGGCGGGCAGGTAACCGTAGGTGGCGTAGCCGAAGGTGGCCATCATCGCGGTCAGGAAGACGAACAGCGCGGTCCGCACCGGTGTGCGGCCCTTCGCCATGCCCAGCGTGACGGTGAAGTGCGCGCACAGCCAGCACAGGGTGGCGACCAGGGCCGCGAAGTTGGCCGGGGTGAGCGAGAGCGGCAACGCCCGGAAGACGAGACGGGCCGGGATGATCAACAGGGCCACGACGAAGAAGCAGACCAGGGTCGCGCCGTCGGCCCGCCTGCGGACCGGCAGGGCGGCGCCCCGGGCCGCCGGGGGCACGGACGCCGAGGGGGCCGCGGGAGACGGGGCCTGGGATGGGGATGGTGTCACGGACGTCAGCGCCTCACAGCCGGACTGTCGGCCGGCGACCGGCCGTTGAGTGCGGGCTCCGGCGCCGGCGGCGTCTCCTCCGCGCCCCGGCGCCTGACGGCACCGCGCCGGGCCTTGCGGGACTGGAGGAAGCTCTCGGCGGCGAAGGCCGCGCAGATACCCGCCGCGACGCCGATGCCCACCGCCGTGGCGACGGCGCGCAGCTTCTTGCCGCGCTGCGGCAGCGCGACGGTCGGCGGCACCGCCTCGTAGGTGGTGATGTAGGTCGCCGGAGGCGCCTTCACCGCCCTCTGACGGTTGACCAGCTCAAGCTTGGCCCGGGCGATGATCCGCGTCACGATGTCCCGCGCGGCCTGCGGCGACGAACTCTCGCCCTCGATGAAGAGGTACGGCCCCGTGGCCAGCGACTCCAGGTTGCTGCCGCCGTTGGTGACCGCGTAGGAGGTGTCACCGCCCTCCACCGCGCCGAGCTCGGCCGCCATGTCCGGCGTCCCCATCACCGCGATGAGGATCGAGGCCGAGACGTTCAGCCCTCGGTCGAAGTTGAGCAGCGGATTGGTCAGGCC
The DNA here is from genome assembly GCF_053601935.1 of Streptosporangium sp. NPDC004631. Classification (NCBI taxonomy): domain Bacteria; kingdom Bacillati; phylum Actinomycetota; class Actinomycetes; order Streptosporangiales; family Streptosporangiaceae; genus Streptosporangium; species Streptosporangium sp. NPDC004631. The sequence continues at coordinate 171,621 of NZ_JBSGCR010000005.1, read as the reverse complement.
GTTGGGGATGCGCGGGTTGGTCGGCAGGCTGCCGCCGGTGGTCGGCGTGGTCAGGACGAGGACCGCGCCCGACGTGTAGGTCGTGGGCACCGTCGAGTAGACGCCCGCCGCGGCGGCGAGGGAGAGCGCGAACGCCGGCACGACGACGTACCAACGCCGGAACAGGACGACGACCGTCCCCCAGAAGTCCATGAGTTTCCTCCCCCCAGCCGTACGGCGGGCAGCCGGGCCCGAACCCGCCAATGGTCATCGCCCGCACCCGGGCGGGGTGTTACTCCGACATCCGGCGGCCGGTCGGGACCCGTGGTCCGTGGGCCGCCGCCTTCGCTCTCCGGCACTCGTCCCGCCCGCCGGTCACTTCTCGGGCTCGTCCCGCCCACCGGCGCGCATGAACACGACGGTGTCCGCCCCGTGGTCACCGCCGTGCGCGAACGACTCCTCGTCGTCGTCCTCCACCACCACGATGAGCTCCGCCGAGTCGTCTTGGAACGGTCCTTTTCCGGCCGGAGCCGGAGGGGCGGCGCCCTCGGGCCCGGCCACCACGTCGCCGTCGCCCGGGTCGCCGCGCCTCTCCTCGGCCTCCGGAGGCCCGGCGTGGTCGCCCGGCCGTCCGTCCGCCCGCCGGTAGGCCAGGCTGTAGGCGATGCCCAGGCCGACGAGGAGCACGAGGAAGAGCGCCCCGCCGGCGGCCATCAGCTTGCCGGACATCTTGGCGGTGGGGACGGAGGAGGGCACCACGTCGACGATCGAGATGAAGGTGGAGCGGGGCGCCCTGAGCGCCTGCTGGCGGTCGGCCAGTTCCTTGCGGATGCGCTCCTTGGCCCGCAGCACGACGCTCTGGGCCTCGGCGGCGTCCCGGCCCTCCACCTCCACGTAGACGAACGGGCCGTTGGTGCTGATGCCCAGCAGGTCCGGGTTGGTACGGCCGTCGTTGACGGTGACCTTGGTGGTGCCGTTCTCCGCCACCCCCAGCTCGGCCAGCACCTCGGGGGTGTTCATGGAGAGGATGAGGATGCCCGCCGTGACGCGGAGCCCGTCACTGAACTGCAGCAGTGGGTTGGTCAGCCCGATCGGCCTGGTGGGGTCGGTGGAGAGCGTCCCCCCCGTCGCCGGGGTGGTCAGCACCATGGACGCGGTCGACACGTAGTAGGTCGGCACGAGGAAGAAGACCAGGGCCGCGGCGGCGAGTCCGAGAGCGCCCAGAGGGGGCCCTATCGCTCTCCGCCTGACGAGGCCGAAAATGGTCTTCCAGAAGTCCATGCGCCTCCGCCCCCTATTCATGCCGGGGCACAGCAAAACCCCCGAGACAATACAGTTACCAATCGACAGGCGCCCGCCTGCCGTTACATCGGTTACATCGTCGGGCCGGGAGAAGATACCGCCGGTATCTCCTCTCCGGCATGTTACGTCTGGCGACCATACAGCGATAGACCCGTCGATAGGCCAAAATATGGCAGATATAAGGGCCCGGCGTCGGCCCAAGACGGGGGTTGAACAGATGGATTCCTCTGGTGAGGATGTCCTGGATCGTCCCACGAACACTCCCCCGTCGACGCCACCGGGGGAACCACGTGGCAGGCTGGCGGGACTGGACGGAATCCGCGGCGTGGCCGCCCTTTTCGTCATGGTCCACCACTGCTGGCTGCTCTCCTTTCCCGGCTATCCGGCCGCCACCGGTCCCGGCTGGCTCCACTGGCTGCTCTACGGGCACTTCGCGGTGGTCGTGTTCATCGTGCTGTCGGGCTTCTCGCTGGCGGTGTCCCCCGCCAGGTCGCGGTGGCGGCTGGGCGGCGTGAGGCGCTTCGCCCGGCGCCGCGCCTGGCGCATCCTCCCCCCCTACTGGGCGGCCCTGGCGTTCAGCCTGGTGGTCGCCTGGACCCTGGTCGGCCAGCCGGGTGAGGCGCCGCCCACGGTCAAGTCGGTGGCCGTCTACGGCCTGCTGCTCCAGGACCTCTTCGGCGCGCCGAGCCCCAACGGGGCCTTCTGGTCCATCGCCGTCGAGGCACAGCTCTACCTCGCCTTCCCGCTGCTGCTGCTGATCCTGCGCAGGGCGGGCGCGCCCGTGATGCTCGGGGCCGTCACCGTGGTCGTGGCGGCGATCGGCCTGCTCGCCCCCGGTGTGCCCCTGGTGCACCTGCTGATCCGGCTGACCCCCCAGTTCGCCGTGCTGTTCGCGCTGGGCGTGGTCGCCGCCGGTGTGCTCGGCGCCGGGGAGCGGGTACGGCGGCTGCCCTGGCACTGGGCCGCGCCGCTCGCCGCCGTCCCGGTGTTCGCGGTGATCGCCGTACAGGGCTCCGTCTGGACGGTGGGGAACTACTTCTGGATCGACATCGCGCTCGGCCCCTCGGTGGCCCTGCTGCTGGCGGCGGTGGCGACGGGCCGACCGGCGCCCCTGGTGCGGCTGCTCGACCTGCGGCCGATCCGGAGCCTGGGCTCCTTCTCCTACACGCTCTACCTGGTGCACGCCCCGATCGTGGTGGCGATATACCAGCTGGTCGTCGCCCCGCGGGTGGCCGCCGGGCTGCCGGCGTTCCTGGCCGTCCTCGCGCTGGCCGTACCGGCGGCCCTGCTCACCGCGCGGCTGTTCGCGGCGGTCTTCGAGCTCCCGTTCCAGCGGTACCGGAGCTGGCCCGAACTCCACGGTGCCGCACGGGCCAGGCTGTCCCGGAGGCGCGCGGCGGTGCGCCCCGCGCCGTAGCCCGCGGCCCCGCGCCACCGGGCGCGGGCGGCGGCGGCGGCCTCGCCGGAATCCCTGTTTTCGAGGTGCGGCCCCGCGCCATGGAGTGCGGGGCCGGCGGAGTGCGGGGGCCGGAGGGCGTCAGCCCAGCCGCGCCAGGGCCTCGGCCTCGTACTCGCCCGCCAGCTCCTCGGGCATGGGGTCGAGGTCGGCGCAGCGCACGAAGTCGCGCAGGGTGGTCCCGGTGCACGCCGCGTCCACGTTCACCGCGCCCCGGCGCGCCCGGACGTCGTCGAGGTTCACCGTGCGGAAGTCGATGCTGAAACGGGTCCTGCCCGAGGTGTTGGGGACCGTCGAGTGCAGTTGCGCGCCGGAGAACAGCATCACCCCGCCGGGCTCGGGCACGACCCGGACCTGCGGGTCGAGCTCGACCGGCTCCTCGGGCCTGGGCTGCTCCCTGGTGTCGCCGCGCAGGTGCCGGGCCGCGGTGAGCCTGCTGGTCCGGTTCCACTCGGCGTAGTCGTAACGCGCGCTGCCGTTGCGCACCGGCCGGTCGAAGTATCCGGGGTGGAAGGCCATCACGTTCTCCGGGACCACCGCGTAGATCGGGATCCACCAGTTGATCTGGTTGAACGGCGCGGAGTACCAGCAGTCGCGGTGCGGGTGGAAGGCGTAGGAGATGCCGGAGGTGAGATAGTCGTTGGAAGTGGAGGTGCGCAGCCGGGGGACGTCGAAGTAGGTCCGGTCGAGCCCGCAGCCGAGCTCCTCCAGTACGGCGGGCAGCAGCTTCTTGCACTCCGGGTGGTGGATGAACCGGGGCTTGAGATCGGCCAGCAGCGCCGCGAACTCCTCGACCGGCATGTCGAACTGGGCGGTCTCCGGGTCGCGGTCGCCGAACGCCTCGGCGATCAGCTCGCGGGCGAAGTCGACGAGGTCCCTGGAGGCCGGCGTCGCGGAGTAGACGAACACCTTCCCCTCGTAGAGCAGACCGCGCCGGGTGTCGTCGTCCACCACGCTGTTGGAAAAAACGGTGGTCATCCTGAGGGCTCTTCCTGTGTGCGACATACGAGACTGACACGTACGGGGTGGTTCATGATCAGCTGCCGGCCGGAGAGCCCTTGGAGGGGCGCCCCGGCAGGAGCATCCCGGTGGCCAGCCGTACGAGCTTGCGACCGCGCCGTGACGCGGTCCGCCGCTGACGGCGGGCGTACATCCGGTGCGCGGCGGCGCGCGCGCGGCGCCGCTGGTCCTCGCTGAGGCCGAGGTCGGCGTCGCGCAGCCAGCGCAGGATCTCCAGATACTGCAGGGTCGAGGAGAAGTGCGCCTGCCAGGAGGGCACGCCGAGGCGGTGGCCCACCGTCGTGATGCGCTCGTGCTTCCAGTGGCGGTGGGCGAGCACCTCGGGCACGTGGGCCCACGGCCCGGCCAGCGCGAGCTTGGTCGCGAACACCTCGTCCTCCCGGAGCATGTTGCGCCGGGGGATGCTCATCACCGGGGCACGGCGCATGAGACCGTACAGCGGGTCGATCATCAGGTGGTTCTCGTTGAGCACCCGGAGCATCTCGGCGAACCGGTCGACGGGGTCGCCGGAGAGCAGGGCGGTGCTCTGGTAGACGCTGGTCTGAACCGTCCCGTCGGGGTTGGTGTAGGACATCTGGGTGGTGACCAGGATGAGCCGCTCGTCCTCGGCGAACGCCTGCAGCGAACGGGAGACGTAGCCGGGCTCCAGACGGTCGTCGTCGCCGATCCAGCGGAAGAACGTCCCCCTCGCGAGATCACCGGCGTACCTGAAGTTGTTGAGCAGCCCGATGTTCTCCGGATGCCGCCGGTAGACGATCCGGCCGTCGGAGCGCGCCAGCTCCCTGCAGATCTCCTCGGTGCCGTCCGTGGAGGCGTTGTCGCAGATCACCAGCTCGATGTCGCCGTGGTCCTGGGCCAGCACCGACCTGACCACGCCCTCCAGCCTCGCGGCGCCGTTGCGCACGGGAAGTCCGATCGACACCAGCGTGTCGGAGTCAAGCATCCAATCTCCTTGTCGGGTCAGCGTGAACGTGCGGGAATCAACTCGGTCACCCGGCCGCCCAGCTGTCTGAGTACGGCCTGCGGCACCACGACCAGGACGTAGACGAGCAGCCCCGTGCCGCCCGCGACGGCCAGCTGGACGAACGGGGCTCCGTGGGTGAGCCGGGCCAGTCCCGCGGTGACGACCGCGGAGAGCGCGCCGCCGAGCAGCGGACGCGCCACCGCCGCGGCGATCGGGGCCAGGACCACGCCCGCCCTGTGCAGTGCCAGCGCCGCCAGCGGCAGCGCGATCAGGAGGCCGATCGTCGCGTGCGCGATCGCGGCACCGCGGATGCCTCCGAGGCGGGCGCCGGCCATCAGCGCGGGCACCAGCGCCACCGCCCAGCCGAGGTTCAGCCACATGGTGGACCTGGTGGCGCCCATCGCGGCCAGGATGTCGAACGCCAGGGCGGTCAGCATCCGCACGACCATGACGATCGCCAGGAAGGTCAGCACCTCGGCGGAGGGCCGCCAGCGCTCGCCGTACAGGAACACCACCACCGCCGGCGCGAGCGTCCCCAGCAGGACGGCGATGGGCAGGACCACGGAGACCAGCAGCGGCACCGCCTGCTGCACCCCCCTCGACAGCGAGTCCCTGTCCTCCTCGGCCAGCCGGGAGAAGCCGGGCAGCGCGACGTAGCGCACGGCGGTGCCGACGAGGCCGGGCAGCCAGCTGGAGATGTTGAAGGCCAGCAGGTAGTAGCCGAGCATGGTGAGGCCGAGGGCGTCACCGACGATGACGGCGTCGGCGTTGAGCAGCACCCCCTCGATGCCCAGGCTGGCGCAGAGCGGCAGCCCGAAGACGAGCAGCTTTTTGGCGGTGGCCCGGTCGAGGCCGAAGCCGATCCTGACCCTGGCGAAGACGACCACCAGCACACCGGTGACCACGGCGCCGCAGAGCTGGCCGCAGGCGAAGCTGTAGGCCCCGGCGCCGTTGGCCGCGAGGGTGATGGAGACCGGGGCGGTCACCAGGAAGCCCACCATGTTGGCCTTGGTGAGCTTGTCCTGCTCGAACCTGCGCAGCAGCGCGGCGCTGCGCACCGCCGTCATCCCGTAGACGAGGTTGACGGCGGTGAGCACCCGGATCACCCCGGTGGCGCTCTCGCTGCCCGACATGGCCGCGAAGTACGGTGCGATGATCCAGAACACCCCGTACAGGGCGACGCTCGACGAGATGGCCACGACCGTCGCCGTGGGGGCCATGTCCTCCAGCCTGCCCCGCCACTGCACGGTGGCGGAGATGATGCCGGCGTCGTTGATGTAGATGACGAACTGGCTCGCCGACAGCGCGATGGCGTAGACACCGAAGTCCTCCGGCACCAGCAGCCGGGCGAGGACCAGGCTCATCGCGAACGAACCGGCCTTGAGCACCAGGTTGCCCAGCACGCTCCAGCGCAGCCCGCGACCGGCCTGACGGCCGATCTCCCCCGCCTGGGAGGCGGCCGTGCCCGACCGGCCGGACTCCGCGTCCACCGTCGCCGGTCCGGCGCCCTCTGTGTGTTCCATGTCTTACCCTTCACCGGTCACCCGCCGGACCGTCGCCGCCATCGCCCGTCGCCATCGCCGCCACCGCCTCGGCGTCCCGGTCCGATCAGGCGGGTTCCTTGACCCGCTCAAGCCAGATCTCCCGCCAGAACGGCAGGAACTGCCGGGGGCAGCCGGCGCTGTACGCGCCCGCGCAGACGATGCCGTCCAGGATGATGCAGGAGCTCTTCATCCGGAGCATGCGCCCGGTCTTCTCGTCGATACAGCGGTCGACCCGCGAGAGCACCCGCGCCGTCTGCCCGCAGTAACGCGACATCTCCTCCTCGAACCCCATCCCGCGGTTGAGCAGGTCCTGGTTGAGCGTCTTGAGGATCTCCTCCTTGGACTTGATCCGGACGAGCTCTCCGGGCTGGAGGTCGAGCGTCACGCTCGGCGTCCTGCCGTCGAGCCGCCCCTGGACGAAGCCCCACTTCAGGCCGCCCTTGATCCGCAGCGGGCGCGGCAGCCGCCTGCTCCGCTCCTGAAAACGGTTGAACAGCCCGACCAGGAGCGCGCGGAGCGTGAAGAACACGCTCGCGTTGCCGGTCCGCACGTCCGTGACGTACTGCCGGACGTCCTTGAGCGGCAGGCAGGTGGGCGCGGCCCGCAGCAGCTCTGTCGCCTGGCAGGAGAAGCGCTCCTCCCCGTCGGAGTCGGGCTCCTTCCTGGCGGCCGTCTGGAGAACGGGCAGGAGGGGACGGCCGGCGGCCAGGCCGTTGGACCGCGCGTTGGACCGCGCGTCGGAACGGGTACCCGGTGGCGGGCCGGACGGCGGGGGGGCGCCGGGGTCCACCCGTTTGAGCCAGGCCTCCTTCCAGTACATCAGGCAGGCCGTCTGACACCCGCCGTGCGCCTGCCCGTCACACCGCGCGCCGGTGAGGTGCACGGCGCGCTCCATCCTCCGCATGCCGCTGCGGCTGATGGTGTCGCAGAGCTTGTACGCCACCTTGTGCACGGTGAGCCGCCGCCCGCAGAAGGCCAGCATCTCCGGCATGAAGGGCAGCTCCTCCAGCTCCCCCCTCTCGTCCAGCGTGGCCATGATCTCGGCCTCGCTGAGCACCTCCACCGTCTCCCCCACCCGCAGGTTGAGCACCGCGGACCCGGTGACGGTCTGCGACCGTGTCATCTCCACTCCTTGACGAGTCCTGCACCACGCAGGGCCTGTGCCGCGTCCGCCACGGCGGCGAAGGGCAGGTGGGACCGTTCTGCGATGTCGAGGAGGCTGTGTTCCCCGTCGGAGAGGTTCAGCACCCACAACATCGCCATCTGTGTCTGCCTGGTGTCGCTGCGCCCGCCCAGCGAGCCGTACAGACCTCTCCTGCCGAGCTGCGGCTCGCCGTACGGGCTGAGGTTGAGGTAGTGGCGGTTGCGCTCCAGCACCCGGGTGACCTCCCAGCAGGTCTCCAGGGTGTCCGCCATCGCCTCCGGCGAGACGAAGTCCGGATTGTCGGCGGAGGTGTGATACTCCGGGTAGCCGGCGTACGGCGTCCTGGTAAGGGAGCCGACCGGCAGGTTGAAGCCGGGCGAGCAGAACTGCCGCTCGTCGTAGCCGTACGGGGAGAAGTCGACGATCTCGTGGTCACGCCCCGAGCTCCGCAGGACGTACCGGACCACCCTGTCGATCTCGGCGTTCCCCTGCCTGCTGCGCTTGTAGGTCAGCACGCCGCTGTCGCCGGCGCAGGCCAGGACGAGGCCGTGCTTGACCTGTTCGACGCGCTCCCGGTTACGCGCCAGCCAGGTGATCGCGCCGATGGTGCCCGGCACGAACAGGAAGCGGTAGGTGTACCACGGGGCGGTCTCGGCCAGCCGGCGCGCGAGCCGGGTCGCCACCGCGATGCCCGCCAGGTTGTCGTTGGCCAGCGAGGGGTGGCAGACGTGGCAGGAGACGAGCACCTCGTCGGCGACCCGGCCCGGCACGACGTACTCGCCGTAGGTCAGGTGACCGTCGGCCAGGGTCGAGTCGATCAGGACCTCGTAGGGGCCGTCGCCCAGGGCCGCCAGGGTCTTCTCCCGCAGGCAGAAGCCCCAGGTCTCCGCATAGTAGCTGGTCCGGTACGGGATCAGGCCGGGCTGGCCGGGCAGCGTGTGCAGGTGCCCGCGCAGCTCGTCCAGGGTCATGGTGGCCGACACCGGGACGCTGTAGCCGACCACGTGGAGGTTGGACTCGGCGAAGTCGACCACCCGGGCGCCCGAGGCGTCCTTGATGTAGGCGTCGCGGATGTTCCACTCCCGGGGAACCGTCCAGTCGAGGACCTCCGTCCCCGTCGGCACCTCGCTGATCTCCAGCGGCACCGACTCCCCGACTACGTCCAGCGTGCGGCGGACCCCGTCGCCTGTGATGCTCCGGCAGATGGGGTAGAGCCGCTTGACCAGGGCGTGCATCTCACGCCCCTCGGCCTCAACCGTCACTGGTGACCGCCCCGGACGGTCGTAGCGAGTCGTCGACGGTGCCGGCCGCGCGCCGGGCGGCCAGCCGCGCGAGCCTGGTGAAGCGGTGCTGGAAGTCGTGCTCGGTCAGCCCCAGCCGCCCGTAGGTCTCCACCAGCTCGACCGCGCCCGCCTTGACGGTCCAGCGCGCCTGGTAGCCGGGGAGCGCGGCCCGGATGCGGGAGAAGTCCACCCGGTAGGAGCGCGGGTCGGCGCCGGCCTCACCGGTGATCACCAGTTCGGCGCCGGGCACCGCCTCGACGACCTCGGCCGCGATCTCCGCGACGGTCACGTTGTTCTGTTCGGTGCCGACGTTGAACGCCCTGGCGTGCACGGCGTCCCGGGGGGCGGCCAGCGCGTGGACGAAGGCCCCGGCGATGTCCTCGGCGTGGACCAGCGGGCGCCACGGGGTGCCGTCCGACAGCACCCGCACCTCGCCCGAGAGCAGCGCGTGCCCCACCAGGTTGTTCAGCACGATGTCCGCGCGGAGCCGGGGCGAGAACCCGAACGCGGTGGCGTTGCGCAGGAACACCGGGGTGAAGTCGTCGTCGGCCAGATCGGCCAGGTCGGCCTCGACCCGGACCTTGGACTCGGCGTAGGGGGTCACCGGACGGAGCGGCGCGTCCTCCCCGACCAGGTCGTCGCCGCCCGAGGCGCCGTAGACCGAGCAGGTGGAGGCGTACAGGAAACGCCGCACACCCGCCTCGCGGGCCAGCCTTGCCAGCCGTACCGAGGCGTGGTGGTTGATGTCATAGGTCAGCTCGGGCGCCAGCGAGCCGAGCGGGTCGTTCGACAGTGCGGCCAGGTGCACCACGGCGTCCACGCCGGCCAGTTCGGCGGCGGTGACGTCCCGCAGATCGACCGGGTGACCGGCCGGGTCGTCGGGCGCGGGCCCCAGGAGGCAGTCGGCGAACAGCCCGGAGTCCAGGCCGATCACCTCGTGGCCCGCTCCGGTGAGCGCCGGGGCCATCACACTTCCCAGGTACCCCTGGTGCCCGGTCAGCAGCACGCGCATCCGGTTCATCCTCCAGTCAGATCGAGAGTCAGCTTGTTTGTGTGGAACGCCTCCGCGTAGCGCGAGTGGCACTCGATACCGCGGATGCGGGCCAGTCCGAGGAACGCCTCGCGGTCGTACCAGGGACGTCGCCGTTGTGAGGGGTAGTGCCGCTGGAGCAGGGCCACCTTCGCCTCGGCCACCTCGGGCGTGAGCGGCTGGTAGGCCGACGGCCGTCCGAGGTCGCCGTCCCACTTGACGATCTCGTAGCCGAGCACCTGGTGGTCGCGGAAGGCCGTGGGCACCAGCTTCGCCAGGCCCCGGTGGTCCTGGTGGGCGTCCGCGGGGTGCGGGGCGAACAGCAGGTCGGGCTCGGTCCGCGCCCGCAGCTCCTCCACGGCGGTCTTGGCCTCCTCCCAGTGGGAGGGCAGCCGCCCGTCGGGCAGCTTCAGCACGGTGAGCCGCAGGTCGGCGCCGGGGCAGAAGGCCGTCAGCGCCGCGTGCTCCTCGTCCTCCCGCTCGGTGCCGCCGCCGGAGAGCACCAGCGCGTCCACCCGGACGCCGGGACGCCCGCCGCAGGCGGTGAGCAGGGTGCCGCCCGCGCCGATGGCGATGTCGTCGCAGTGCGCGGCGAGCAGCGCGATCCGGCGCACCTCCCCCGGCCTGAACCCGATCACGCCCGCCCCGCCGGTTCGCGCTCCCAGAGCGCCCACGGCCGGTCGCCGCGCGAGTACGCCTCGTCCAGGGCGATCCGCTCCCGGACGGTGTCGGTCGGCCGCCAGTACCCCCGGTGCGGGTAGGCGAGCATCCTGCCGCGCTTGGCGAGCTCGGCGCAGCCGTCCGCGACGAGGTCGCCGCCCGGCGGGATGTGGTCGAAGACCTCCTGGCGGAGCACGAAGTACCCGCCGTTGACCCAGAGCGGCATCTGGCTGACCGGCGTGATCCCGCCGACCATCCCGCGCTCGCCGAGCTCGATGCAGTGGAAGGTGTCCGACGGCGGGACGACCATCATGGAGGCGCCGGCGCCGGACGCGGCGAAGCGGTCGACGATCTCCGGGAGCGGCGCGTCGGTGAGCACGTCGGCGTAGTTCGCCAGGAACATCTCGTCGCCGTCGAGGTGGTCGCGGACCCGGCGGAGCCGCTCGCCGATCGGCGACTCGATCCCGGTCTGCACGAACGAGATCGACCAGTCGGAGATGTCGGTGGAGAGCAGCTCGATCTCACCGCCGCGCAGCACGAAGTCGTTGGAGGTGGCCTCCTGGTAGTTGAGGAAGAAGTCCTTGATGTGGTGCGCGCCGTACCCGAGGCAGAGGACGAACTCGGTGTGCCCGAAGTGGGCGTAGTACCGCATCACATGCCAGATCAGCGGCCGGGGCCCCACGAGCTGCATGGGCTTGGGCACGTCACCCGGGGTGCCGCTGCGCATCCGCGTTCCGTATCCACCGCAGAAGAGAACGACCTTCACGGGTTCACCTCGACGATCTCCAGGCTGGGAATCGGGAAGACCAGCCGGCCTCCCCAGTCGTGGACGAAGGACAGCTGGCCGGTGAGCTCCTCACGGAGGTTCCAGGGCAGGACCAGCACGTAGTCGGGCCGGTCCTCGGCGATCCGCTCGGGCGGCAGGATCGGGATCCGGGTGCCGGGGGTGAACCTGCCGTGCTTGTAGGGGTTGCGGTCCACCGTGTACCGGAGCAGGTCGGCGCGGATCCCGCAGTGGTTGAGCAGCGTGTTGCCCTTGCCGGGCGCGCCGTAGCCGACCACGGTCTTCCCCTGTTCGGCGGCCTCGACGAGGAACCTCAGCAGGTCCCGCCGTACCCGGGCCACCCGCGCGGCGAACTCGGCGTATCCCGACAGCTCGTGCAGGCCCGCCGCCTTCTCGGCGGCGAGCACCTCGGCCACCCGCTCGCCGGGCTCGCCCGCCGCCTCCTCGGGCCGCGCCCACAGGCGGATCGATCCTCCGTGTGTGGGCAGCGGCTCGACGTCCACCAGGGACAGGCCGCCGGAGGCCAGGGCGCGCTGCGCGGAGGCGACCGTGTAGTACTGGAAGTGCTCGTGGTAGATCGTGTCGTACTGGTTGTGCTCCATCAGCGTCAGCAGGTGCTGGACCTCGACGGAGACCCAGCCGTCGTCGGCCACGAGCGCCCGCAGTCCCCTGGTGAACCCGACGACGTCGGGGATGTGGGCGTAGACGTTGTTGGCCACCACCAGGTCGGCGGGCCCGTGCTCCGCACGCACCCCGGCGCCCGTCTCGGGGCCGAGGAACGCGGTGACGGTCGGCACGCCCCGCTCCCTGGCCGCCTGGCCGACGTTCCTGGACGGCTCGACGCCGAGGCACCGGATGCCCAGGTCGACCACGTGCCCGAGCAGGTAGCCGTCGTTGCTGGCCACCTCGACCACGAACGAGCCGTCGTCCAGCCCCAGCCGGTCGACCGCGCCGTGCACGAACCGCCTCGCGTGCTCCACCCACGACGTCGAGTAGGACGAGAAGTAGGCGTACTCGGTGAAGGTGTCCTCCGGAGTGATCAACGGCGGGATCTGCGCCAGCCCGCAGCCGGTGCACACCCTCAGGTGCAGCGGGTAGGTGACCTCGGGCTCGTCGAGCTGTTCGGCGGTGAGAAACCGTTCACAGGGGGGTGTCGCCCCAAGGTCGACGACGCTGGCGAGGCTCGTCGAACCACACAGCCGGCAGATTGTCATCACTACGCTCCCTCGCCGCGCGCCGCGGCTCCGCCGGTATCCATCAAGATCATTTCATCGCCTTCGAACCCTAGGATTTCGCCTGATCTTTCGGGGGTGTTACAACCGCCCGCTGTGGCATGCTTCGCCCCATGGAACCCCTCAGCATCGACGGAACCTGGTGCCACACCCCGCGTGTCCACACCGATCCACGCGGCGCGTTCCTGGAGAGCTACCGCGCGGCCGACCTGCGGGAGTCCACCGGGCATCCGATGGACCTCGCCCAGGTCAACTGCTCGGTCTCCCGGCGTGGCGTCCTGCGGGGCATCCACTTCGCGGACGTGCCCCCCGGCCAGGCCAAGTACGTCACGTGCGTCTCGGGGGCCGTCCTCGACGTGGTGGTGGACATCCGCGCCGGCTCGCCCACGTTCGGCCGCTGGGAGGCCGTGCGCCTGGACGACGAGTCCCGCCGCGGCCTCTACGTCGCCGAGGGGATCGGCCACGCCTTCATGGCGCTGAGCGAGTCGGCGACGATCGTCTACCTGTGCTCGCGGCCCTACGCCCCCGGACGCGAACACGAGGTCCACCCGCTGGACCCGGCCATCGGGATCGACTGGCCCGCCGGTCTGGAGCCGATCCTGTCGGACAAGGACGCCGCCGCCCCCACCCTCCAGGAGGCCCTGGCCGCGGGCCTGCTGCCCGACCACCGCGCGTGCCTCGCCCACTACGAGAGCCTCGCCCGGCGCGACCGCGGCGATCTCACCCCGTCCGGTCACCACCCGGCCACGCCGGAACGCGCCCCCTCCACGCCTAGTCGCTGACGAGCACATCGGATTCCCGTAACGCCTCTCGCCAGTCGCGCAACGCCGGCAGCCCCGCCCGGTTCCAGCGGTCGTGCCCCAGCACGCTGTAAGCCGGGCGCGGCGCGGGCCGCTGAAAGTCCTTGGAGGAGACCGGGGTGATCCGGTCCGGGTCGGCGCCGACCAGGCTGAAGATCTCCCTGGCGAAGTCGTACCAGCTCGTCTGGCCGGAGGCGGTGGCGTGGTAGACACCCGCCGGAGGCGCGGACCGCCCCAGCGCGACGATCCAGCCAGCCAGGTCGCCCGCCCAGGTGGGCTGGCCGACCTGGTCCTCGACGACCTCCAGGACCGGCCTGGTCCTCTCGGCCGCGGCGATCGTGCGGACGAAGCTCCTGCCGGTCGCGCCGTACAGCCAGGCGGTCCGCACCACGTAGCCGGTGCGGGGCAGCACCTCCAGCACGGCGCGCTCGCCGGCGAGCTTGGTCCGCCCGTAGGCGTTGACCGGCGAGGTCGGCGCGTCCTCCCGGTAGGGGTCCAGCGCGGTCCCGTCGAAGACGTAGTCGGTGGAGGGCTGGATCATCCGCGCGCCGGCCCGCTCACACGCCTCGGCCAGCGTCCGCGTCCCGTGCCCGTTGACGGCGAGCGCCTCGTCCTCGCGCGCCTCGGCGTCGTCCACCGCCGTCCACGCCGCGCAGTTCACCACGATCTCCGGCCGGTGCGCAGCTACCCGTTCACGTACGGCGGGCCCGTCGCACAGGTCGAGGTCGTCCCTGCGGAGCGCGACGACCGGCTCCCCGGCCGCCGCCAGGTGGGCCAGCAACTCGGTCGCGAGCATGCCCGAGGCCCCGGTGACCAGCCACCGGCTCATCGGACCTCCCCACCCCGGGTGCCGGCGAGCGCGCGCCCGGCGGCGAGCCGGACGGCGGAGCGCCGGCCGGCGACGTGGCCTCCGGCTCTGGGAAGCGGGTTGACGACGAAGGGAGGAATCATCTTCTCCGGACACTGGTAGGGACCGTGGCGGGTGCCGCCGCGGCGCGTGATGGACACCGGCGGGCCGTGGACGATCGCGCGTCCCCCCGGAATGGACCGGTCCAGAGGAGGTTCGGCGGCGTGCCGGGGGTGGATGAACCCGGCACAGCCGACAGCCAGGACCTTCATGAACTGATCTGCACCTTGCTGTGATCGCCCAGCACGAGACGGTGGGCTCTGGGGGTGTTGGGTGCCGGGGTGACCTCGACGTCGTGGCCGATCAGCGACGCCTCGATGCGGGACACCCCGGAGATCGAGGCCCTGGGCAGCACGATCGAGTACTCGATCTCGCTGCCGCTGACCACGCAGTCGGCCGCGATCGAGGTGAAGGGACCGATGTAGCTGTCCACCACCCGGGCCCCGGCGCCGATGATCGCCGGACCGACGATGCGGGACCTGCGCACCACGCCGCCCGCCTCGACGACCACCCGGCCGATCAGCTCGCTGGCGTCGTCCACCCGGCCGTCGATCCGGCCGTCCAGGGACTCCAGGACCAGCCGGTTGACCTCAAGCATGTCGGTGACGTTCCCGGTGTCCTTCCAGTAGCCGGAGATGACGGTGGACTCGACCCAGTGCCCCTGCTCGATCAGCCACTGGAGCGCGTCGGTGATCTCCAGCTCGCCCCGCCACGACGGCTTGAGCTCGGCCACGGCCTCGTGGATCGCCGGGGTGAACAGGTAGACGCCGACGAGGGCGAGGTCGCTCTTGGGGTTGGCCGGCTTCTCCTCCAGCCCGATCACCCGCCCACCGGCGTCGAGCTCGGCGACGCCGAACTGCCGGGGGTCGCCGACCCGGGTGAGCATGATCTGGGCGGCCGGCCGGTCGCGGACGAACCGGTCCACCAGGTCGCCGATGCCGCCGAGGATGAAGTTGTCACCGAGATACATGACGAAGTCGTCGTCGCCGAGGTAGTCGCGGGCGATCAGCACCGCGTGGGCGAGCCCGAGCGGGGCCCGCTGGCGCAGGTAGGTGACCCGCAGGCCGAGCGCGGAGCCGTCGCCCACGGCCGCCTCGATCTCGGCCTGCGTGTCGCCGACGACGATCCCTATCTCGCTGATCCCGGCGGCCGCGATGGCCTCCAGCCCGTAGAAGAGCACGGGCTTGTTGGCCACCGGGACGAGCTGTTTGGCGGAGGTGTGGGTGATCGGCCGTAGCCGGGTGCCCGATCCGCCCGCGAGCACGAGAGCTTTCACTGCTAGTAGGCCCCTTCTCCGCCGGTGACGGCGCTCCAGGTCTTCCAGAGGATCTGCAGGTCCAGAAAGAGCGACCAGTTTTCGACGTAGCGCAGGTCCAGGCGGACCGACTCCTCCCAGCTCAGGTCGGAGCGACCGCTGACCTGCCAGAGGCCGGTCATGCCCGGCTTGACGACCAGGCGGCGGCGCACGTCGGCGCCGTACTGCGCGACCTCGTCGGGCAGCGGCGGTCTCGGCCCGACGAGCGACATCTCCCCCCGGATCACGTTGATCAGCTGCGGCAGCTCGTCCAGGGAGTACCGGCGGAGGAAGGTCCCGACGCGGGTGATCCTCGGATCCTTCTTCATCTTGAAGAGCACGCCGTTGAACTCGTTGTGCCGCCGCAGGTCGAGTTTGAGCCGTTCCGCGTCGTTGACCATGGTGCGGAACTTCAGGACCCTGAACTCCACACCGCCCCTGCCCACCCTGACCTGGCGGAACAGCGCCGGTCCCGGACTGGTCGCGCGGATCGCCGCGGTGATGACCAGCATGGGCAGGGCCAGCAGCAGCAGTGCGAAGCCGGCGGCGACCCGGTCGAACAGGCTCTTGGCGAGCTGCTTGGCGCCGTCGAACTCGGGATGCTCGACGTGGAGCAGCGGCATCCCGGCCACCGGGCGGATACTGATGCGCGGGCCCGCCACGTCCATCAGGGCGGGCGCCACGAACAGGTCGGTGCGCGCGTCCTCCAGGCCCCAGGCGATCCTGCGCAGCGCGACGCCGTCGAGCTCGGGGCAGGCCAGGATGGCGACGGCGTCGGCGTCGACCTTGGCCACCACCGCGGCGACGTCGGTGAAGCCGCCGTAGACCGGGATCCCGTCGACGTCCATCGCCTCGGGCCCCGACGGCAGGCACACGGCGACCACGGTCATGCCGTGGTGGGGCTGTCTGCGTAGTTGCAGCACCAGGTCGAGCACCGACTCGCGGTGCCCGACGGCGACCACCTGCCGCATGTAGTCACCGAGGGAGCGCCGGCGGTGCAGCCGCTTACGCATCCGGTAGCGGAAAAAAATCGTGAGAACAAGGGCGAGGGGGAACATCGCCATCACGAAACTACGGGCAATCGTCGTTTGCGTGGCATAAGCCCCAATTGCGACAGCGGCCGTCAAACCGACCCCGCCATCGAAAACCGCCCGAAACTCCTCCGTCCCCTCACCGTGCGCACGCTTGCGATAGGCGCCTCCGATCGCCAGCGACAGCGGCCACGCCAGGGCGAGGCCGAACCCGAGCAGCGCCTCCGTCCTGGGAATGAAGGCGCCGAACCAGAGCCGGACCCCGAGGACCGACTCACAGGCGACCACCGCGCAGGCCAGATCTCCAGCCAGCAGAATCCTTGCGTAGGAGCGGGTCCAGATGCTTGGAGCCGTCCTGACCGAACCGTTGAGGAGCGTAACAGCGGGCTCCTCTGTCCCCACTTTCATACCACCCCACCCAGATGCCCCAGCGTTAACAGCTACGGGACGCGCATCCTATTTCAAGGGTTGACAGTTTTCCCGAAATACACCAGGACCGTGGATACCCATGGAAATCCTAGTGATCACCTTTCAACAGGGGAATAGCGCCCCACTGTCCACTACTGGCCTAAGCGGGACAGAGCGAACATCTTGACGGAACGGTCCAAACATGTACGTTTGACCGAATAAATTCACCGACTTGTCGCGGGTCAGTCATATTCGAAATCCGGGAGAGACGCCGGGGGGTCGGGACTCCGCCAGACAACGACATAACCGTCACCGGCGGCGTCCACCGCCGCGCCAAGCCGATCGGCATCGAAGTCGGGCAAATAGCAGAGCCGAGTGAGGAAGACCGCGTCGATCGCCGACTCGGGCACCACACACCCCTGACCGCCACGATCGAGAAGAATGTAGAGAATGTCGGAGTCTCTACCGCCCACCACTCGCACCTCGACGACGTCCTCCCACGCGAGAGCGTCGACGCTGCCGTCCTCGTGGTGACGGGTCACGCCTTCCTCGGTCACGTATACATAGGAGTCCGGCGCTGAATTGCCGTACATGGCCGCGATTGTGACGACTGCACGGCACCCGGGGCAAGAGAGTCGCGCAACTCCGCAGGCAACGGCCACCCCGGAGCAGGCGCCCCGGGGCTATCCGCGCTCCGGCGGACCCGCGGCCCCCGCCCCGCTCCGGCGCCGGACCGCCGGAGACCGCCGCTCACCCCAGCCGTGATCGAGGTGCGCGGCGACGGCTCGCCTGGCGTCCTCCACCGGTCCGCGGCCGATCGCGTCGAGCAGGTCCCGATGCTCGGCGACCAGCACCTCCCGGTCGGGGTAGACGGTCCGCAACCGCACCAGGCCGAGCCTGGTCTCGGCGGCCAGCGCGGCGTAGAGCCGCTCCAGACGGGGACTGCCCACCGCCACGATCAACGCCTGGTGCAGCGCCATGTGCTCGGCCACGACGTCGGACCAGGCGGCGTCCCCCGGCAGCGCGGCCATCCGCGCCAGCGCCCCGTCGGCCTCCCCGACCCGCCGCCCGGCGAGCGCGGTCGCCATCAGATCCTCCAGCGGACGCCGGACGAACATCAGGTCCTCCAGGTCCGCCGGGGTCACCTCGGCCACCTGCGCGCTGCGGTGCCGTTCACGCCTGAGCAGCCCCTCGTGCACCAGCACGGCCAGCGCCTCCCTGACGGTCGGCCGGGCCACGCCGTACAGGGCGGAGAGCTCCTGTTCCGGCAGCGCGGTGCCCGGCGCCATCTCACCGGAGAGCACCCGCCGGCGCAGGGCGTCCGCGAGGGCGCCGACGGCGGAGACGGGACGGATCGGGACGGTCACGCCGGCGCCTCCAGCGCCGCCGCCCGGCGCTCCGGGAGGGCCACCGCGACCAGGCTCACCCCGAGCAGCACCAGCCCGCCGGCCGAGACCGGCGTGAGCCGCTCGCCGAGCACCACCACGCCGAGCAGGGCGGCGACCGCGGGTTCGGCGAGGGCGAGGGTGGCGGCGATCGCCACGGGGGTGGTGCGCAGGCCCCTGCCGTACAGGAGGTAGGCCAGCGCGGTGGTGGCGCAGCCGAGGTAGAGGGCGGTGAGCAGGCCGCGCGGCTCGGTGAGCCAGGCGGTGCCCGTCCAGAGCAGGACCGGGAACATGACGACGGCGGCCCCGCCGAACATCGCGCCCATCACCGCGTCGGACGGGGCCCCGGCGCCGATCACCCGGGCGGCCGTCACCGCGTAGAACGCGTAGAGCAGGCCGCCGAGCAGCGCGAGCAGCACACCGTCCACCCGCACCTCGCCTCCGCCACCGGTCAGCACGGCACAGCCCGCGATCGCCACCGCGGTCGCCCCGGCCCAGCGCCGGGTGGGAGGGTGGCCGTCGAGCAGCCAGGAGAGCAGGCCGGTGAAGACGGGACCGCTGCCGATGGCGACCACGGTGCCGACGGCCACACCGGTCAGGCCGACCGCCGCGAAGAAGCAGAGCTGGTACGCGGCCACGGCGACCGCGGCGGAGACGAGCAGGCCCCTGCGGGGCAGCAGCCGCAGGGCCGGTCCAGCGACGGCCCCGAGCACCAGCCCTCCGACCACCAGGCGGGCCGAGGCCAGGGAGACCGGGTCGACCCCGGCGGCCAGCAACCCCGCGGTGCCTGCGGTACCCCAGAGCACGGCGGCCCCCACGACGGCGAGCTTCATCCCCATACTGTCTGACAACCAGACAATATTTGTCCAATCCTTTCGGGTCGCCACACCTACCTCACCGTTTCTCCCGATTCGCAGCCAGGTAGCTTGGCCAGGTGATACATCGGGGAATTGTCGCGCTCGCCTCCGCCGTGCTGCTGCTGGCCGGATGCGCGCCCGCCGAGACGGCGGTGCGGGCTCACACCTCGCCCACGGAGAACGCCGGGCCGAGCGTCACCCACCGCGTCTCACCCACCGC
The DNA here is from genome assembly GCF_053601935.1 of Streptosporangium sp. NPDC004631. Classification (NCBI taxonomy): domain Bacteria; kingdom Bacillati; phylum Actinomycetota; class Actinomycetes; order Streptosporangiales; family Streptosporangiaceae; genus Streptosporangium; species Streptosporangium sp. NPDC004631. Next base: position 152,321 of record NZ_JBSGCR010000005.1, on the reverse strand, counting down.
GCCCGTCTCGCCCACCGCACCCGGCGGTACGCCGCGCCCCCGCGCGGGGACAGCCCGCACGCTGCCCGTCAAGGCACTGTCCGAGCTGCCCGCCGAGGCCGCCGTCACCTGGCGGCTCGTCGTGAACGGCGGCCCCTTCCCCTACTCGCGCGACGGCGTGGTCTTCCAGAACCGGGAGGGCCGCCTGCCGTCGCGGGACCGGGGCTACTACCGGGAGTACACGGTGCCCACCCCCGGCAGCCGCGACCGGGGAGCGCGGCGGCTGATCAGCGGCGACGGAACCCGGGAGATCTACTACACCGGCGACCACTACCGCTCCTTCGTCGTCGTCGACGTGCGGAGGTAGCCGGCGGTGCACAGGGGAACGTTCGAAGAGGACCCGCGGATCACCGAGGCCGCGCACGTCGGCGCCCGCACACACCGAATCGACGGTTCACAGATCACCACCTCCGCCGAGGCCATGGCCGCGATCGCCGTGGCCCTGTGGTTCCCCGACTACTTCGGGCACAACCTCGACGCGCTCTACGACTGCCTGACCGATCTGGCGTGGCTGCCCGAGGGAGAGCACCTGCTGATCTGGTCGCGGTCGGCGGTGCTGCGGGATGCCGACCCCGCCGCCTACGAGGCGATCCGGAGCGTGCTCGCCGACGCCGTCGCCGACGACACCCCGAAAGCGGCCTTCCTGTCCGTCCTGCTGCTGAGCGACTGAACCGCCGTCCCACTCCCGGCCGGGCGGGGAGGCAGGGGCAGCGGATCGGCCGGATCAGTCGGTGGCCAGGCGGGCGTGCCGTTCGACGTCGTACCGGACACCGTCGTGGCTCAGCTTGGCCCGCTCGACCCCCTCGGCCACGAACCCCGCCCTGGTCGCCACCGCGCAGGAGGCGAGATTGCTGAGCCGGTGCCCCAGCTCCAGCCGGAACAGCCCCCGCTCACGGAACGCCCACTCCGCCAGTTTCACGGCCGCGGCCACCGCCACCCCACGGCCCCGGGCGTACGGAACGATCCAGTAGGACACCCAGCCGGTGTCGTGCGCGTCGATGTCGCTCACCGCGACGTTCCCCACCACCCGGCCGCCCACCACCACCGCGAACGCCCGCGCGTCGTCGCGGAAACCCCACAGCCCCATCCACTCCAGCGCCGCCTGAGCCGTGTCGATCGGCCGGGACGCCTGCCCCGCCACGTCCGGTGACCTGAACGCGTCGATCACGACCCCGACGTCACTGGGCCGCCAATCACGCAGCTCCACGTCAATCATGCTTCGCAAGGGTATTTCCCGACGGGATCCCCGAAAAGCCCCGCGCCCTCGCACGAGAGACACCCCGACGGCCCCGGGCCCCGCCGGAGGGGAGGCGCGCGGCGGGCCGTACCCTGCTCACCGTCGCCGGGCGGCGCACGAGCGTCCGTCCCTGCAGCCGGTCACCAGTGACTGTGCAGCCGTTTCCCAGCGCGGTCTGCGAGAAAGGAGCGGCCGGGCCACTCGCACCCGACGGCGCCCCGGCCCTCACCACGACCTCGCGAACAGATTCACCGGCAGATTCACCGACAGGAGAAGATCCATGAGTACCGTCTCCCCGGAAACGGACCGCTTCGGCATGGCGGTGGAGGCCCTGCGCCGCCAGGTGGCCGGCCCCGTTCTGTCACCGGGACAGCACGGCTTCGAGGAGGAGGCCGCGGCCTTCAACCTCGCCATCCGGCACCACCCCGCCGTCGTCGTGGCCGCCACCGGCGCCGAGGACGTCGCCGCCGCGATCCGCTTCGCGACGACCCACTCCCTGCCCGTCGCCGTCCAGGCGACCGGCCACGGGGCGGTTCAGCCCGCCGACGGGGCGGTGCTGATCAGCACGTCGAGGATGCGTGACGTCCATGTGGACCCGTCCACCCGTGGCGCGCGGATCGGCGCGGGCTGCACCTGGGGCGAGGTCATCGCCGCGACGGCACCGCACGGCCTGGCGCCCCTGAGCGGCTCGGCATCCGGTGTGGGCGCGGTGGGCTACACCCTGGGCGGCGGCATCGGCCCGATCTCACGCGCCTTCGGTTTCGCCGCCGACCATGTACGGGAGATCACCGTGGTGACCGCGGACGGGCTGGTCCGGGTGGCCGACACCCGGCGGGAACCCGACCTGTTCTGGGCGCTGCGCGGCGGCAAGGGAAGCTTCGGCGTGGTCACCTCCATGGTGGTCGACCTGTTCCCGGTGACCTCGCTGTACGGGGGCGGCCTCTACTACGGCGCCGAGGACGCGGCCGCCGTCCTGCACGCCTACCGGCGCTGGACCGGCACGCTGCCGGAGGCCACCGGCACCTCGGTGGCGATGCTGCGCCTGCCGCCGCTGCCGGAGCTGCCGCCGCAGCTGCGGGGACGCTTCGTGGTTCACCTGCGCTTCACCCACCTGGGCGGGGCACAGGAGGCGGAGGGCCTGCTCGCCCCGATGCGCGCCGCCGCCGAGCCGATCCTCGACACGGTCGCGCGGTTGCCGTTCACCGCGCTCGACACCGTGCACAACGACCCGGTGACGCCGATGCCGACCTGGGACCGCGGCACCCTGCTGCGCGAGCTCACCGCCGAGACTGTGGAGGCGATCCTGGCGGTCGCCGGCCCGGCCGCCGACGTCCCCCTCGCCGTCGTGGAACTGCGCCAGCTGGGCGGGGCGCTGGGCCGTGCGCCGGAGCGGCCGAACGCCGTCGGCGGGCGCGACGCGGCCTTCTCCGTACTGGTCATCGGCGCCCCCGTACCGGAGCTGCTGGAGACCGTGATCCCGGCGACCGGCCAGGCCGTGCTCGACGCCCTGGCCCCCTGGTCGACCGGAGGGTCGCTGCTCAACTTCCAGGGATCCGCGCTGGCTCCGGACCAGCTCGCCCGCGCGTGGCCGGAGCCGGTGCTGCGCCGTCTCGTCGAGCTCAAGGACCGCTACGACCCGGCACGCGTGTTCCGCCACGGCCACGTCGTGCCGAGGCTCTGAACGGCTCCCGGCCGAGGCTCTGCGCGGCCCCTATCTGAGCGATTCCCCGCGAAACGGCATTGGCAAACCGTTCAATACCAGGTGGGCATGGTATCGGCATTGCTCTCTACCGGCAGGGCGGTGGGCAGGTCACGATTAACAGTTATGAAGGATTCGAAGTCGCAAGACGCGATCTTAACCGTGGTGCTGCTGGTCGGCGTCTACGAGGGTGTGATGCCCTTCGTGGCCAAGCTGTTCGGCTGGCACCCGGTTCTCGCGCTCCCCCTGCTGCTCCCCGATCCGACATGGTGGATCGTCTCGTCGTCCGTCATCGTCGTCGCGCTCACCCTGCTCATGGGGATGGACGCCGACAGGAAGCGCCACCAGCCGGAGGCGTGACGTCCCCGCCCACAAGAGCACACCCATAACGCGGAGCCCTCCGGGTTGATCTCGCCGGGGCGCGGCGAAACAGGCGAAGGGCGCGTCCAAGGCGATCGAGGACGCGGCGGCGGCGTCTCCGGTCTCGCCGATCCCACGATCAGCGGGACACCGGAGACGAATAGTCCTTGAGAGTGATGTTGGTGGCGAACCTGTTGGTCATCCTCATCATGACCCTCAGCGGAAGGCTGTACTTGAAGATCCGGTTACGCATCCGGATCCGCCCCCACGTGCCGGGGGCGAGGAAGGGTCCCGCGTTGCCGTTCCTGGCGATCTTGGTGTAGTCGCGGAACCCCTCCTCATAGCGCCGGAAGGCGACGCGATGGTCTCCCCCGGCCGCCGCGAGCTCGCCGGCCAGCACGTACGCGCCCACCATGGCCAGGCCGGTGCCGAATCCGCCCAGCGTGTTGCCGTAGGCGGAGTCGCCGAGCAGCACCACGCGCCCCTTGGCGTAGCGGTCGATCCGCACCTGGCTGATCGAGTCGAGATAGAGGTCGTCCGCGTGCCGTACCGCCTCGATGGCGGCCGGGGTACGCCAGCCCATCCCCGCGAACGCGTCGATCACGATCCGCTTCATCCCCTCGACGTCGTAGCGGTCGAAGTCCAGTTCCGGCGAGGCGAAGACGAAGAACACGGGCGACGCGGGGCCGCCGAGGGCGACCATCCTGCCGGGCTCGTTGTACATCTTCGCGACGTTCCCAAAACGCTCGGGAACATCGGCCAGGGCGTAGTAGTGACCGAGGAAGCGGACATGGTCGGATTCGGGGCCGAAGGCCAGGCGGCGGACATTGGAGTGGATGCCGTCCGCGCCCACCACCAGGTCGAAGGTCCGCGGGGCGCCGCGCTCAAACGTGACGTGCACACCGTCCGAGGTCTCGGTGAGCGAGGTGACGGAGTCGCCGAAGACGTATTCACACCCGGCGGCGGCCGTCCTCTCGTACAACAGCCGGGACAGCGCGCCGCGCCGGATCTCCAGCTCACCGCCGGTGAACTCGCCGGGGATCACCGTCAGCCTCCGGCCGTCCGCGTCGACGATCTCCTGGTCGGTCCCGCCGGTCTGGAGCCGCCGCACGTCCTCCAGGATGCCCATGCGCCTCAGCACCGTGAGGTGTGTCTCGCCCTTGAAGTCGACGGCCTGACCCCCGAGGCGCAGGGCGGGGGCCCTCTCGACCACGGTCACGCGGTAGCCGTAGCGGTTGAGCCAGAAGGCCAGGGCGGGGCCGCCGATGCTCGCGCCCGAGATCAGGACGGTGGTGGTGTTCATGCCCACGAGCCTCCCCGGGAGCGCTGACAGTCCGGAGACAACCGGCTGACGCTCAGGAGAGGGCCGTCAGCGCCTCGGATCGGCTCAGCCCGGCGCCTCTGGCGAACGCCGACGCGAAAGCCTCGGCGCCGATGACCTCCGTGGCGCCCGAGGCGACCTCGGCGACGTCGGGGTCGCCGGCGACGGCCGTGCCGCGCAGCGCCACCCCCACACCGAGCAGGAACGCCGCCCGCTCCGCCGTACCCTCCAGCAGTGCCAGCCCGGCCTGCCCCTCGACGACGTCGGCGAGGTCCATCGCCGGCAGCGCGTGCGCGTGCGCCAGCGCCTCGTCGTGGCGGAGCCCGGCCTCCGGCAGGTCGCCTTCGGCCTGGGCCAGCCGCCCCAGCGCGGTGAGCACCGGCACCCTGGTGCTCTCGTCGGCGTAGGTGCCGGAACCGGCCGCCTCCAGCGCCTCCGTGTAGCGCTCACGGGCCTCGGTGTGATCCCCGCGCCGACGCGCGAGCTCGCCCTGGCCGAGCCCGATCAGGGCCGACCGGTGGGACCGGCCCGCCCCGCGCTCCAGTTCGGCGGCGCGCCGCAGGTCGGCATCGGCCGCGTCGAGATCGCCCTCGCGCGACAGCCCACCCGCCCGGCGGCAGAGCACGTCCACCATCTCCTCCAGGGCGCCGAGTTGCTCGTGGAGGTCCAGGGCCCGCTCCCACAGCCGCCCGGCCCGCGCCCCGTCACCCCGCCAACTGGCGATCAGCCCCAGCCACTCAAGCCCCTGCGCCGTCCCCCAGCGCTCACCCACCGACCCGAAGCCCTCCAGCGCCGCCGCCAGATCCCGCTCGGCCTCGGCCACCCCGCCGTCGAGCAGCTTCATCGTTCCCCGCCCCAGCAGGGCCACGGCCCGGCTCCACGGATCCCGGCCGAACTGCCTCACCCGGCTCTCGACCGAGCCCGGGTCCGGCGGCCCGGCGACCATCCCCCACATGACCACCGCGAACGGGTGCCGCAGCTCCCAGTCCAGCGATCGCATGACCTCCTCGGCCCGCGCCCACTGCGAGGGCGGCACATCCGGTACGGCGTGCAGCACGCAGAGGACGTACTCCTCCTCCAGCCCCTCGGGCACCTCGGTCCCGAGCCGCCGGAGCACGCCGAGCGCGGACGAGGCCGCCTGGCCGCGCCGCCCGCTCAGCCACCAGTACGCGGCCAGGGCGGCGATCAGCCGCAGCGCGGTCACCGGATCCGCCTGTACGGCGTGGCGTAGCGCGGCCTGGAGGTTGCCGTGCTCCGCGGAGAGCCGGGACAGCCAGTCGAGCTGCTCGGCGCGCCGCAGCCAGGGGTCGACGCGACGCGCCAGGTCGAGGAAGTAACCGGCGTGCGCGTCGCGCAGCCGCCCCTCCTCCCCCGTCTCCGCGAGCCGCTCCGCGCAGAACAGGCGGATCGTCTCGAACATCCGGTAACGGCCGTCGCTCGCCTCGATGAGGGACTTGTCCACCAGATCGGCCAGCACCTCGCCGGATCCGCAGATCCGCTCCACCGCCTCCAGCGACGCGTCCCCCGGGAACACCGAGAAACGCCCGGCCATCACCCGCTCCTCGGGACCGAGCAGGCTCCAGCTCCACTCCACCACCGCGTGCAGGGTCCGGTGACGCGCCGCCGCCGTACGATCGCCGCGCGACAGCAGCGTGAACCTGCCGTGCTCCTTCAGGCGTTCGGCGATCTCCGCCACGGTGAACGACCTGACCCTCGCCGCGGCCAGCTCGATCCCCAGCGGCAGCCCCTCCAGCGCCGCGCAGATCTCGGCGACCTCGGGCCGCGCCGTGAAGCCCGGCCGCGCGGCGGCGGCCCGATCCGCGAACAGCCGTACGGCCGGATAGGCGAGCGCCTCCCCCGGCTCCGTACCCGGCGGCGGCACGGCCAGCGGCGCCAGCGGGACGAGCGCCTCGCCGGTGAGCCCGAGCGGCTCGCGGCTGGTGGCCAGGACGGTCAGCCCCGGGCAGGCGCCCAGCAACCGGCGGACGAGGGCTGCGGCCGGGGCGATCACGTGCTCGCAGTTGTCCAGGAGGATCAGGATCTCGCGGTCCGCCAGGGCCGCCGTCAGCCGGTTCTCGGCGTCGTCCCGGCCCGGGTCCGGCGCCCCCAGCCCCGTCTCGCGCAGGCCGAGCGCGATCAGTACGGCGTGCGGGAGCCGTCCACCGTCGTCGAGCGAGGACAGATCGACGAAGCACACCTCCCGCCCCTGGCGACCGCCCCCCTCGACATGCTCCTGTCGACCGGCCGTCCCGGCCTGCTCCCCGCGACCGGCCGCCCCGATCCGTCCCCGGCGACCCGCCGCCTCGATCGCCAGCCTGGTCTTGCCGATCCCACCCGGACCGGTCAGGGTGATCAACCGGGAGCCCCGGAGCGCGTCGATCCGCCGCAGCTCCTCCTCACGGCCGACGAAGCTGGTGAGCTGCGCGGGCAGCCGTTGGCCCACCCCCCGCTCACGCGCCCCCTCACCACGCGGGACCTCGGCACCACGCGAAACCACCCCGCCGCGCAGGATCGCCAGATGGAGCGCCGCCAGCTCCGGTGAGGGATCGGCGCCGAGCTCGTCCGCGAGCAGCCGTCTGACCTCCTCGAAGACGGCCAGCGCCTCGGCCTGCCGCCCGGCGGAGTGCAGGGCCCGCATGAGCTGGCCGCGCAGCCGTTCGCGCAGTGGGTGGGTGGCCACCAGGTGCCGCAACTCGGCCGTCGACGTGCCCTCGGGAAGGACGAGCTCGGCCTCGACGAGGTCTTCCCGCGCGGCCAGCCGTACCTCTTCCAGCCGGGTCACCTGCGAGGGCGCGAAAGGCGCGTCCGCCACATTCGCCAAGGCGGGTCCTCGCCACAGCCCCAGCGCGTCCCTGAGCGATCTCGCGGCACGCTCGTGGTGCCCGGCGACCAGAAACCGGCGCCCCTCACGCGTGAGCCGCTCGAACCGGTGGACGTCCACGTCGTCGGCGTCGACCGCGAGCCGGTACCCCGCCCCGTGGAACTCGATCAGATCACCGGGCAGGTTACGGCGGAGCCGGGACACCTGGGCCTGGATGGCGTTCACCGCCCCGCCCGGCGGATCGTCCCCATACTGACCGTCGATCAGCCGATCGACACCGACCACCCGGCCGGCGTCAAGAAGTAACAGCACCAGCAGCGCACGCGACCGCACCCCGCCGACGGAGACCCTTTCCCCCTCGGCCGTACGGACCTCCAACGGCCCAAGGATGCCGAACTGCACAAACCCCGATTGTGCCCCCATAATCGCCACACCACATCCCCACTCGCGCCGGGCCGACATTCACACAGGCGAGTACGGGGTTCGCGGTGTAACTCCGCGCGCGCCTGGCTTTCATCAGCCCGGCGGGCGGCGGGGTGGTGGGCTTGCTCGTGACCTTGGGAGTGATCATGTATCACATCGCGGGACTCCAAGGACATCGTCGATCGGCGTCCGGCGAGCGAGCCGGGCCGGTCGGCCCGATGGCCGGGACCGGCCGGTTCACGATGAGACCTCGATCGTCTTTCCCCAGGTGCCCCGCTCCTCGACGTGGCTCAGCATGTAGTGGGCGAGATCCGCTCGCGAGATGCTCCTCGCCTTCGGCAGGTGGCCGGCCGCCGCCCGGCAGTGCCCGGTGAGCGGCCCGTTGGTGAGCATCGGCGGGCGGATGATCGTCCAGTCGAGGGCGCTGGCCGCGACGGCGCGCTCCATGGCGGCCATGTCGGCGTAGCCGTGACGGTAGAGGCGTTGGATGAGAAATCTGGTGACGAGCCTCTGCCCCAGGGGAATCTCAGGAGAGATGTCGATACCGGCCGAGGAGACGCATATGAGGCGTCGCACCCCGGCGAGGCGCATGGCGTCGACGACGTTGGCCGTCCCCTGGGAGTAGACGGTGGTGGGATGCCTGCGCTCCCTGCTGCCCAGGCAGGACAGGACCGCGTCGTGACCGCCGACCGCTGCTCTCCACGTCCGGGGCTCCAGTACGTCTCCGGTGACGACGGTCAGCCGGACGTGGTCCGGCGTGGGAATCCCGCTCGGGTCTCGGACGACGACGGTGACGTCGTGACCGGCGTCGAGCGCCTGGGCCAGGAGTTGGGCGCCACTGCCGCCGGTGGAGCCGAAGACGAGGAGTCTCATGACCGCCCCATGAGGGTGTCGACCACGGCGGCGGTCACGGCCTGCTGACCGGCGAGGGAGAGGTGCAGCCCGTCCTCAAGGTGAAACCGTTCCCCCGCCTGCCGGGCGGTGACGGCGTAGCCGTCGACCGTGAGGTCCGGTCGCGCGGTCAGGATCCGCCCGATGGCGTCGAGGTCGCGATTGGCCCAGGTGATCCCGGCTCGCCGGAACGGCTGGTAGGCCGCGACGCGGGTCTCGTCCACCGCGGTCGGGGTGATCCACGCCCATCGCTCCGCGACGCTCCGCGCGACGAGATCACGCAGGAGGCGCAGGTTGCGCTCGGTTTCGGGGAGACTGACCAGGGTTGGCCCGTCGGCCGCCCCGAGGCGCTGGGCGTCGTTGCCGCCAAGCATGCAGAGCACCCAGTCCGGGCGATGGAATGACAGTCCGGGCAGCAGGGTCAGCGCCTGGGTGCTTGTGTGCCCGGAGACCGCCATGTTCACCAGGGTGATGCCGTCGGCGGGGCGCCGGAGGGTGATGACGTGGCGCAGGATCTCGAACCACGACAGCAGGTCGTCGGTGGTGCTCTCACCGAGGGCCACGACGCGCTGACCGGGCTTGAAGGGGAGCCGGTCCACTTTCTCCGCGAATCCGGGATCGTCGAGCAGTTCGGCCGCGGCGCGACGTGCCTGCTCGTCGTATCCCCGGCGCGACCGCCGGTAGGAGTCCAGGTCCAGCCCGAACAGGGCGGCGATGCGGTCGTCGTCGAGCCCTCCGAGATATCCCAGGACCTTCTCGGGGTGCTGGAACCGGATAAGTCGTTCGGTCATCGCGGTGTTCACGCGGCCCCTTCCCCTGCCGGCGACGATCCGGTCCGGCTCAGGCGCGCGACGGCCTTGTTGGACCGGGTGCGGGGCAGGAGGAAGCCGGTGGCGACGAGCCAGGCCAGGGCGGTGAACCGGGCTATGGGCAGCAGGATGGCGGCGTCGGAGACCAGCAGGGTGAGGGTGGACAGCTCGGCGACCGCGGCGACGGCCAGACCGGCGAGCGCCAGCGGGCGTGGCAGCAGGCCGGCCAGCAGCCCCGGTACGGCGATGCCCGCCACGAACAGACCCAGGAAGACGACGTGCCCGGGGCCGCCGGTGGCGAAGGCGAGGTCCTGCAGGGCCCGGACCACGGCGGGCACGGTGAGCACCTCCGGGCGCGACAGCACCCAGCTCAACAGCGCGGACAGGGCCAGCATGGCGGTGGCCAGCACACCGCCGACCAGGGCGATGGTCGCGCCGGGTGCCCGGATGCCGAGACTGTGCAGGCGGGCCGAGGCGGTGGCCGCGTAGATCGACATCGGGACCGAGGCGGCGAACTGCAGGAACGCGCCCGTCTGCACGGCGTTCCGGTGGTCGTGGAAATACGCCAGGATCTCGGCCGGAGCGCCGAACGGCGACGGGAAGGTGACGCCACCCGCCATGACCGTGCTGACGACGATCCCGCCGAGGAACAGCGCCGTGAACACCACGGCGAGGATCCCCAGCGGCGGCCCGGCCTGGGCCTGTCGCGGAGTGTGCTCGACGGCGGTCACACGATCACCCGCCCACCGGTCAGGCCGAGCGTGACCCCGGCACCCCGGGGCGACGCGTTCGAGGCGAGAGACAGCACGGCCCGGCCGACATCACCGCGCCTGCCTCCGTCGTCGATCGCCGCCCGGCGACGGCCGTTCACCGCGATCCCGGCCCCGGCCCCGTTCACCGCCAGGCCACGGCCGTTCACCGCGTTCCCGTTCATCGTCCGGGCATGGCAGGTCGCCGCGCCGATTCCGCGCGAGCCGCCGGTCACCGGAGCGACCTTGCCGACCGGGCCGGGTGGGGACGGTGGGCTACCACCGATATCTCCGAACACGTCCTACTCCATTCTCTTATGTGAACTATTCATAGCATAGAACTATTCACTGCCGCTACCATCGCTGTATGACCACGGAACGGCAGACCGGCCACGACGACGGATCGCCGCCGCGGTCCCGGCCGAGGGGAGCGGCGTTCCTGCTCTCCCAGGTGGGTGCTCACGCCGCGGCGCGGTTCGCCGAGCGGATCGGCGTCCTCGGGATGACCCCCGCCGACGTCGGGCTCCTGCGCATGATCGCCACCCGGCCGGGACGGAGCCAGCAGTCCCTGGCCGGGGAGCTGGGAGTCGTGCCGAGCCGGGTCGTCGCACTGGTCGACGGCCTGGAGCGCAAGGGGCTCGTCGAACGGCGGCGCAACCCTCGGGACCGCCGCAACCACGCCCTGCACCTCACCGCCGAGGGCACGCGGGTGATGACCGAGATGCGCGAGCTCGCCCCCGCGCACGAGGACGAGATCTGCGCCGCGCTCGACGACGACCAGCGCGCGCAGCTCACCGCCCTGCTCGAAGCCATCGCCGCCCAGCAGGGCCTCGCCCCCGGCGTCCACCCCGGATACCGCCAACCGTCGCGGTGACCACACCGGAGCGGTCAGGCACGCCGGAACCCGTCTCCACAGCCCTTCGTTGCCACCGCCGACGAGTACGGCACGGCCACCGGGGTAGACGCCTGGCCCGGTCGGGGGCGCGGTGAGGCCGGCGCCGGGTGGGCCGTGCTCGACACGGGGGACGTCGTCGGGCAGATCAGCCTGCGCCGGATCGTCCTCGCCGCCGGCTTGGCCGAGGTGCCGTACCGGGTGCTGCCGAGTGCGCGCGGCCGTCGCGTGGAAGACGCCCTTCGGCACATGCGACAACGCGTCGGGGTGCGGCGCGTGACCGCGCCGCACCCCGAAACCGGCAACAGCGGACTAGGCGGCGCCCCCGTCGGTGATGGACACGATCGAAGCGGTCTGGAACTTCTTGTGGCCCTTCCCGTCGGCCCCGACGACAGCCGTGTACTTCTTGGTGGTCCAGCCGAGGCTGTACTTGATGTTCAGCTTGTGCTTGCTCTTGCACCGGTTGTGCCAGTACACCGTCACAGAGGTGTTGCCGTCTCCCCAGGACCAGGAGAAGCAGCCGTTGACGCCGCGGTGGACGTCCGCCGACGCCGGAGTGGCACCAAGGCCGGCACCGAGACCCGCGACGGCGACGGAAGCGGCGGCGACGACGGCGACTCGGGTGCGCAGGCTTGCCCCACGAGAGCTCATGGACATGAAGATCCCCTTTTCTGGTGTCATACGGGTCACCTCGTCGAGGTGAGGCGTTCGCCCCCGGGACCGCGCCGCGCGTGGCGACACCGGTGGCGCAGGCGGCGCCTTCGTGATCGACATCAGGCTGATGCCGGCCACCACGACGGCCGACGAACGAAGCGATCCCTCGTTCGGAGTCCTTCCGCGGACGGAGCGTGGGCCCGAGGCCGTAGGCGTCCCGCCCGCACCCCGGTGATGTGCTCGCCGGGGATGTCCACCACATTGCCACCAGAGGGACGGGCCACCCAGCGATCTTTGTCCAAGGTTCATCCGAAGGGCAAAGTTGGACATTGGACAAATCAACCTCGCGCGTCCACCTGCGGTGACGCGCCAGACCCGCCGAGCCTTCTCCGGACCACCGTCCCGCACATAGAGAGTGTCTGAAAAATCCCTAAATGGGCATATTGATGGCGTAGTGCCTCGTCGTGGAGTACGGGAGGCCGCCGATGCCGAGGAAGCGCGCCGCGTATCCGACGGATCTGTCCGATCTCGAATGGGAGGCCCTCGCCCCGCTGGTCCCGCCGCCACAACCGGGTGGGCGCCCCGTGGTGCACGAGCGGCGGGAGATCGTCAACGCCCTGGCCTACTGGCTGTGGGCCAGGTGCGCCTGGCGGCGGCTGCCCCACGAGCTGCCGCCCTGGCGGACGGTCTACCACTACTGGCGCCGGTGGCGGATCGAGGGCCGCTGGGAGCAGATCACGGCGGTACTGCGGGAACGGGAGCACACCCGGCGGGACCGGCACCCGCCGCCCGGCGCGGGCATCCTCGACAGCCAGAGCATCAAGACCCCCGAAAAGGAGGGGGCCACGGCCACGGCGGCGCCAGGAAGGCGGGCGGCCGCAAACGCCACCGGCTCGTCGACACGCCCGGGATCGTCCGCAAGGCGCACGTGAACGCGGCGAACATCGGCGACCGGAACGGAGCCGCGGTGCCGCTGACCGGCCTGACACTTCTCAGACACCCTCTACCGGCCATGAAATCTCGGTGTGACGGTGTGTTCCAGTGCTCGGGGCCGAATCCAGTGCGTTGTTCGCGCGGGTATAGATCTGAACATATGAAATACGCGGACAGAAGCGGGACTTGTCCGCCCGGACTCGATCACGGCGTAAGGAGCTGCGATTTCGGGCGGCGGACATGTTCACCGGGGAATCGGCGCATCGCGGGTGGCCCGGTTGCTCGGCGCCACCCGCAAATCGGCGGGTGAATGGCGCCGGACCCGGCTGGAAGGCGGCAAAGCCGCTCTGGTCTCCAAAGGGCTCAGCAGCAGGTGCCCGCTGAGCGATGAGCGGCCGGCCAGGCTGAACGCGGAGCTGAGACGCGGCGCGGCCGCCTACGGCTTTCGCCCCGACTCGATTTTTACCTGGCCCTGTGCAGGCCGCACACGCTCAACTCGGCGGGCCGATCTCGCCGGCATGGGACAGTCTGTCCGAATACCTGGCGGGCCACCTGGTAGAAAACCTCAAACGTACCGAGTCATTCTCAAGGGAAACCGACATCTATCATCCGGTCCGGGATACCTTCCACGATATCAGTCACAGTGCATTAAGACGGTGGTCAAAAAGCTTCGTGACAGCGGACCTTTCGGGCTGTCCTGTGTTCTGCTGGAAGTGCGACCTCATTTCGAGAGAGTTCGCACGAAACGGACGGCTCGTGATCACGGGCGGCGCGAGGCAGCCCGCCCCCGGGCCCGCCACCACCCCGACCTGAGGAGTAACGCATGACGGCACCGCAATTCCAGCCACCGCCGCTGAAGTTCCCGCCGCCCACCCAGACCGCCACCGTCAGGCAGTGGCAGCAGCAGCTGAGGGATCGCGGCTGGCACATCACCGTCGACGGTGACTACCGCGGAGAGAGCAAGCGCCTGTGCACCAACTTCCAGAGGGAGCACCGTCTGGACGCGGACGGCATCGTCGGCCCGATCACCTGGAAGGCCACGTGGGAGGCCCCCAGCACGAAGCCTCCGCAGGCGCCCGCCCGCACCCTGCAGAAAGGCGACATGAACAACGCTGACGTCCGGAAGTGGCAGCAGCAGGTGAACAACCGCGGCTGGCCGGACCTCACGGTCGACGGCGACTTCGGCCCGGAGACCGAGGCGATCTGCAAGGACATGCAGCGTTTCAAGGGCCTGCCGGTGACCGGCAAAATCGACCGTCATACCTGGGACGAGGCCTGGCTGGAGAAGGTGCCCGTAGGGGCGGCCAGGTGAGCGCACCACCCGAATCCCGGGCCGGCGTCCCGTCCAAGGGCGCCGGCCCGAGGTCGCCGCTTGTGGCCTTGCGGGCCTGGGCGTAATGGGCGGGGTCGGCCTTGATCCGGGCGGTCGCCCGCCGGCCCGCGACGACCTCCTCCGTGGTGACATCGACTTCCGGCTCCGCGGCGCCTGAGAGCGCCTCCACCGGTTCGAGGGTCAAGAAACGCGGTTCGGCGGGCGTGGGACGGCGACCCCGGGGGAAGCCCTCGGGCATGGCGATGGCCGGCGCGCGGGCGGTCGGACCGCGCTTGACGAGGGCGAGGAACAGGCGGGATGCCGTAGCCGACTGCCCGCGCCGATCCTCACGATCGGCGGCGGTGGAGACCAGGCCCGTCCGGCAGGCGCCCACTCGGACGGATCACCCAGCGTGACGCCGGTGCCGCAGTCGCGCCTTTTCCGGCGCAGCGAGAAACCGCCGTCAGAAAGGCCGCATCTGATCGATCACCTTCGTTGCGATCTCCACGATCGCCTCGACCTTGGCCATGTCGGCTCCGACGTCATCAGCGCTGAAACGGGGTGAGCCCAGGCGCGGGTACTCCGCTTCGTTTCGTCGCCGACGCGTCCGGTCGAAAGGCCGCAGGCTCTGACCCAGCGGTGGATCAAGCTGCGCGCTGACCGCCTCGTACACGCCCCTGCTCCCACCTCACCGGCTCTCCCTCACCTGGGTGCAGAAGCGGAACAGCTCACGCCCAGGAGTCGGGCGGAGCCGTACAGCGAGATCTGCGGAGCTACTCCTCGGTCGGGACCAGGCCCGTCTGGCAGGCACCCCACCCGGACGGGTCACCCAGCTTGACGTTGGTGCCGCCGATTCCGCAGTAGCCGCCGGGGTTCTTGTGAAGGTACTGCTGGTGGTACTCCTCGGCCGGGAAGTAGTCGCCGGCGGGGGCGATCTCGGTGGTGATGGCGCCGTGGCCGGAGCCGGTGAGCGCCTTCTGGTAGGCGTCACGCGAGGTCAGGGCGGACTTCTCCTGCTCGGGCGAGTGGAAGTGGATCGCCGAGCGGTACTGGGTGCCGATGTCGCCGCCCTGGCGCATGCCCTGCGTGGGGTCGTGGGCCTCCCAGAAGACGCGGAGCAGGTCCTCGTAGGAGATCCGGGAGGGGTCGAACACCACGCGGACCACCTCCGCGTGGCCGGTCCGGCCGGTGCACACCTCCTCGTAGGTCGGGTTGGGGGTGTAGCCGCCCGCGTAGCCGACCGAGGTGGACACCACGCCCGGGGTCTGCCAGAACTTACGCTCGGCACCCCAGAAGCAGCCGAGGGCGAAGTCGGCGATCTCGGTCCCGGCGGGGTACGGCGGAGCCGGCGAGACGTCGAGGACCGCGTGACGCTCGGGCGCCGCCACGCGCGTGGCCCGCCCCGGGAGCGCGTTCTCCTCAGACACCATGGAAGTCTTGTCCTTGCCGAACAGCCAGCCCATCGCGAACCTCCTCCTGACACATTCCCACCAGAAGGCAACCGTGTGGCGCGTCCATCTGTTCCCGTAAGGACTCCTTAACAGTCTAACAAGGACTGCTAATTTGTATTAAATGCGGTAAGCAGTAAAAATGGGTTACATGCCTGAATCGCGCCGTGGAGTCCTGTACGGCATCGCCGCCTACAGCATGTGGGGCCTGTTCCCGCTGTACTGGCCACTCCTGAAGCCTTCCGGTGCGCTGGAGATCCTGTCCCACCGCATCACCTGGTCTCTCATCGTCGTCGTGGCGATCCTGGTGGCCCGGCGGCACTGGTCCTGGCTCCGCGAGCTGCTGCGCACCCCGGGGAAACTCGGCCTCCTCGTACTCGCCGCCATGATCGTCACCGTCAACTGGGGCGTCTACATCTACGCCGTGAACACCGGGCACGTGGTCGAGAGCGCGCTCGGCTACTTCATCAACCCACTGGTCAGCGTGCTCTTCGGTGTCGTCCTGCTCAAGGAGCGGCTGCGGCCCTGGCAGTGGGGCGCGGTCGGACTGGGGAGCCTGGCTGTGATCATTCTCGCCGTCGACTACGGCCGGCCACCGTGGATCGCCCTGGTGCTGGCGGTCAGCTTCGGCACCTACGGCCTGGTCAAGAAGATCGCGCAGGTGGGCGCCGCGGAGAGCATGACCGTCGAGACGCTGGTGCTGCTGCCGCCCGCGCTCGGCTACCTGCTCTACCTGCAGCAGCAGGGCACCGGCACGTTCGGGACCACGGGCGCCGGCCACGCCCTGCTGCTGGTCGGGGCCGGTGTGATCACCGCCGTTCCGCTGCTCTGCTTCACCGCCGCCGCGATCCGGGTGCCGCTCACCATGATGGGCCTGCTGCAGTACATCGCCCCGGTGCTGCAGTTCCTCTGCGGGGTCCTCGTCGCCCACGAGGTCATGCCGCCGAGCCGCTGGGCGGGGTTCGCCGTCGTCTGGCTGGCCCTGTCGCTCTTCACCTGGGACAGCCTGCGCGCCGCCCACGAGGCCCGCGCCCGCCGCCCTAAAGCACCGGAGCCGGAGCCGGAGCCGGTGACCGCCTGATCCCCGGCGACCGGGACCGGCCCCGCTCGCGGGTCAGGAACCCCGGACCAGTGTGACCAGGGGGGTCAGGTCGGGGTCGGCGCAGGCATGTTCCAGGGCCGCGGCGAGGGAGCGCTCGTAGGTGGGCATGGCCTCGGCCAGCCGGGTGCGCCCGTCGACGGTGATCACCGAGTAGACGCCGCGGCGGTCGGCCGAGCACAGGTCGCGACGGGTCAGCCCGGCCTCCTCCAGCCGGGCGACCAGCCTGGTCACCGAGCTCTGGTTCAGCCCGAGGGCGTCGGCCAGCTCCTGCATCCGCAGTTCGCCGCCGGCGGCGGCGAGCCGCTCCAGCGCACGGTACTCCGACAGGCCAAGTCCGTGCCCGCGCTGCAGCGCCTTGGTCAGCTCGGCCTCCACCCGGGCGTGCAGGCGCACGAACCGGTTCCAGGTCATCGTGAGTCTCCTCGAAGCGTTCGCCCTAAAAAATCCTACATTTGTCTGCAATATCGTCTTATGCCGACAAACGACGTATTACGGGAAAATCGCGACACAGTCCCCACAACCAACCGCCTCCATGACCTGGCCGGAACGCGGACCCGGGGCTAGCCGGAGCGCTCGACGACGTAGTCGCAGAGGGCGAGGTAGGCGGCACGGGCTGGAATGTCCGGGAGTGCGAGAAGATCCCTCCTGGCCCGGTCGACCCAGGCGACCAGCTCGGCACGGGCCCGAGCCATGGCCGGGTTCGCCCGGAGCAGGCGGAGCGCCTCCTCGACGTCCTCCTCGGCCACCGGCCCGGCCAGCAGCTCGCGCAGGCGGGCGTCCTCCGGGACGTCGGACTCCAGGACATAGAGCACCGGCAGGGTACGGATACCCTCGCGCAGGTCGGTGCCGGGTGTCTTGCCGGACTCGACCGACTCGGAGGCGACGTCGAGCAGGTCGTCCCCGAGCTGCCAGCCGACCCCGATGGCCTCGCAGGCCCGGGTCAGCCGGTCGACGATCTCCGGCGACGCCCCGCTCAGCATGGCGCCGAACCGGCCGGAGGTGGCGATCAGCGAGCCGGTCTTGTCGGCCAGCACGCCGATGTAGTGGGCCACGTGGTTCTCACCGCACCGCGGGCCGATGGTCTCGCGGATCTGACCGCGCACCAGGCGCGAGAAGGTCTGAGCCTGGATCCGGATGATGTCGGGGCCCAGGTCGGCGAGGATCTCCGACGCCTGGGCGAACAGGTAGTCGCCGGTCAGGATGGCCACCGTGTTGTCCCAGCGGGCGTTGGCCGACTGGGATCCCCTGCGCACCGGGGCCTCGTCCATGACGTCGTCGTGGTAGAGGGTCGCCAGATGGGTCAGCTCGATGACCACCGCCCCGGACACCACCCCCGGGGCCCCCGGAGCCCCGAACTGGGCGGCGAGCAGCACGAGCATGGCCCGGAACCGCTTGCCGCCCGCCTCGATGAGGTGCTTGGACGCCTCCGTGACGAAGGCGTCCTCACTCTCCACCGAGGATCGCAGCAGCTTCTCGACCTCCGCCAGACCGTCGGCGAGATCCTGCGCCAGCCGCTCGTCGACGAACGGAAGATCAACAACTGGTGGCGCAGCCATGAAGCCCTACTCCCCTAACGAATGAACAGCGCGGACGCGGCCTGGTCCGCCAACGTGAGCACCGGCTGAGGAAAGACCCCCAGCACTACCGTAGCCGCTGCGGCCAGAGCCACCACGGCCGAGGTCCCCACGCTGGGCGCGGCGATGCTCGGGCCGTCCGCGGCCGGCTCGTTGAAGAACATCAGCACGATCACGCGGACGTAGAAGAACGCGGCGATCGCCGAACTCACCACACCCACGATGACCAGCGGCAGCGCACCGCCGCCGACCGCCGCCGTGAACACGGCGTACTTGCCGAAGAAACCGCTCGTCAGCGGGATGCCGGCGAAGGCCAGCAGGAAGAAGGCGAAGGTGCCCGCCAGCACCGGGGCCCGCTTGCCGAGCCCGGCCCACCGGGACAGGTGCCCGGCCTCGCCGCCCGCGTCGCGGACCATGGTGACCACCGCGAAGGCGCCGACCGTGGTGAAGCCGTACGCGGCCAGGTAGAACAGGATCGCCGACAGGGACTGGGAGTTCTGCTCCGCGGCGCCCGTGGCGATCACGCCGGTGAGCAGGAAGCCCGCGTGCGCGATCGAGGAGTAGGCCAGCATGCGCTTGATGTCGGTCTGGGTGATCGCCAGGATCGCACCGACGATCATGGTCAGGATCGCGACGCCCCACATGGCCGGGCGCCAGTCCCAGTCCAGGTTGCCCAGGGCGACCCAGAAGACGCGGAGCACGGCGCCGAAGGCCGCCACCAGCACGGTGGAGGCCATCAGGGCGGTGACCGCGGTGGGCGCGCCCTGGTAGACGTCGGGCTTCCACGCCTGGAACGGCGCCGCACCGATCTTGAAAAGCAGGCCGACGCCGACCAGCGCGGTGCCGACGAGCAGCAGGGGCTCGTTGCCGGAGACCGCGCCGAGCGACTCGCTGATGGCCCGCAGGTCGACCGAGCCCGCGTAGCCGTACAGCAGGGCCATGCCGTACAGGAAGAACGCCGAGGAGAAGGCGCCGAGCAGGAAGTACTTGACCGACGCCTCCTGCGAGAGCAGGCGGCGACGGCGGGCCAGGCCGCAGAGAAGGTACAGCGGCAGGGACATGACCTCCAGGGCCACGAACATGATCAGCAGGTCGTTGGCCGCCGGGAAGAGCAGCATGCCGCCGACCGCGAAGAGCAGCAGCGGGTAGACCTCGGTCTGGGCGAACCCGCTGCGGACCGCGTTCTCCTCGTCGACGCTGCCCGGTACGGCCGCCGCCTGCGCGACGAACTGCTCGTCGTCGTTGATCAGCAGCGTGCTGATGAAGGCCAGGATGAGGATGATGCCCCAGATGAACAGGGACGGGCCGTCCACCGCGACCGAGCCCATCGCGGCCGGCGTGGCCGGCAGGCCGTTGGCCGCGGCCATGACGGTCGTGACGAACGCGCCGAACAGCGTCAGCAGCGTGAGCGGCACGTGGATCGACTTGCGCAGGTAGCGGGGCGCGAACGCCTCGACCAGCACACCGACGATCGCCGCGGCGAACACGATCAGCACCGGGAAGAGCAGGGCGTATTCGATCGTCGGAGCTTGGATGGTGCCGTTCACTGCCCGGCCCCCTTCTTGTCAGCGACGGCCGGCGGGTTGACGTGGACGTTGGACAGCGTGTGGTCCACCGCCGGATTGATCATGTCGAGCGCTGGCTTGGGGAAGAAGCCGAGGGCGATGATCACCGCGATCAGCGGGCCCACCACCCACTTCTCCCGGAGGTTGAGGTCCGGGAGGGTCTTGACGGACTCGGCCGTGGGGCCGGTCATCGTGCGCTGGTACATCCACAGGATGTACACGGCCGCCAGGACCACGCCGCTGGTCGCGATGACCGCCGGAACGACGTAGCGCTCGTAGGTGCCGATCAGGACCATGAACTCGCTGACGAACGTGGACAGCCCCGGCAGCGAGAGGCCGGACAGGCCGGCGATCAGGAAGGTGCCGGCCAGCAGCGGGGCGACCTTCTGCACGCCCCCGTAGTCGGCGATCTGGCTGGAACCCCGGCGGTAGATCAGGAATCCGGCGATCAGGAAGAGCGCGCCGGTCGAGAAGCCGTGGTTGACCATGTAGAGGGTGGCACCCGCACCGGCGTCGGTGGTCATCGCGAAGACGCCCAGCGCGATGAAGCCGAAGTGCGAGATCGAGGTGTAGGCGATCAGGCGCTTCATGTCGGTCTGGCCGATGGCCACGATCGCGCCGTAGACGATGCCCACCACCGCGAGCACGATCACCAGCGGGGTGAAGAACTTGGCGGCGTCGGGGAACAGCTCCAGGCAGAAGCGGAGCATGCCGTAGGTGCCGACCTTGTCCAGCACGCCGACCAGCAGTACGGCGGCGCCGGCCGGGGCCTGTGCCGCCGCGTCGGGCAGCCAGGTGTGGAACGGCCAGAGCGGCGCCTTGACCGCGAACGCGATGAAGAAGCCGAGGAAGAGCCACTTCTGCGTGGCCGGGTCCTGGATGACCCCGATCAGCTCGGGGAACATGAAGGTGCCCTTGTCGGCGATCACGTAGAGCGCGATCACCGCGACCAGCATGAGCAGCCCGCCGAAGAGCGAGTAGAGCAGGAACTTCACGGCCGCGTAGGACCGCTGGGCGCCGCCGTACGACCCGATCATGAAGTACATCGGGATCAGCATGGCTTCGAAGAAGACGTAGAAGAGGAAGACGTCGGTCGCCGCGAAGACGCCGATCATCATCGCCTCCAGCACCAGCAGCAGCGCGAAGTAGGTCTTCACCGACCGCTTGGGCGGGGCCGCGGCCCCGGTGCCGTCGGCGTCGTGCCAGGAGGCCAGGATCACGATCGGCACGAGGACCGCCGACAGCGCGATCAGCACCAGGGCGATGCCGTCCACGCCGACGCCGTAGTGCACCCCGAAGCGCGGGATCCACTCGTGGACCTCGGCGAACTGGAACCGGGTGGCCTTGGACGCGCCCAGGGACGGGTCGAACAGGGCCGCCATGACGACGGTCAGTGCCAGCACGACCAGCGAGACCGCCAGGGCCACTTGCTTGGCCAGTTTGTCACTCTTGACAAGGGAGACACCCACCGCGCCCAGTACGGGCACGGCCATCAGGGTCGAGAGCCAGGGCATCACATGTTCCCTACGTAGAGCAGCGCGCCAACGACCAGGGCGGCACCGAAGAGGATGGACAACGCGTAGGACCGTACGTAGCCGGTCTGGATGCGACGCAGCCGCCCGGAGGTGCCGCCGATCGCCGCGGCGAGCCCGTTGACCAGGCCGTCGATACCACGGTTGTCGAAGAACACCGCGATCCGGGTCAGCCACTGACCGGGACGCATGAACAGTGCCTCGTTCAGGGCGTCGCCGTACAGGTCACGGCGGGCGAACGTGGTGAGGAAGGAGCCGCGCGGGGCGACCCGGGGCACCTCGGCCGCGCCGTACCTGAACCACGCGAAGGCGGCGCCGACGGCGACCAGTCCGAGTGTGGCGAGACCGGGGAGGGTGAGGGGGTGGAAGGAGGGCAGGTGCTCGGGACGGCCGACGGCCGGGGCGAGGAACAGCATGAGCCGGTTGCCCAGGATCAGGAAGGCGCCGAGGAAGATCGAGCCGACGGACAGGATGACCAGCGGCACGGTCATGATCGAGGGCGACTCGTGCGGGTGCGCGTCGTCGGCCCAGCGCCTCCCTCCGAAGAAGGTCATAAAGATCATCCGCGACATGTAGAAGCCGGTGATGCCGGCGCCCACGACCGCGAGCCAGCCGAGGATCTCGCTGTGCTCCATGGCCGTCTCGATGATGCCGTCCTTGGTGAAGTAACCGGACAGCAGCGGGAAGCCGATGATCGCCAGGTAGCCGACGATGAAGGTGATCGCGGTGACCCTCATCACCGGGAACAGCCCGCCGTACCGGCGCATGTCGACCTCGTCGTTCATGGCGTGCATGACGGAGCCCGCGCCGAGGAACATGTTGGCCTTGAAGAAGCCGTGCGTGATCAGGTGCGCGATGGCGAAGGCGTAGCCCACCGGGCCGAGACCCGCGCCGAGCATCATGTAGCCGATCTGCGACATCGTCGAGCCCGCCAGGCCCTTCTTGATGTCGTCCTTGGCGCAACCGATGATCGCACCGGCGAGCAGCGTGGCCACACCGACGATGGTGACGACCAGCTGCGCGGTGGGGGCGGCCTCGAAGAAGACGCCGGACCTGACGACCAGGTAGACACCGGCGGTGACCATGGTCGCGGCGTGGATGAGGGCCGAGACCGGGGTCGGGCCCTCCATCGCGTCCAGCAGCCAGGACTGCAGCGGGAGCTGGGCGGACTTGCCACACGCGCCGAGGAGCAGCAGCA
Source organism: Streptosporangium sp. NPDC004631 (assembly GCF_053601935.1). NCBI lineage: Bacteria > Bacillati > Actinomycetota > Actinomycetes > Streptosporangiales > Streptosporangiaceae > Streptosporangium > Streptosporangium sp. NPDC004631. The sequence goes on along the minus strand of NZ_JBSGCR010000005.1, from coordinate 129,762 downwards.
GGCCGATCGCGGTCAGCGTGCCCTGCGACGCCTCGCCCGACTTCAGGGCCTCGCCCACCACGGTGCCGGAGAGCTCACCGAAGGCGACCGAGCCGAACGTCGTCCAGACCGTGAAGATCGCGATCAGCAGGCCGACGTCGCCGACGCGGTTGACGATGAACGCCTTCTTGGCGGCCGCCGCCGCGGACGGCTTGAACTGCCAGAAGCCGATCAGCAGGTACGAGGCCAGGCCCACGCCCTCCCAGCCGATGAACAGGCCGACGTAGTTGTCGGCCAGCACCAGCAGGAGCATCGCCGCGACGAACAGGTTCAGGTAGGCGAAGAACCGGCGCCGGTCGGGGTCGTGCGACATGTAGCCGATCGAGTAGATGTGGATCAGCGAGCCCACACCGGTGATCAGCAGGGCGAAGCTGATCGACAGCGGGTCGATCAGCACACCCATGTCGGCCAGGCCGGGGATGAACTGGTACAGCTGGATCCCCTGGCGGCGCGCCCCCTCGGGCAGGCCGAGCAGCTCGACGAAGGAGAGGAGGGCGATCACGAAGGCGGCCAGCGACATGCCGACGGCGAGGAGATGCCCCCGGCGGTCGGTACGGCGCCCGCCCAGCAACAGGATCGCGGCACCGAGCAGCGGCAGGGCGATCATCAGCCAGGAGACCCCGATCACTCCACCGGAGTGCTGGACGATCTCAACGGGAGATTGCACCGGCCACCTCTTAGTACTTCAGCAGGTTGACGTCGTCGACCGACGCGGACCTGCGGGTTCGGAAGATCATCACGATGATGGCAAGGCCGATCACGACCTCGGCCGCGGCCACCACCATCACGAAGAACGCGATGATCTGGCCGTCCAGGTTCCCGTGCTGCCTGGCGAAGGTGACGAACGCGAGGTTGCAGGCGTTGAGCATGAGCTCCACGCACATGAACACCACGATCGCGTTGCGCCGGGTCAGCACGCCGATGGCGCCGATCGCGAACAGCAGTGCGGAGAGCACCAGGTAGTGAGTGGTCACTTGACGTCCTCCCGGTGAGCCGCTTCCTGCGCGGCGCCGCTCTCCACGTCGCCGTCCTGCATGCCGCCGTCCCGCACGGTGACGTCCCGCTCCTCACCGTCCCGCGCGACGACCTCCCGCGGGACGCCGTTGCCGTTGACGCCGTTGGCGCCGCGCGCGTCACCGTCCCGCGCGTCGTCTCGCGCCGGTCCCTCGTTCTTCACGACGACGTCCCGGCTGAGGATCTGCCTGACGAGCGCGGCCTTCTCCGGGTCGCTGGGCACGACGCCGTCCTCCAGGTCGTGCCTGGCGAGCACCCGGTTGATGGACTTGGGCGACACCGTGCCGTCGGGCAGCAGCGCCGGCATGTCGATGGCGTTGTGCAGGGCGTAGGTGCCCGGCCCCGGCAGCGGCGACGGCTGCGGGCCCAGGAAGCGGGCGCGGGACAGGTCCCGCTGGGTGGCCTTGGGCCGTACCCGCTCGCGGTGGGCCAGGACCATCGCGCCGAGCGCGGCGGTGATCAGCAGCGCCGAGGTGACCTCGAAGGCGAAGACGTATCTGGTGAAGACCAGTTCGGCGAGGGCGGGGATGTTGCCGCCCGCCTGCCGTACCGCGCCGTCGAGACCCGTCGCCGGGCCGAACGCCACGTTGCCGACCGCCAGCGCGAGCAGGGCGGCGAAGCCCAGGCCCGCGACGGCCGCCCAGAGCCGCTGCCCCTTGATCGTCTCGACCAGTGAGTCCGCGGAGTCCACGCCGACGAGCATCAGCACGAACAGGAAGAGCATCATGACCGCGCCGGTGTAGACGATGATCTGCACCGCGGCGAGGAAGGGAGCGTCCTGGACGGCGTAGAGCACGGCCAGGGAGAGCATGACCACGCCGAGCATGAGGGCCGAGTAGACGGCCTTGCGGCTGAAGACGAGTCCGAGTGCGGCGGACACCGACGCGGTCGCCAGCACCCAGAACGTGATGGTCTCACCCATTGTTACGTCCCAGCCGGTAGTAGTCCTCTTCGGTCTCGCCGAGGCGCATGGCGTGGGGTGGGACCTCCATGCCGGGGCCGAGGGGCGAGAGGAGCATCTCCTTGGTGTAGATGAGGCTCTCGCGGCTCGTGTCGGCGAGCTCGTACTCGTTGGTCATGGTCAGCGCGCGGGTCGGGCAGGCCTCGATGCACAGGCCGCACAGGATGCACCGCAGATAGTTGATCTGGTAGGTGCGCCCGTAGCGCTCACCCGGCGAGTATCGCTCCTGGTCGGTGTTGTCCGCCCCCTCGACGAAGATCGCGTCGGCCGGGCAGGCCCAGGCGCAGAGCTCACAGCCGACGCACTTCTCCAGGCCGTCGGGCCAGCGGTTGAGCTGGTGCCGGCCGTGGAAGCGCGGAGCCGTGGGCCGCTTATCCTCGGGGTAGTTGACCGTTTCGACCTTCTTGAACATCGTGTGGAAGGTCACGCCGAACCCCTTGATGGGGTTCAGCCAATCAGTTGCTCCCACTGGGAACCTCCTTGCGCTCTACCCCGTGGTAGTGCGGCAGGTCGAGCGGCGGCACAGGGAAGCCGCCCGCGGCCGGTTCGGCGACGAGCTGTTCGAACTCCGCCTCGACCTGGCCGGCCTTGGCCTCCTTGCGCTTCTGCATCACGTGGTCGAAGCGCCACCACAGCCCGAAGCATCCGACGAGCACCAGCCCGGCCAGGATCACGACCAGCTGCCTGTTGACGCCCTGGAGCTGGTAGGCCTTCATGGTGGCGACCAGGAGGATCCAGCCCAGGTTGACCGGGATGAGGATCTTCCAGCCGAGGGCCATCAGCTGGTCGTAGCGGACCCGCGGCAGCGAGGCGCGGCACCAGATGAAGAAGGTGAAGACCACCACCATCTTCAGGAAGAACCAGAGCAGCGGCCACCAGCCGGCGTTGGCCCCGTCCCAGAGCGAGATGGGGAACGGCGCCCGCCACCCGCCCATGAACAGGGTGATCGACACGGCGGACACCACGAAGACGTTGACGTACTCGGCGAGCATGATGACGGCGAACTTCAGCGAGTTGGAGTACTCGGTCTGGAAACCGCCGACCAGCTCGCCCTCACCCTCGGGCAGGTCGAAGGGGACCCGGTTGGTCTCGCCCAGCATCGTGACGATGTAGATCAGGAAGGACGGGATCAGCAGGATCATGTACCAGGACGGCATCGGGATGTTGAGGCCGCCCAGCGCGAGCACCTTGCCCCCCGCCTGCGAGGCGACGATCTCCGAGGTGGAGAGCGTCCCCGCGTACAGGAACACGCCCACGAACGACAGGCCCATGGCGATCTCGTAGGAGACCACCTGGGCGCTGGCCCGCAGACCGCCCAGCATCGAGTACGGCGAGCGCGACCCCCAGCCGGCGAGCACGATGCCGTACACGCCGATCGAGGCCATCGCCAGCACCAGCAGCACCGCGACCGGCAGGTCGGTGAGCTGCAGCGGCGTCTCGACGCCGAACATCGAGACCTTCGGCCCCATGGGGATGACGGAGAAGGCCAGGAAGGCCGGGACCGCGAGGACGATCGGGGCGATGAAGTAGATCACCTTGTCCACGGTCCGCGGCATCAGGTCTTCCTTCAGACCCATCTTCAGACCGTCGGCCACCGACTGGAGCAGGCCGAACTTTCCGGCCCTGTTGGGGCCGTACCGGTTCTGCATGCGGGAGATGAGCTTGCGCTCGAACCAGACGCCGAACAGCACGCCCAGCATCAGGACGGCGAAGATGACGACGGCCTTGATGATGCTGATCCAGAGCGGGTCCTTGCCGAAGTCGGCGAGGGAGGGATCGGCCGCCAGAAGAGTGCTCGTGTTCATTGGTCGCTCACCGCTTCTCGTTCGCTTCGCGGGCGACTGTCGTGCCGGAGACGCGCTCCGCGGGCACGGCCTCGCCGGCCGTCGTACCGGAGGCGCGCCCCGGAGACACCGTGCTCATCGCGTCGGCCCCGTTCCGGTGGGCACTCCCGATCCTGACGACGTCACCGGCCGTGGCGCGCAGGTCGCGGGTGACCGAGTGGCCGCCGGAGTTGGACGGCAGCCACACCACCCGGTCGGGCAGGTCGGCGATCCGCACCGGCAGGCTCAGCGAGCCGCCCTCGGCGGTAACAGTGATCTTGTCGCCGTCGACCAGACCCGACTCGGCCGCGGTCGACGCCGACACCAGCACCTCGCCCGAGTGGGCGGTGCCCGCGAGGTACGGCTCGCCGTCCTGCAGGCGGCCGTCGTCGAGCAGCAGGTGCCAGGTGGCCAGGATCGCCTCCCCCGCGCGCGCGACGGGGGCCGGCCGGCCGGCCGCGGCCGGAGCCGCGGCCCGGGAGCCGCGCCAGGCGCCGATCGCGCCGAGCTCGCGGCGGGCGGCCGCCGGGTCGGGGAGGCCCAGGTGCACGTCCATGTGGTCGGCGATCGCCGAGACGGCCCGCAGGTCGCTCATGATCCCCGGAACCGGGAGCGCCTCCTCGAAGGTGCGCCCGCGCCCCTCCCAGTTGACGAACGTGCCGGACTTCTCGGCCACCACGGCGACCGGCAGCACCACGTCGGCGCGGTCGGTGACCGCGCTGACGCGCTGCTCCAGGCTCACGATGAACGGGGTGTTCTCCAGGGCCGCCAGGGCGGCCTCGGGGTCGGCCAGGTCGCCGGGGTCGACTCCGGCGACGACGAGGGCGTCGAGCTCCCCGTCGAGCGCCGCCGCCAGGATGCCGGAGGTGTCGCGGCCCGGGGCCTCGGGGAGCGAGGCGACGTTCCACGCCCTCGCCACCTCGGCGCGGGCGGTCGCGTCGTCGATCGGGCGGCCGATCGGCAGCAGGTTGGGCAGCGCTCCGGCCTCGACGGCCCCTCGCTCACCGGCGCGGCGCGGCACCCAGGCCAGGCGGGCGCCGCTGGAGGCGGCGAGCCGTACCAGCGCGGAGAGCGCGCCCGGCACGGTGGCGAGCCGCTCGCCGACGAGGATGATCGCGCCCGGCTGCCTGACCGCCTCGGCGGCGGGGGAGGCGCCGAAGATCAGGTCCTCGACGGCCGCGGCCTCGGCGCCGGGCAGCGTGCGGATCAGCGTGCCGCCCATCCTGTCCAGGCCGGGGGCGGCGAACGGCGCGACCGCGAAGACCTTCAGGCCCTTCTTCCGCCACGCCTTGCGCAGGCGCAGGAAGACGATCGGCGACTCCTCCTCCGGCTCGAAGCCCACCAGCAGCACGGCCGGGGCGCTCGTAAGGTCGCGGTAGCGGACCTCGATGCCCTTGCCCGCGACGGCGTGCGCGAGGAACCGCGCCTCCTCGGCGGAGTGGGGACGGGCGCGGAAGTCGACGTCGTTGCTGTCGAGTGCGATCCGGGCGAACTTGGCGTACCCGTAGGCCTCCTCGACGGTCACACGGCCGCCGACCAGCACGGCGGCGCGCCCGCGGGCGGCGAGCAGGCCCTCGGCCGCCGCGGCGAGCGCCTCGGGCCAGGACGCCGGGACCAGGCGGCCCTCCTCGTCACGGACGAGCGGGGTCCTCAGCCGGTCGGGCTGGGTGGCGTAGGTGAAGGCCCAGCGGCCCTTGTCGCAGTTCCACTCCTCGTTGACCTCCGGGTCGTCCCCGGCCAGGCGGCGGGTCACCCTGCCCCGGCGGTGGTCGGTGCGGAGCGAGCAACCGCTGGCGCAGTGCTCGCACGCGCCGGGGGTGGAGACCAGGTCGAACGGGCGGGCCTGGAAGCGGTAGGCGGCGCCGGTCAGCGCGCCCACCGGGCAGATCTGGATGGTGTTGCCGGAGAAGTAGGACTCGAACGGCTCCCCGTCGGCGGTCCGCACCTGCTCCTTGGCCCCGCGCTCGAAGAACTCGATGAGCGGGTCACCGGCGATCTCATCGGAGAAGCGGATGCAGCGGGCGCACTGCACGCAGCGCTCGCGGTCGAGCAGCACCTCGGTCGAGAGCGCGATGGGCTTCTCGAAGGTGCGCTTCCTCTCCTCGAAGCGGCTCTCGCCCTGGCCGTTGGACATGGCCTGGTTCTGCAGCGGGCACTCGCCGCCCTTGTCGCAGACCGGGCAGTCCAGCGGGTGGTTGAGCAGCAGCATCTCCATGACGCCGCGCTGCGCCTTCTCCGCGATCGGGGAGGTGAGCTGGGTCTGGACGACCATGCCGGGGGCGACCTCGATGGCGCAGGAGGGCTGCGGCTTGGGGAAGCCCCGGCCGTTTCCCGCGTCGGTGATGTCCACCAGGCACTGGCGGCAGTTGGCCGCCGGCTCCAGCAGCGGGTGGTCGCAGAACCGGGGGATCTGGATGCCGAGCAGCTCGGCCGCCCGGATGATCAGTGTGCCCTTGGGGACACTCACCTGGAAACCGTCGATGGTGAGGGTTACCAGGTCTACCGGCGCCTTGGCCGGGGTGGTCGCTTCGACGGTCATGGCGCCTCCTCCGTCGGCCTCATGACCGAAACGGTGCCGTGCTTGCTGGTTGCCGCGCTTCGCCCGGTCACTTGGCGCCCCACACCGTGGAGGGGGCGTGATCGAACGGGCAGCCACCGATCTCGAAGTGCTTGAGGTACTCGTCCCTGAAGTACTTCACCGACGAGTGGATGGGGCTGGTGGCCCCGTCCCCCAGGGCGCAGAAGGAGCGGCCCAGGATGTTGTCGGCGATGTCGGTGATCGTGGTCAGGTCCTCCTCGGTGCCCTGCCCCTTCTCCAGCCGCTTGAGCACCTGCTTGAGCCAGAAGGTGCCCTCCCGGCAGGGGGTGCACTTGCCGCAGGACTCGTGGGCGTAGAACTCGGTCCAGCGGAGTACGGCGCGCACCACGCAGGTGGTCTCGTCGAAGATCTGCAGGGCCCGGGTGCCGAGCATGGAGCCCTTGGCCCCGACCGACTCGAAGTCGAGCGGGACGTCCAGGTGCTCGTCGGTGAAGATCGGGGTGCTCGATCCGCCGGGGGTCCAGAACTTGATCCGGTGGCCCTCGCGGATCCCGCCCGCCATGTCGAGCAGCTCGCGCAGCGTGATGCCGAGCGGAGCCTCGTACTGGCCGGGGCGGGTGACGTGGCCGCTGAGCGAGAAGATGCCGAAGCCCGTGGACTTCTCGGTGCCCATCCCGGCGAACCAGGCGGCCCCGTTGGAGATGATCGAGGGAACACTGGCGATCGACTCGACGTTGTTCACCACGGTCGGCGAGGCGTACAGGCCCGCCACGGCCGGGAAGGGGGGCTTGAGCCGAGGTTGGCCGCGATAGCCCTCCAGCGAGTCCAGCAGCGCCGTCTCCTCGCCGCAGATGTAGGCTCCGGCCCCGCTGTGGACCACCAGCTCCAGGTCGAAACCGGTGCCGAAGATGTCCCTGCCGAGCAGGCCCTTGCCGTAGGCTTCGGCCACGGCCGCCTGCAGGCGGCGGATGACGTGCAGCACCTCGCCGCGCACGTAGATGAACGCGTGGTTGGCCCGGATGGCGTAGGACGCGATGAGGACGCCCTCGACCAGCGAGTGCGGGTTGGCCATCATCAGCGGGATGTCCTTGCAGGTGCCCGGCTCCGACTCGTCGGCGTTGACCACGAGATAGTGCGGCTTGCCGTCACCCTGGGGGATGAAGCCCCATTTCAGGCCGGTGGGGAAGCCCGCGCCGCCACGGCCGCGCAGTCCGGAGTCCTTGACGGCCTGGATGACGGCGTCGGGGTCCATGCCCAGCGCCTTCCTGGCCGCCGAGTAGTCGCCGTAACCGTCCAGGGTGAAGGCGTCGGACTGGTCCCAGTTCGCCGTGAGGACCGGGGTAAGAGTGGTCACCTTGTCTCCTCGCCCAGCGCCCCGTCGCGACGCGACGGGGTGGCGCTGTGCTGATCGGCTCGCTCGCTCACTGCTCGGGGGCCTTCCATCCGTTGGCCTTGGCGACCTTCAGACCCTCCAGGGAGGGTCCGTTCGCCGCAGGGCCCTCACCGGCCAGGCCGTCGGGCAGGCCCGACAGCACGTGGGAGGCCTCCTTGAAGGTGCACAACCTGTTCGGCCCCCGGGTCGGCAGGACCTGCCGGCCGGCCCTCAGGTCGTCGACGAGCTGCTTGGCCGAGTCGGGCGTCTGGTTGTCGAAGAACTCCCAGTTGACCATCATCACCGGGGCGAAGTCGCAGGCGGCGTTGCACTCCAGCCGCTCCAGCGAGACCTTCCCGTCCGGGGTCACCTCGTCGTGGCCGACCCCGGCGTGCTCGGAGAGCTCCTCCCAGATCTGGTCGCCGCCCATGACGGCGCAGAGCGTGTTGATGCAGACGCCGACGTGGTACTCGCCCATCGGCCTGCGCTTGTACATCGTGTAGAACGTGGAGACGCCGACGACCTCGGCCTTGCTCAGGCCGAGCATCTCGGCGCAGAACTCGTGGCCGTCGTCGGAGACGTAGCCGTCCTCCGACTGCACCAGGTGCAGCAGGGGCAGCAGGGCCGACCGCGGCTTGGGGTAGCGGCCGATGATCTCCTTGGCGTCCCGCTTCAGACGCTCACGGACCTCCGGTGCGTAACCCGTGTTCAAGGTCGCGCCCCCCTTCTCGTTCGCCACGCGGGCCGCCGCGTTCGCCGGCCGGCCGCTCCGCTCTCCCGCCGGTGTGCCGCCGGGGTTCGGGGACGGGCTCCGCTCGCTCATCGGTCCACACCTCCCATGACCGGGTCGATCGACGCCACCGCGGAGATGACGTCCGCGACCATGCCACCCTCGCATGTCACGGGCATGGCCTGCAGGTTCGTGAATGACGGGTCGCGGAAGTGTACGCGGTAGGGTCGCGTGCCGCCATCGCTGACCACGTGGGCGCCGAGCTCGCCGCGGGGCGACTCGACCGAGGCGTACGCCTGCCCCGCCGGGACCCGGAAGCCCTCGGTCACCAGCTTGAAGTGGTGGATCAGCGCCTCCATCGAGCCGCTCATGATGTGGGCGATGTGGTCGGGCGAGTTACCCAGGCCGTCGGGGCCGAGCGCGAGCTGCGCGGGCCAGCCGATCTTCTTGTCGTCCACCATGACGCGACCGCCCTTGAGCGGGCCGGACAGCCGGTCGAGAGCCTGCTCAATGATCTTGAGCGACTCCTCCATCTCGGCCATCCGCACCAGGTAGCGGCCGTAGACGTCGGCGGTCTTCTCGGTCGGGACGTCGAACCGGTAGGTCTCGTAGCCGCAGTAGGGCTGCGACTTGCGCAGGTCCCACGGCAGGCCCGCGGCCCGCAGCATCGGGCCGGTGACGCCCAGCGCCATGCAGCCGGTGAGGTCGAGGTAGGCGATGTCCTTGGTGCGGGCCAGGTAGACCGGGTTGGCGTCGAGCATCTTGCGCATGTCCTTGATGCGCCCCGGCATGACCTTGAGCAGCTCGCCGACCTTGTCCACGGCACCGGCCGGGAGGTCGACGGAGACGCCGCCGGGCCGGATGTAGGCCATGTTCATCCGCAGGCCGGTGATGTACTCCATCACGTCGAGCACCATCTCGCGCTCGCGGGCCCCGAACAGGAACGGCGTGGTCGCGCCCAGCTCCATGCCGAAGGTGCCGATGGCCACCATGTGCGAGGAGATGCGGGTGAGCTCCATCATCATCACGCGGATGGCCTGGGCCCGGTCGGGGATCCGGTCGGTGATGCCGAGGAGCTTCTCGACGCCCAGGCAGTACGCGGTCTCATTGAAGATCGGCGCGAGGTAGTCCATGCGGGTGACGAACGTGGTCCCCTGGGTCCACGTCCGGAACTCCATGTTCTTCTCGATGCCGGTGTGCAGGTAGCCGATGACCGTGCGGGCCTCGGTGACCGTCTCGCCGTCCAGGTTCAGGACCAGGCGGAGCACCCCGTGCGTGGACGGGTGCTGCGGGCCCATGTTGATGACGAGCTTCTCGTCCTGCTGGCCGCTGAGGGTCTCGACCAGTTCCGTCCAGTCGTTGCCCGAGACGGTGTAGACCCTGCCCTCGGTGGCCTCCTCATTGGGAGCGTTCACGAGTACGACCTCCTCTGGTCCGGCGCGGGGATCTCGGCGCCGCGGTACTCGACCGGGATGCCGCCGAGCGGGTAGTCCTTGCGCTGGGGGTGACCGTCCCAGTCGTCGGGCATCATGATGCGGGTCAGCGCCGGGTGACCGTCGAAAACGATGCCGAAGAAGTCCCAGGTCTCCCGTTCGTGCCAGTCGTGGGTGGGGTAGACCGAGACGGTGGAGGGGATGTGCGGGTCGGTGTCGGGGCAGGACACCTCCAGACGCAGGCGGCGGTTGTTCGTGATCGAGCACAGGTGGATCACCGCGCGCAGCTCCTCCCCCTTCAGGTGGGGATAGTGCACGCCGGAGACGCCGAGCGAGAGCTCGAAGCGGAGCGCGGGGTCGTCGCGCAGAGTCCTGGCGACCTCGACCAGGCGGTCCCGCCTGACGTGCAGGGTCAGCTCGCCCCGGTCCACGACGACACGCTCGATCGCGACGCCGAGGTCGCCGCCGAGCGCGCGCTCCAGCTCGTCGGCCACGGTGTCGAAGTAGCCGCCGTAGGGGCGGGGCGTGGACAGCTCGGGCTTGCGCCGTACGGCCAGCCGGCCGTAGCCGGAGGTGTCACCGGTGCCCGAGGCGCCGAACATGCCCAGGCGGGCGATCGGCCCGTCGGGGGCCTCGGGGAGGTTGTCAGTGCTCATCGGTCGCCTTACCGCTCCTCGTTGGCTGCGCACGGGGCCACAGGGCACGCCCGCGGCACCGCGTGCCGTCCGCCGCGGGCCCGTCCGGAAAACCCGGGAGGCGCGGTGCTCACCGCGCCGGGTTCGCGCCTCATGTGGCGGTCCCCTGCTCGATCAGGGGCAGTGTCCGCAGGGCCTGCAGTTCGAGCTCGTCGATCTGCTTGGCCCGGTGCGCGCCGAACTTCATGTTCTGGATCTTGTCGTGCAGCTTCACGATCGCGTCGATGAGCATCTCCGGCCTCGGCGGGCAGCCGGGCAGGTAGATGTCGACCGGGACGACGTGGTCCACGCCCTGCACGATGGCGTAGTTGTTGAACATGCCTCCACTGGACGCGCAGACGCCCATGGCGATGACCCATTTGGGCTCGGCCATCTGGTCGTAGATCTGGCGCAGCACCGGGGCCATCTTCTGTGACAGCCGGCCCGCCACGATCATGAGGTCGGCCTGGCGCGGAGACGCCGAAGCGCGCTCCATACCGAAGCGCGCCAGGTCGTGCTTGGGGCCACCGGTGGACATCAGCTCGATGGCGCAGCAGGCGAGGCCGAAGGTCGCCGGCCAGACGGAGTTCTTACGCGCCCAGCCGGCCACCTGCTCGACCGTGCTGAGCATGAACCCGCTCGGAAGTTTCTCTTCAAGACCCATATCTAGTCCCAGTCCAGACCCTTGCGGCGCCACACGTACGCGTAGGCCACGAGCACGGTGACGATGAACAGCACCATCTCCACCAACCCGAAGACGCCGAGCCGGTCGAACGCGACCGCCCACGGGTAGAGGAAAATGATCTCGATGTCGAACACGATGAAGAGCATCGCGGTGATCATGTACTTCAACGGGAAGCGACCGCCGCCGACCGGCTGGGGCGTCGGCTGGATACCGCACTCGTAGGCGTCCAGTTTCGCGCGGTTCCAGCGCCTGGGACCGGTGAAGGGCGCGACCGTCACCGAGAAGATCGCAAAACCCGCCGCGAGAACGGCGAGCACCAGAATGGGTGCGTACAATTCCATCGCTACGCCTCCTCTCCCATCTCCACGCGCGCCGGCGCGTAGCTCATCATGTCGTTTCGTCGTGCACGTCGTCGTGCAAGTCTAGGTAGAGCGGCCATCCCTGCTCTCCGTCCCGGATGCCGGACGCTCGTTGAGATCATGCCGATGGCGTGACCTTCGACAGCGCGTTGATGATGCGGTCCGACGCGTCGCCTCGCCGGTCGGTGAGATTGGCGAGAAGTTTGAGCGCGAAGCGCATCAGACGGGGGTGTGGCAGCCCGTGACGCGTGGCGAAGTTCATCACCCCGCGGTGGCCGATGAGTTCCACGAAGCCACGGCCCAGCGTGAAGTAACCACCATAGGCGTCCTTCAGCGTCTGCGGGTAGGCCCGCAGGACGCGCTCCCGCTGGGCGGGGGTCGTCCTGCCCAGCGCCTGAACAACGGTCTCGGCCGCGACCCGGCCGGTCTCCATGGCGTAGGCGATGCCCTCGCCGTTGAACGGGTTGATCATTCCACCCGCGTCGCCGACCAGCACCAGCCCCCGGGTGTAGTGCGGCTGGCGGTTGAAGGCCATCGGCAGCGCCGCTCCCCTGATGGGGGCGGTCATGTTCTCCTCGACGTACCCCCACTCGGGGGGCATGCCCTTCACCCAGCGCCTGAGCAGGTCGCGGTAGTCCATGCCCTTGAACGCCTCGCTGGTGTTCAGCAGCCCGAGGCCCACGTTGGAGGTGCCGTCGCCGACCCCGAAGATCCAGCCGTAGCCGGGCAGCAGGGTGTCGCCGTCCCACAGCTCCAGCCAGGTCTCCAGGTAGTCGTCGTCGTGGCGCGGACTGGTGAAATAGGTCCGTACCGCGACGCCCATCGGCCGGTCCTCGCGCTTGTGCAGCCCCATCGCCAGGGAGATCCGGGTGGAGTTGCCGTCGGCGGCCACCACCAGGCGGGAACGGTAGGAGACCTCCTCGCCGTCCCGCCTGGCGACCACGCCCACGATGTGGCCGCTGCGGTCGTCGAGGATCGGGGCGGTGACGTTGACGCCCTGCATCAGGCGGACGCCGCCGCGCACCGCGTTGTCCGCGAGGATCTCGTCGAAGTCCTGGCGGGTGCGGACCAGGCCGAAGTCGGGGTAGCTGGACAGCTCGGGCCAGTCGAGCTCGAAGCGGAGCCCTCCGCCGACCACCCGCAGGCCCTTGTTCCTGACCCAGCCGGGGGCGTCGATGTCAATTCCCATCGCGATGAGCTGCTTGACCGCGCGGGGGGTCAGCCCGTCGCCGCAGACCTTCTCCCGGGGAAACGTGGTCTTCTCCAGCAACAGGACGTTCAGCCCGGCCTGTGCGAGATGGAAAGCGGTTGTCGAACCGGCGGGCCCGGCGCCGACGACGATGACGTCGGCGTCAGCCTCAGCGACGTTCCGCTGTATGGCGGCTGGCACGGTCACGGACCTGTCCTGTCCTACACGCTCTGACGGCCTCGGAGTGAGGGGCCTTTCGTTCCTTTGTGAAGGTCTTCACAAACTTGTCGGGCCGAAGTCTAACCCCTTTGCGGAGTGAAGTGTCAGGGGGGTGCTGCTATCGCCTGTCAATCTTCCATGCGGGGTTCTATACGGGCTTATAGGCGCGGTGAAGCGCCACAATGCCCAGGGCGAGGTTGCGCCAGGCGACCCGCTCCCAGCCCGCGTCCTGGATGATCTTCGCCAGTGCCGCCTGGTCCGGCCAGGCCCTGATCGACTCCGCCAGATACTCGTAGGAGTCGTCGTTGGAGCCGACGAGCCTGGCGGCCTGCGGCATCAGCCTCATGAGGTACTGCGAGTAGACCAGGTCGAACGGTTTCACCGTCGGGTGGGAGAACTCCAGGATCACCAGACGCGCGCCCGGCCTGGCGACGCGGAGCATCTCGCGCAGCGCCTGCCCGGTGTCCTGGACGTTGCGCAGCGCGGTGGAGATCGTCACCGCGTCGAAGACCCCGTCGGCGAAGGGCAGCCTCAGCGCGTCACCGGCGATGAAGGTGACGCCCCGCACCCCGCCGCCGGACAGGCCGGAGCCGCCACGCCGCCGCACGCCGGTGCGGAGCATGCCGAGCGAGAAGTCGGAGGCGATCGCCCTGGCGCCCAGCGCGGTGAAGGCGTCGGTGGAGGTGCCGGTGCCGGCGCCGAGGTCGAGAACCAGCTCTCCGGGACCCGCGTCGACGGCCGCCGCGGCCGCCTTGCGCCACAACCGGACCTGCCCGAGGGAGATAACGTCGTTGACCAGGTCGTATCGCCGGGCCGTGCGATCGAACATCGCGGCGACCTCATACGGCTGCTTGTCCAGCGAAGCACGCGTCATGGACACAAGCCTAGGCCCGGACGGACAGTCCACGGAAAGTAGTGATCCGACTACCCGGAGTCTGGTAGAAATTGCCGAATGTTTGCCAGAACCGCTTCCGTGCTGGTCGCGACCCTGATCCTGATTCCCCCCGGGGTCGCCGCCGCCGGCACGACGGAGCACAACGAGGTCGTCTCGGCCGACCCCGTGGACACCACCCCCCACGTGCTCGACGGGATCGTCGACGCCATCGCGCTTGTGGGTGGCACGGTGGTGGTCGGCGGCTCGTTCGGCCAGGTGCGCGACGCCGGGAGCACGACCGTCCTGGAACGTGACAACGTCTTCGCCTACGACCTGTCCACCGGGCGGATCCTGCCCGGTTTCGCGCCGCTCCTCGACCGCCCGGTCCGCGCGCTGGCCGCGGGCACCGGCGGCACCGTCTATGTCGGCGGCGAGTTCGCCCACCCGGACCCGGGCGCCGGAGGCCTGGTCCGGCTCCGGCTCTCCGACGGCCTGCCGGTGCCCGGCTTCGACGCCTCGATCCGCGGCGGCACGGTCACCAGCCTGGCCCGGCGCGGCTCCCAGCTGTACGTGGGCGGTGACTTCACCCGGATCGGCGACGTCCGGCGTACGGCGCTGGCCCGGCTGGAGGCCACCACCGGCGCGGTGGACCCGGACTTCGCGGTCGAGCCGGCCGGCCCAAGGGGCGGCCGGGTGCGGGTGCACGCGATGTCCCTGAGCGGGGACCGGCTGGCGGTCGCCGGCGACTTCACCGTCCTCGGCGGGCTGTCGCGCCCCCAGCTCGGCCTGGTCGACGTCGGCGCGTCCCCCGCCAGGGTCGCCGACTGGCGGACCGGCATCTACGCCGCCAGGTGCCTGGACGTCTTCCCCGCCTATCTGCGGGGCCTGGACTTCGCCCCGGACGGCACCTACTTCGCGGTCGTCACGACCGGGGGTGCCCTGGGGGCGGGGAAGCCGTGCGACACCACGGCGCGCTTCGAGACCTACACCCGGGGTGAGGTGAGGCCGACGTGGGTGAACCACACCGGCGGCGACTCGCTCTACGCGGTGGCGGCGACCGGGGCCGCCGTATACGTGGGCGGCCACCAGCGCTGGCTGGACAATCCACGGGGCCGTGATTCGGCGGGCCCGGGGGCGGTGGCGCGGCCGGGTATTGGAGCGATCCATCCACGCACCGGGAAGGCTCTGAAGTGGAATCCGACAAGGGAGCGAGGAATCGGGGTCAAGGCATTCCTGGCCCATCACGGAGGGCTACTGGTTGGTAGTGACACAACGCGGCTGGGTCACGAGTACCATGCCCGAGTCGGCATGTTCCCGTTGCCATGATCACTCCCGATTCCTTGTGAATCGCTCACTCACCGCGTCACGCTGCTTCGACAGCAGGACGTAACTGGCCACCCCACTGACCAGGAGTGCGGCGATCAGCAGGAGGAGGGGCTGACGCAGGCCGAGGAGATAGAGCACACCGATGCTCACTGCCAGCAGGCCCAGCCGGGAGACGGTGTAAACGAAGACGGGATGCACAGCATCGAGGCTACGTCACCCTTCCCGGTGAAGCGCGATCAGGGCAACAGAGTGGACGCTCTACGCACCGGGTACGAGCGCTGCTAGTGTGCCCAAGAGATCAGTTTTGTAAAGAAACACCCACGAGAGTCTCAAAGAGGCTCTATCATATAACAATCGGGCAGTCAGTCGATAACAACCCGTGATCTTTGTTGAAAAGCACGGATAAATCAGACTTCGCTCGGCACACTGGTTACCTGTCCGCCCGCTGGCAGGAAGCGGGATGCGAGGGGGAGAGATTGTGGAGAGTAGCAGCGAGCGTCTGCTGACGCCCGGAGAGGTTGCCGCCCTCTTCCGGGTCGACCCAAAGACGGTTACACGCTGGGCCGCGGCAGGCCGCATCAGCAGCATCCGTACCCCCGGAGGGCACCGGCGTTTCCGCGAGTCGGAAGTGCACGCCCTTCTGCGTGGAGAGGACGTACTGACGGCCGAACGGCCGACAGGCGAGTCCCCGCGCGTCTGACGATCTTAATGACGTCACACATCGGTGGTCCTGCGAGCCTCACCCGGAAAGCCGCAGGGTCACCGATGAGTCGTACAGCCGGCGGTCGCCGGCACCGCGAGGAGGTGGCCACCCCGTCACCGAACCCCTCCTCACCCCACCGGACCGCCGCCCCGCGGGAGGACCACCCGCCGCGCTAACTGTCCTGCTCGGCCTTGAAGGCCAAAAACCTCCGTTCCAGATCATCGTTCTCCGTGAGCCAGCGCCGCCGGCGCTCCGCCCACTCCTCCTCGGTGAGCGCCTCCGACAGCCAGCGGTCGTAGTCCGGATCACCCGGTGACAGCTCCACGTACGCGTTGCCGATCAGACGTCCGTCCTCACTGGACAGGCTCTGTGGCACCCGCAGGGTCCCATCAGCGAGCCGGATGACGTACATCCCAGATCACCTAGATTCCGTAACGCCGGTTGAAGAACAACATGACATTGAGCGCCATGCGCGTGTCACCACCGAGCATGTCCACCAGGGCGGGGCGCTGCCGCGAGACGATGGCGGCGAAGGCGTCGGCGAAGAACTCCTTACGGCCCAGATCCGCCGCCTGCAGATGGAAGCCCGAGGCCAGCATGGGGACGCACCGGACGTAGAGCGCGGCGAACTCCGGGCAGTCCGAGACCCACGCCCCGTAGGGCGCGTCCACGTCGTCCAGGGCATGCCCGACCTCGTGCATCATCACGTCGGGGGTGGGCGACGGCCGGTCTCCCACCACGATCTTGCGATCGCCGTACGCTCCGGCGCAGATGTCCCAGGTCGCCCGGCCCGAGGGCAGCGGCGCACCCCGGAGGTAACCCATGTCGTCCAGATCGGGCACCCCGCCGACGCCGACGTAGATGCCGTCGAGCCCCTCGGCGAGCTTGTTCTTCAGCCTGTCCGGCAGCCCGGCCAGGCTCTCCACCGCGCGCACGGTCTCCGGGGACGGCGGCCCCTGCCGGGAGTCCCACTGGCGGTGCAGTATCCGCTCCAGGCTGCCGCAGTGAAGCAGGCCGTCACCCAGACCGGGGGTGTCCGGAGAGTTGGGCTGCGCCCTGGGATGCTCGTTCTCCAGCTCGAAGTCCCGCCAGGTGTACTGCGGGCGGTCCACCACCGGCGCCGTCACGGCCCCCGCCCTCCGTTCAAAGGCGAACGGAACCTCACGAGGTGTCCTCGCGACGGCACTCTCCGTGTGCTGGGAGGGGCCTCTCTGCCACCAGCGCCGTCGATGACGGCCTTTGTCTCCCGAATTCGCCATCACACACCCCAGAGGAAGTGGCAACAGGTTCCACCGTACGACGGGGACCCTCGCCAGTCATCCGGAACGGGGGTACGACCGCGCCCTGTCGCCGGATGGCCTACAGTTCGGGCATGCCCCTGCTTGTCGGTCTGGCACTCCTCGCCTTCTGGCTCTACTGCTTGTTCGACGCCATCACCACGCCGGACGAGGAGGCCAGAAACCTGCCCAAGCTCCTCTGGGTCGTCATCGTGCTCCTGATGCCGCTCGCCGGGGGCGTGTTCTGGTTGCTGCTGGGCCGGCCGAACGGATCCCCCGCACCGCGCGGGCCTCTCCCCCGGGAGAGGTCGCCGAGGCCCGAGGCCCCGAAGGGGCCCGACGACGACCCCGACTTCCTGCGGGACCTCGACCGGCGGCTGCGCGACGAGGAGTGAGGCCGGGTGCGCCGGCCCCGCCGGACGGGGTGCCGGCGCACCGTCGCCGTCACCCCGGTAGCCCGGCCGTGGTCAGCCGGGAACCTCGGCGTAGGAGTGCAGGCCACCGAGGAAGATGTTCACCCCGACCAGGTTGAACATCAGGCAGGCGAAGGCGATGAGCTGCACGATCATGGCGGCCCTGCCCTTGAACCCCGCGGTGGCGCGGGCGTGCAGGTAGGCGGCGTAGGCGATCCAGGTGATGAACGCCCAGATCTCCTTGGGGTCCCAGCCCCAGTAGCGGCCCCACGCCTTGTCGGCCCAGAGCGAGCCCGCGATGACGGCGAAGGTCCAGATCGGGAAACCGATCACGATGGCCCGGTGCGCGACCCTCTCCAGATCCTGCAGGGACGGCAGGCGGACCGCGGTGTCCCTCCTGACCAGGAAGAGGAGGCCGGAGACCCCGGCCATGATGAACAGGCCACTGGCGATGATCGCCGCCGTGACGTGGATCGCGACCCAGTAGGAGTTGAGCGCGGGCACCACGGGACCGGCCTGCACGTACAGGTACCGCACCGCGAAGCCGAGCCCGAGGGCCGCGGCGACCGTGACGAACGCGCCCAGGAAACGGCTCCCGTACCGGATCTGCATGAACAGGAACGCGCTCACCGCCGCGAAGCACATCGCGACCACGAACTCGTACATGTTGCCCCACGGCCACCGGCCGACGGCCCACCCCCTGGTGAGGATGGACGTCAGGTGCGCGGCCCAGCCGAGCCAGGTCAGCCCGATCGCGACCGGGGCCGCCCAGACCGTCCAGGCGGGAGGCGCCTTCTCGGCGTCCTCCCCCGCGCTCTCTCCCGCGCCCTTTCCGGCGTCCTCCCCCGCGGGCGGGGTCGCGGCCGGGGACGACGGGACACCGGCCGTGCCACCGCCGACCGTGGCGAGCGCCGCCTCGGTCTTCCTCCCGGCGGCCCTGACCCGGCCGAAGCCGAGGTCGAGGGCGTAACCGATCATCGCGATGATGTAGAGCAGCACTGTCGCCAAGGTGAGCTGGTCGCTCAGCGTGGCGAGGCCGACATCGACCTCAACGGGCATCCTTCACTCCTGGTTTCAAAGCGGAGACGATCTCGGCGAACTCGTCGCCGAAATCGCCGCCTTCGGTGCGGGTGAGACCGCCCACCTCGACATGTCCACGGCCCCGCTCACGACCGGCCGCCGACGAGCCCCGCGGGGCAGATCCCCGCCCCGCCGGTCCGTTCGCGTTCCCGACCCGTACCCACACCCTGCGGCGGCGGACGGTCAGGGAGAGCACCAGGCCGACGACGGCCAGGGCCGACGACACGAACGCGGGCACCCGGCCGGGATCGTGGGTGATCTGGAGGGCGATCCACTCCTTGACGCCGGTGAACTCGATCGAGCCCGCACCGCCCGGCAGATCGAGCCTCTTGCCCACGGCCAGCGGGTCGGCCTTCATGACCAGCGGTCTCATCTTCTTCAGGCTCGCCGGGTCGAGCTCGTAGACCGACTGCGGCCGGCCATTCCTCAGTCCCAGGTCACCGGCGAACGCGCCGTACACCTGGGCGGTGGGGTTGGCCGCGCCGGGGAAGATCGACACCCACTCGCCGTTCATCGGCACGGTGGTCGGCAGGAAGCCCACCAGGAGGCCCAGCTGCTCGGGCTGGGCGTCCGGAACCTTGATCACGCACTCGGAGGTGAACGTGGCCGGCTGGACGACCAGGCACGGCACCGGGCCGTCGAAGGCGACCTGCCCCTTGCCGTCAGTGATCTTGAAAGTGGGCGCGTAGCCGTGGTCGATCAGGTACGTCTGCGTGCCGTTGACGTTCAGCGGGTCGTTGACCTTGAGAACGTAGTCGCGCTCGGCGGCGCCGGGGGCCTCGGCGACCTTGAGCCTCGCCTCGAAGTCCAGGGGCTGCCCGCGCCGCTCGCCCTTGGCGATGTAGGAGGCCTGGAAGTCCTCGACGGTGAAGGAGAACGGCTCCAGCGACTCGGCGCTCACCTGCTGGCCGGGCATGTAACGGTCGTAGGCGGCGACCGTGTTGGCGAACCCCTCCCCCTCCACGACCAGCACGTTGCCCCGGTAGCCGTACAGCGCGCCGGCCCCGACCGCGACCAGCAGCCCGAGCAGCGCGATGTGGAACAGCAGGTTGCCGGTCTCCCGGAGGTACCCCTTCTCGGCCGAGACCCAGCCGGGCCCGGTGGTCACCCGGAACCGCATGCGGCGCAGCCGGGCGGTCGCCTCCTCGACGGTCAGGTCACCCTCGAACGAGGCGTAGCGGGGCAGCCTGGCCAGGTTGCGCGGCGGCGCCGGCGGCCTCCTGCGCAGCTCACGCAGGTGGGCCGCGGTGCGCGGGAGCACACAGCCGATCAGCGAGAGGAAGAGCAGCAGGTAGATCGCGGCGAACCACGGCGCCTTGAACACGTCGAACAGCCAGAACCGGTCCAGCCACTCGGCCAGTCGCGGGCTGTCGGCGAAGTACTGCGAGACCTTGGCGTCCGAGACGCCGCGCTGCGGCCAGATCGACCCCGGGATCGAGGCCAGCGCGAACAGGAACAGCAGGATCAGCGCCGTCCGCATCGAGGTGAGCGTGCGCCAGAACCAGCGCACCCAGCCCACGACGCCGAGCCCCACCGGCCGCGCGGCGGGCCTCTCCTCGCTCAGGACCGGCTCCGGGGGCGTGTCCGCCCGGCCGCCGGCCGGCTCGGCGCCGGCCTCGCCCGCCGCGTGCTCCCGCGCGGCCTGCTCGACTTCCTCCATCAGATCACCGGCTCGAATCCGCCGATCCACACCTGCATCGCCACGACGATCTCCCCCCAGAGCCCGGTGACGAGCAGCAGGCCGACCGCGACCAGCATGGCCCCGCCCACCCGTGTGATCAGCTGCGAATGGCGGCGTACCGCCTTGAACGTGTGCAGTGCCCTACGATAGGCCAGCCCCGCCACCACGAACGGCAGGCCCAGGCCCAGCGCGTAGGCGAAGGCGAGCAGCGCGCCCCGCCCCGCGCTGCCCTCGGTGAGACCGAGGGTGAGCACGACCCCGAGGGTGGGACCGATGCAGGGGGTCCAGCCGAGACCGAACACCACGCCGAGCAGCGGCGCCCCGGCGAGGCCGGCCGCCGGAAGGCGGTGGATACGGAAATCACGCTGGAGTCCCGGCAGCGCCCCCATGAAGGCCAGCCCCAGCGCGACGGTGAGCACGCCCAGCACCCGGGTGATGACGCCGGCGTTGCCGAGCATCGCCGCGCCGAGCCCGCCGAAGAGGGCGCCGCCCAGCACGAACACCGCCGCGAAGCCGAGGACGAACAGCACGATGCCCGCGACCATCCGCCCGCGTTTCGGGTCGGCGCTCATCCCCGTCACGTACGACAGGTAGCCGGGCACCAGCGGCAGCACACACGGCGACAGGAACGACACCAGGCCGGCCGCCACCGCGATCGGCAGCGCCAGCACGAGTGAGCCGCTCGCCACCGTGCCGGTCAGGTCAGGGCTCATCACTGATCCGCTCACGGGCCGACCGCGCCGGGTCACCTCTCATTGCCGACCCTGGTGACCGCGCCGAGCAGGTCGTTGTACGTGACCGCGCCGAGCGCCCTGGCCGCGATCCGGCCCTGACGGTCGATGATCAGCGTCGAGGGGATGGCGGCCGGGGGGACCGTGCCCTGGAAGGAGAGCGCGACCTTGCCCGGCTGGTCGAAGATGCTCGGGTAACCGGGCTGATGGCTGCGTTCGAAGGCGAGCGCGTCGGCCTGGCGGTCCTTGAAGTCGACCCCGAGGAACTCCACCCCGGCGGCCTTGGTCTTGGCGGCGATGTCCTTGAGCACGGGCGCCTCCGCCCGGCAGGGCGCGCACCAGGAGGCCCAGAAGTTCAGCACCACGACCTTGCCCCGGTGCGCGGCGAGCGTCGCGGCGCCCCCGTCGAGGGTCTTCCCCTCGACCGGGGGGGCGGTCTTGCGGTTCCCGGCCTCGAACATGGTGATCTTGCCGTCACCGGCCACGAAGCGGGTGTCCCCGGCCTGGGGCTGCGATCCCTGGTTGCTGGCGCATCCGGCCACGGCGACGAGCAGCGCGACGGCGGCGAAGGGTTTTGCGCGCATCAGAGGCAGGGTCTTCCTGTACTACAACCGGTAGAGCAATCACTCTACCGCGCGGTCAGGCGCCCGGCACAGTGGGGCGCCTGACGAGCGCGGCGGCGGGCTCGCTGTATCCCACGCTGACCAGCCGGTCTCCCTCGAAGGAGAAACTGGTGAGACTGGCCAGCCCGCACTGCCTGCGGCGCGGGTCGTGCGGAAGCCGCCTGCCCTCGGCCGCGAGCCGGATGATCCAGATCGGCAGCTGGTGGCTGACCAGCACCGCCTCATGACCGCGCGCCTCCTCGCGGGCGAGGTCGATCACGCTCTTCATCCGCCGCACCACGTCGATGTAACGCTCGCCCCAGGAGGGGCGGAGCGGATTCCACAGGTGGCGGTAGTGGCGCGGGCTGCGGAAGACCCCGTCGCCCCGGCCGACCACGACGCCCTCGAAGATGTTCTCGGCCTCGATCAGGCGGTCGTCGAGCGCGACCTCCAGACCGAAGGTCGCCGCGAGCGGGGCCGCCGTCTCCTGGGCACGTTCCAGAGGTGAGGAGAACAAAGCGGTGACATCGCGTCCGGCGATGGACTTGGCGACCGTCTCGGCCATCTGCCTGCCGGTCTCGGAAAGGCGGAAGCCGGGCAGCCTGCCGTACAGGACGTTGGCGGGGTTGTACACCTCGCCGTGGCGCAGGAGGTGGACGACGGTGGTCTCAAGCATGGTTCCGACAGCCTACCGACAGGTAAGGGTGAATAGGGCGTGTGGGCGGACCACCGTGGTCACGGTCCAGGAAACCCGGGTGACCACGGGTACCCGGGAGGCCCGTGTGGTCACCGGCCACCGGCCCGGGGCTCAGCGCTCCGCGGAGACGGCTCTGAGCGCCTCGACCGCCGCCCGGATCGCCGGGCGGCGGGCCGCGTCGCTGCGCCACACCGCGTAGATCTGGCGGATCAGTCTCGGCCGGATCGGGATGATCCGCACCCCGTCGGGCACGAAGTGGCGGCCCAGCCGGGGAACGATGGCGCATCCCTGCCCGGCCGCGACCAGGGCGAGGTGGGTGGGGTACTCGTCGGCCATGCAGGTGATGTCCGGCTCCAGCTGGGCCGAGCGCAGCGTGTGGACCAGCCAGTCGTGGCAGACCATACCGGGCGACGAGCTGATCCACTTCTCCCCCGACAGCTCGGCCAGTTCGATCTCGGACCGCTCGGCCAGCGGGTGGGAGGCGGGCAGGACCACGTCGGCGATGTCGTCGAAGAGGATCGCCCGCGACAGTCCGTCCGGGATGGCCATCGGCCGGTTCATCCAGTCCTGGATCACCGCGAGGTCGAGCTCGCCCCTGCTCACCTCGCGGAGCTGGCGCTCCGGCTCCCGCTCCATGAGCTGGAGCCTGAGGTCGGGGTGGCGTTCCCGCAGGTGGACCAGGGCCTCGGGCAACAGCCCCCGGGCCGCCGTGGGGAACGCCCCGATGCTGAGGCGGCCCACGACCTCCCCGCGGAGCGCCTCGAAGTCGGCTTCGGCGGTCTCCACCAGCGCGAGGATGCGCCCGGCGTGGTCGGCGAGCACCCCGGCGGCGTCGGTCAGGCGCACCCCGCGCCCGTTGCGCTCAAGCAGCGTCGCGCCGGTCTCCCGTTCAAGCTTGGCGAGCTGCTGCGACACCGCGGACGGGGTCACCATGAGCGCGTCGGCCGCCGCGCCGACCGATCCGTAGACGGACACGGCGTGCAGGGCCTTGAGGCGGTTCAGGTCCAACATGTAAGCAACTCTAAAGGCCCGGAGGAGGGAAGTCTCGTTTGACCTGAATTGTCAGCGTAAATAGTGACAAAGAGCCATAAACCTCACCACAGCCCCGGGCCCCGCGCCCGGTTCCGGCTACACCTGGGCCGCGGCCTTGGCGGCGAGCGGGAGCGCCTCGGCGACGCGGGACAGGGCCTCGTCGTCGTGGGCCGCGGACAGGAACCAGGCCTCGTAGGCCGACGGCGGGAGATAGACACCCTGGTCGAGCATGGCGTGGAAGAAGGCCCGGTAGGCGGCGGTGTTCTGCCGCTGGGCCCCGGCGAAGTCGGTGACCCGGTCCTCGGTGAAGAAGATGGAGAACAGGCTGCCCGCGCGCTGCAGGCGGTGCGGTACCCCGGCCGCGGCCAGGGCGTCGGCGGCGGCACGGCCGATGATCAGAGCGGCCGCGTCCACCCGGTCGTAGACCTCGTCGTCACAGGCGCGCAGCGTGGCCAGGCCGGCGGCGCAGGCCAGCGGGTTTCCCGACAGGGTGCCCGCCTGGTAGACCGGCCCCTCGGGGGCGAGATGGGCCATCACGTCGGCACGGCCGCCGAACGCGGCGGCGGGCAGGCCACCCCCCATGACCTTGCCGAAGGTCATCAGGTCGGCGTCCACCGGGTCGAGCCCGTACCATCCGGCCTCGGAGACCCGGAAACCGGTGAGCACCTCGTCGAGGATCAGCAGGGCGCCGTGCGTGGTGCAGAGCTCGCGCAGCGTGGCGTTGAACCCGTCCAGCGGCGGGACGACGCCCATGTTGGCCGGGCACGCCTCGCTGATCACGCAGGCGATCTCGTCGCCGAAGGTCTGGAACGCCTCGGTCACGGCCTCGACCGAGTTGTAGGGCAGCACCACGGTGTCGGCCGCGGAGGCGCCGGTCACCCCGGGGGTGTCGGGCAGGCCGAAGGTGACCAGGCCGGATCCGGCGGAGGCGAGCAGGGCGTCCACGTGACCGTGGTAGCAGCCGGCGAACTTGACGATCTTGGACCGCCCGGTGAAACCCCGGGCCAGCCGTACGGCGGACATGGTGGCCTCGGTGCCCGAGCTGACCAGGCGGACCTTCTCCACCGGGTCCACCAGCGCGACGATCTCCTCGGCCAGCTCGACCTCACCGGGCGTCGCGGTACCGAACGAGGTGCCGTTCCGCAGCGCCTCCTCCAGCGCCTCGACCACGGCCGGGTGCCGGTGCCCCAGGATCATCGGACCCCACGAGCAGACCAGGTCGACGTAGCGGTTGCCGTCCACGTCGGTGATGTGGGGCCCCTGGCCTGAGGCCATGAAGCGGGGCGTGCCACCGACGGCGCCGAAGGCGCGGACCGGGGAGTTCACCCCTCCCGGGACGATCTCACGCGCGCGGGCGAACAGTTCCTCGGAGTTCTCAGTACGGCTCACGCCCCCAGCGTAGTCACGGCGACCGCCGGTCACTCGCAGGTGTCGGCGAGACGGTCGAGGACGCGGAGGGGGTCGGGCAGGGGGCGGCCGTCCGGGGGGCGGAGCCATGAGCCGGGCTGCCCGGTGGGCAGCAGGGACGGCGGGGCGAGGATGTAGCTGTCGCGGCAGTGCCAGCGCAGGCCGGGCATCTCCTCGATGGTCGAGGGGCCGTAGTCGAGGGGGCAGGACCACCACTCGTCCTCGTCGTCGGAGGTGTTGCGGGTGGCCACGTAGAACAGGACCCGGTCACCGTTGGCGGCGACCGGGCCCGAGGCGGACGCGGTGGAGTCCAGGGCGGCGAGCCCGGCGGCGCGCGGTACGTCGAAGACGTCGAAGACCCGGCCGGTGGGGAGGATCACGTTCGCCTCGGGATCACACTGCCACCAGTGACCGAGCAGGGCGGGCTCGGTGGTGGCCTGCATCTGCCAGGCCCGCGAGAGCGGGTGCGCGCCCGGGTCGGGACAGCCGAGGCGGTCGCACGAGCAGGCGCGCGAGCCGGTATGGAGCGGCCTGGCCCCCGGACAGCTCGCCCAGCCCAGGGCGGCGTACTCCAGCACGGAGCTGATCATCTGTTTCGGATGAGCACGTCGTCTGCCACGACGAGTCAGCGGTACCCCCACCATTGTGTCCTCCGTCGTCCGCGCGTCCCGCGTGCCTCCGGATGCGACGACTTGTCCACCCTTGGTTGGTCAGCAAGGAAAGTCAGACAGCCAGGGTCACACCACCTGGGTCACATCCGCACCGGTCCTCGCACTCTAACGCACAGACCACTCGGTGAAGCGGCAAACCCCCAGTTCTCAGCGTGTGCCTCTCATCTCACCCGAGCCTTCTGGCCACCTCGGTCGCCCAGTAGGTGAGGATCATGTCCGCTCCGGTCCGGCGGATCGCGATCAGCGACTCCATGATCACGCGGTCCCGGTCGATCCAGCCGTTGGCCGCGGCGGCCTCGACCATGGCGTACTCGCCGCTGACCTGGTAGGCGGCCACCGGCACGTCCACCACGTCACGGACCTGGCGCAGGATGTCCAGGTAGGCCAGCGCGGGCTTGACGATCACCGCGTCGGCCCCCTCGTCGAGGTCCAGCCGCACCTCGCGCAGCGCCTCGCGGATCGGCCCCGCGGCGTCCTGCTGGTAGGCGTTGCGGTCGCCGAACCGCGGCGCGCACTCGGCGGCGTCCCTGAACGGCCCGTAGAACGCCGAGGCGTACTTGACCGCGTAGGCCAGGATCGGGATCTGCTCGAAGCCGTCGGCGTCCAGCGCCGCCCGGATCGCGGCGACCTGGCCGTCCATCATGCCGCTCGGCGCGATGACCTGGGATCCGGCGCGGGCCTGGGCCACCGCGATCTCGGCGTAGCGCGTCAGGGTGGTGTCGTTGTCCACCTCCCCGCCGGGAGTCAGGACGCCGCAGTGCCCGTGGTCGGTGAACTCGTCCAGGCAGGTGTCGGTCATCACCACCAGCGCGTCTCCCACCTCGGCGACGAGGTCGGCGACGGCCCGCTGGACGATCCCGTCCGGATCGTCGGCCGCCGACCCCCGGGCGTCCTTCACCTCGGGGACGCCGAACAGGATCAGGCCGCCGACCCCGGCCTCGGCCGCCTCGCGGGCGGCCTTGCGCAGCGAGTCACGGGTGTGCTGAAACACTCCGGGCATCGAGCCGATCGGACTCGGCTCGTCGATGCCCTCCTTGACGAACATCGGCAGCACCAGCTCCGCCGGGTGCAGCCTGGTGCCCGCGATCATCCTGCGCATCGACGCCGTACGGCGGAGCCTGCGTGGACGCGCGGCAGGGAACTGTGCGGTCATGGTGGTCTCCCCCTCTCCCCGGCCACGGGGCACCACGAGGGGTAGGAGAGCCGGGGGACGATATTCGATTGGGCCGTCGTCGTGCCGGTTCACCGGTGTTCACCTTTTACCGGTGTTCACCTGTTCGCCGGCGTCGTCGCGGACGCCGTGCCCCTCGCGCCCCCTGTCACCCGCGACGACTTCAGGCTACTTGGCGCGGCGCCGGGCCCCTCTCCGGGTCTGGGAGGGCCTGCGGGGGGCGTCCCCGGCCGCGACCGCGGCCTGCCGCTGTTTCGCACCATACTCGGCCAGTGCCGCCGCGAGAGCGGAAACCGATGGTTTGTCGGCCATGACATCCACCCGGAGCCCGAACTCCTCCGCGGTCCTGGCGGTCTGCGGGCCGATCACGGAGATGACCGTGACGTTGTGCGGCTTTCCGGCGATGCCCACGAGGTTGCGCACGGTGCTCGACGAGGTGAACAGCACCGCGTCGAACCCGCCGCCCTTGATGGCCTCCCGGATCGGCGCGGGCGGCGGCGCCGCCCGGACGGTCCGGTAGGCGGTGACGTCGTCGCACTCCCAGCCGAGCTCGGTCAGCCCGGCGACCAGCGTCTCGGTGGCGATGTCGGCGCGGGGCAGCAGCACCCGGTTGATCGGGTCGAGCATCGAGTCGTACGGCGGCCACTCGGCCAGCAGCCCCTCCGAGGACTGCTCGCCCGAGGGCACCAGGTCGGGCTTCACCCCGAACCGCACCAGGGCCCGCGCGGTGGCGTCGCCCACGGCCGCGACCTTGAGCCCGGCGAACGCCCGGGCGTCCAGCCCGTACTCCTCGAACTTCTCGCGCACCGCCTTGACCGCGTTCGCGCTGGTGAAGGCCACCCATTCGTAGCGGCCGGTGACCAGGCCCTTGATCGCCCGATCCATCTGCTGCGGGGTACGCGGCGGCTCGACGGAGATCGTGGGGACCTCCTCGGGCACCGCGCCGTAGGACCGCAACTGCTCGACCAGCCCGGCCGACTGCTCCTTGGTCCTGGGTACGAGCACCCGCCAGCCGAACAGCGGCTTGGTCTCGAACCACGACAGCCGCTCGCGCATGCCGACGGCCTCGCCGACCACGATGAGCGCGGGCTCGGCCATCCCGGCGTGCTTGAGGTCGGGCCCCATCCTGCCCAGGGTGGTCACCACGGTGTACTGCTCGGTGGTGGTGCCCGAACTGCTGATCGCGACCGGTGTCGAGTCGGGACGCCCCGCGGCGATCAGCGCCTTGCCGATCGCGACGGCCTGGGTGACGCCGTTGTAGATCACCAGGGTGCCCGCGCCGGCGGCGTGGGCGGACCAGTCCTCGACCTGGGTGGCGTCCACGACCCGGAACTCCGGCACGGACACCGCCGCGGGGATGCCCGCGTAGGCGAGGACGGCCGTCGCCGGGGGCACACCCGGCACGATCTCGAAGTCCACCTCCGCCCTGGCGCAGGCCGCGACCTCCTCGGTGATCGAGGAGAAGAACATCGGGTCGCCCGCGCACAGCCGTACGACGAGGTGGCCGTCCTTGGCCGCCGTGACGGCTCTCAGCGACACGGCCTCCTCGCCGGCGGCATCGACGACCTCGGTGTTCTCCCGGCAGTGCCGCAGCAAGGCGCCGTACGCCTCCTGGTCGAGCACGACGACGTCGGCCTTTGACAGCAGGTCGGCGCCGCGCAGCGTGAGCAGGCCCTCGTCACCGGGGCCCGCGCCAACGAAGGCGACGAATCCGGCGGGGCGTTCGAAGGTGGTACTTCCGGAGCTCAATGTGCTCGCTCCCCTATCAACGTGCCTGCCCCTTCGGCGATCATCTCGGCCGCGAGGTCGCGACCGAGATCCATGGGCGCCGAAGAGGTCCCGGCGGTGGACTTACGCACCGCTCGCCTGCCGTCGACGGCGACGACAGCGGCGGTAAGGAACAGATCTTGCCCTCGGTCGGCCGAGTAGGCGCCGACCGGAGCCGCGCACCCGGCCTCCAGGGCGTTGAGGACCGCGCGCTCGGCGGTCACCGCGGCGCGGGTCCTGGCGTCGTCGAGCACGCTCAGCACCTCGATGAGGTCGGCCCGGCCCGCCAGGCACTCCACGGCCAGCGCGCCCTGCCCGGGCGCCGGGAGCATCTCCTCGACCTCGAAGATCTGGGAGATCTCGGCCTCGCGGCCCAGCCGCCCGAGTCCGGCGGCGGCCAGCACGATGCCCTGCAGCTCACCGGAGGTGACCTTGGCGATGCGGGTGTCGGCGTTGCCCCGGATCGGGACGTACTCCAGGTCGGGGCGGAGCACCCGGAGCTGGGCGACCCTGCGCGGGGAACCCGTGCCGATCTTCGCCCCGGGCGGCAGGTCGGCCAGCTTCGCCGTGCTGACCAGCGCGTCCCTGTGGTCGTCACGCGGCGGGATCGCCGCGATGACCACGCGCGGGTCGGGTGTGGTGGGCAGGTCCTTCAGCGAGTGGACCGCGAAGTCGATGTCGCCCTCGATCAGCTTGTCGCGGAGCGCGCTGACGAAGACGCCCGTCCCGCCGAGCTGGGTGAGAACGGCTCTGGTCACGTCGCCGAAGGTGGTGACGCCGACGAGCTCGACGGCTCGGCCGGTCAGTTCGGTGAGCCTGGCGGCGACGAGACCCGACTGGGTGGTCGCCATGAGGCTCCGCCTCGTGCCCATTCTGAGCGGAGGGGCGACGCCGTTCATCCGCCCACCTCCCTCATGCTCGTCTCCGGATCGATCGACTCGATGCGCCTCACCGCATCGGGCACCTTCGGGTCCAAGTTGAACAACTCGCGCAACGCCTCCGCATAATGATCGCCTGCCGCGGACTCGGCGAGCTGTTTGACACGCACGGTGGGCTCGTGGAGCAGTTTGTCGACCACGCGCCTGACCGTCTGCGCGACCTCGTCCCTCGCCCGCCCGTCGAGCTCGGGAACCCGCGCGACGAGCCGTCCCAGCTCCGTCTCGACCACGTCCGCCGCCTTGCTCCGCAGCGCGACCACGGTCGGTGTCACCCGGGCCGCGCGCTCGGCCGACAGGTAGGCCGCGACCTCGGCGGCGACGATCTCGCGTACGGCGGCGACGGCCTCGGCACGCCCGCCGTCGTCGGTGTCGGCGTCGGCGGTGCCGTCCTGCATCGACTCCAGGTCCACGAGGGTGACGCCGGGCAGCCGCCGTACGGCGGGGTCCACGTCGTGCGGCAGCGCGAGGTCCAGCAGGAACATCTCCCTGGCCGGCACCATGTCGGCGGTGATGACCACGTCGGTGGCGCCGGTGCACGAGATGACCAGATCGGCCCGGGCCAGCTCCGCCGTGAGATCGCCGAACTCGGCGGCCCGGCCGCCCACCGCCCGCGCCAGCCGTACGGCGCGGTCGTGGGTCCGGTTGACCACCACGATGTCGGTGACGCCCGCCCGCTGAAGGGTCGCGGCCGACAGGGCGCTCATCGAACCGGCGCCGACCACCAGGGCGCGCCGGCCCCCGATCGGGCCGAGGGTGCGCTCGGCGAGGGTGAGGCCCACGCCGACGAGGGAGGCGCCCGCCCGGTCGATGCCGGTCTCGGTGTGGGATCGCTTGCCCACCCGCAGGGTCTGCTGGAGGAGCTCGTTCAGCGTGGGGCCGAGTGTGCCCTGCTCCTGGGCGAGCCTGAGCGCCGAGCGGACCTGGCCGAGGATCTGCCCCTCGCCCAGGACCATCGAGTCCAGGCCGGAGCCGACCGCGAACAGGTGCTCGACAGCCCGGTCCTCGTAATGCACGTAGAGGTGGCCGGCGAGCTGCTCCAGGGGGACGCCGGAGTGGAGGCCGAGCAGCTCGGAGATCGCGTTCACCGCGGCGTGGAAGCGGTCCACCACGGCGTAGACCTCGACCCGGTTGCAGGTCGACACGACCATGCTCTCGGCGACCCGGATGTCCTGCTGAACGTCGTGGAGCAGCTTGATCAGCGCGTCACCGGAGACGGAGACCCGCTCCAGCAGGGCCACCGGGGCCGTCCGGTGGCTCACGCCGACGACGAGGAGGCTCATCGGCCGTCTCCCGCTCCCGGCGGACGGCCCTGATCTCCCGCGCCGACCTCGCCCGGCCGGGGAACGCCGTGTCCTCGGGCTCTGTCGTTCACAAGTCCACCGCCTCGGGCCATTCCTCGGCCATCGCGGGCCCCCCACTCATCCGATCCGCCTTGCGCTGCTCATGAAAGGCCAGGATCTGCAGTTCAATCGATAAGTCGACTTTACGGATATCGACGCCTTCGGGTACAGCGAGGACGACGGGGGCGAAGTTGAGGATGCTCGTCACACCCACGGCAACGACCCGGTCGGCCACCTGCTGCGCCGCCGCGGCGGGCGTCGCGAGCACCACGATCGACACTCCCCGCCGCGTGATCACCGTTTCCAGCTCGTCGATGTGTTCCACATTCAATCCCGCGATACGGTCGCCCACCACTTCGGGGTCGGCGTCCAGGAGCGCGGCCACCCGGAACCCACGGGAGACGAATCCGCCGTAGTTGGCGAGCGCACGACCGAGGTTACCCACCCCGACGATGGCCACCGCCCAGTCCTGGGTCAGCCCCAGCTCACGGGAGATCTGGTAGATGAGGTACTCGACGTCGTAGCCTACCCCGCGGGTGCCGTAGGAGCCCAGATGAGAGAGGTCCTTGCGGAGCTTGGCGGAGTTCACACCGGCGGCGACGGCCAGATCCTCGGAGCTCACGGTCGCCAGCCCCCGCTCGGCCATGCTGTTCAGGGCTCGCAGGTAGAGCGGCAGCCGGGCGACGGTCGCGTCGGGGATGCCACGTTCACGAGCTTGGGACAGACGGCGGATCACGTGCCGTAGCTCCAGGGGGACAGGCGGCCGGCGCGGCCCGGACGCGACGGATGACGAGGTGAGGCCACTGTCTTTCAGGTTAGTCCCTTTGTGAACCGGTGCACAAAGTGGGTGTTCACCATGTCGGCCACGGCACCGTCCCGCCCGGCTTCCCGGACACCCACCGGCCTCACCTGCCTCGTCGGGCTCACCGGGCTCACCGGGCTCACCGGGCTCACCGGGCTCACCGGGCCGGCGTATCCGCGCGGCTCGGCTACCGTGACGGACATGGCACCGCAGGACCACCGCATCACACTGCTCGGCAAGCCCGGCTGTCACCTGTGCGACGACGCGCGCGCGGTGATAGAACGCGTGGCGGCGGAGCTGGGCGTTCCCTGGGAGGAGCGCGACATCACCGCCACCGAGCGGGACCAGGCCGAGTACGGGGAGATGATCCCGGTCACCCTGATCGACGGTGTCCAGCACGACTTCTGGCGCGTCGACGAGAACCGCCTGCGCGCCGCGCTCAGATCCTGAAGGCCGTGGGCAGCGGGACCACCTTGGCCGCGTTCACGTTGAGCTCGATCACGTTGGTGGCCAGCACCATGGTCTGACGTTCGGCGACGAAACGCTCCACATGGGGCTGACGCTGATGCTCGGTGTAGGCGACCTCGTCGCGGTAGAGCTCGTAGACGATGCGCTGCAGCGGAGCCGACTTCACCGAGTGGCAGGCGTAGATCAGCGTGTCGGGCTCGGTACGGCGGACGGCCTCCAGCGTCTCCTCGGCCAGCCGGTCGAACCTCTCGCCGGTCCCGTCGAGCAACGTGAACACGGTCAGCAGGCCGTAGATGCCCGGGGCCGGGCGGCCGTACCCACCGGGATGGTCGGTGGTCGCGCCCGGATACAGGACGCCGGTCTCGGGCGGGCCCGCGGGCACCTGCCCGTGGCCCGGGAACCCGGCGGGCGGCTGCCCGGACCGGGGAGCGCCGCCGAGACCCTGGCCTCGGTCGGCCGGAACGCCGAACGCCTGCTCGGCGGACATCGGCTGAAGGCCACCGGTGAGCAGGCCGCCGCCGTAGGGCGGATCCGGCATGACGAACTCGCCGGTGGCGGGGCCGCCCGGCCTGCCGTACTCGCCGGTGGCGGACGCGGCCGGTATGCCGTACTCGCCGGTGGAGGGCGCGACCGGTATGCCGTACTCACCGACCCCGGGGACGGGTGGCCTGCCGTACTCGCCGGTGCCGGCGGCGGCGTGCCTGCCGTACTCGGCGGCGGGGAGGTCGGGGCCGGGGCCGGCGGACATGCCGAACTGGCCGGTCATCGGGGGCTGCTGGGCGTAGTCGCCCCGGCCCGCGGACCGGTCGGCGGACGGCATGCCGTACTCACCCGCCATGAAGGTGCCGGTGGCGGGGCCGCCGAACGGGTCGTCCTGGGTGAGGGGCTGCTGCCGCATTCGCGCCGCGTAGTCGACGTCCTGCTCGCCCGCGCGGTACTCGGCCACCAGGTCGCCGAGGCCGGAACGGCGGGGGGAGTCCCCCATGGCCCCGCGTGGGGAGTCGTCGGACGTGACCCGGCGGCCCGCGACCTGGACGTCTCCCCGGAACGGCTGCTCGGCCGCGCGGCGGCCCCCGTGCCCGCGCTCCGCCCAGTCGTCCCTCGGGCCGTCCTCATCCTCGTCCTCGTCCTCGTAGGGGGCGAGCGGGCGGAGCACGGCGTACCAGACCGCGGCGGCGGTGACGCAGAGGAGGAGCGTGGTGAACATCCCCGGGACCGCGAAGCTCACCGCTCCGACCATGGCCAGGCCGGTGGGGCCGAGCACCAGGAGGGCGTGCATGTTGTCGGCGTCGTAGTCGTCGCCACCGCGCCACCGCGCCACCGCGATCGCGAGACCGCCCAGCAGGACGAGTGCGATGCCCACGTGGATCACCCAGAGCACGTAGGCCGGGGGAAGGTCCCAGTGACGGCTGCCGAGCGGGAGGGTCTTGGCCAGTTCCTCCGCCTGGCGCAGCGGGTCGAACATCATGATCACCGACGCGACGACGGTGAACGCGATCCCCACAAGCCAGGAGGCGAATCTGGCCGCGGGCGTCCGCGCCAGCAGCTGAATGACCCCAACAGAGAGCCAGAGCGGGGCGAAGAGAGAACCGGTCAGCTGATAAACCCGGAATCCGGTTGCCCCAAACCCCACCAGATAGCCGGTGCCGACTACTCCGAGTGACACGCACAGCGCCGCTGTCGTGACGCTCCAGGCGATCAGCCAACCCTTGCGCCCATCCCGGAGGCGGCCGACGAGAGCCACGGTGGCGATGGCCGCGAGCAACGCACCGGCGAACGCTATGACAGCGACAAGGAGATTCATGGTGCCTCCAATGCTGCCGGACATTACCCCCCAACCGGTAGCCGAACCCGGAGTCGGCCGCCCGGAGCGGGGTGAAACAATCAGCCCCGTACCGTATCGGCCGATTACCCCCAGTCACGAGGTTACGAAGTGGATTGTGGAATTTCCTGTTGATTTCCTAGAGTGTTCGAGCACGCCGTACCCCCTCCCCCAAGGGATACCGGATGCCAGATACGTGGCCGTTCGCCGGACACCTCCCCACAACTCATGGGGTGGCCCAGCCCGTCCGCAGCAATGAGCTCGCCGCACGCGAGGACGCCTCCGAGGACCTCCGGAGGCTCGTTCTGCGTGCCAAAACTGGAGACACAGACGCGTTTGGCACGCTCTATGATCGCTACCTCGACCTGGTCTACCGCTACGTCTACTTCCGCGTCGGCTCCCACCCGCTGGCCGAGGATCTCACGAGCGAGACCTTCCTCCGCGCCCTGCGCAG
Organism: Streptosporangium sp. NPDC004631; assembly: GCF_053601935.1. Classification (NCBI taxonomy): domain Bacteria; kingdom Bacillati; phylum Actinomycetota; class Actinomycetes; order Streptosporangiales; family Streptosporangiaceae; genus Streptosporangium; species Streptosporangium sp. NPDC004631. Next base: position 95,469 of record NZ_JBSGCR010000005.1, on the reverse strand, counting down.
AATCGCCGACTTCACCTGGCAGGGACGTGACTTCGGCGCCTGGCTCGTGACCATCGCCAGGAACCTGATCGCCGATCACTTCAAGTCGGGCAGGTACCGCCTTGAGGTCTCGACCGCCCAGGTGATCGACATCCCGCTCGACGGCCCGCACATACCGGAGAACGCCGTCGTCACCGCGATGATCAATGACCGGATACTCAGTGCCGTCCGCGCCCTCGGGCCCGAGCAGCAGGAGTGCGTGGTCCTGCGCTTCCTGCACGGCATGTCACTGGCGGAGACCGCGCTGATCATGGGCAAGAAGAGCGGAGCGATCAAGGCCCTGCAGTTCCGCGCCATCCGGGCACTGGCCCGCGCGCTCCCCTCGGATCTCGGTTGATCATGCCGATGGCGACGTATCGCGTAACCTGGCACGCGGGGCTGTCGTTAGGCAGGTGACACAGGTAGGTCATGATCTGGGGGCGGCAGGGAGCGTTCATGGGTAAGTGGCTGCCCGGAATCTCACGGAGATCGCAGGCGCACATCCAGAACCGCGTATCCAGGCTCGGCGACCGGCTGGGGGGCAACCCCCGGCCGGAGTTTCGCGCCGAGCTGCGGAAGCGCCTTATGGCCACGCCCGAACAGGAGAATACCCCGGCCGAATCCACCGTCTCGACGCCACCGAGACGACAGGCCACCCGGCTCCCCCAGCTGCTGAGCCTGGGACTGGCCGCCACGATGTCCGCGACGGTCATGGCGATCTACCAGTCGATGCCCGGCGACGCCCTCTATCCGGTCAAGCGCGCCGCCGAGAGCACGCTGTTCCACCTGAGCGCCGACGACGCCGAGCGGGCCGACCGCTCCTTCGGCTACGCCGAGACCCGCGCCCACGAGGTCGAGGAGCTCCTGGGCTCCAGCATGCGGGAGAAGCACCTGATCAGGGAGACCCTCAAGGCCATGGAGGACACCACCCGCTCCGCGGTCACCTCTCTCACCCGGGTACGGCGCCGCGACGCCAAAAACACGGGCGACCTCAAGCGCTTCGTCCAGAAGCAGCGCAACCAGATCGAGGGCATGCTCCCCAAGATGGACGCCGAGGACCAGCGCAGGGCCAACGGCTACCTCAACTACATCGACGGGCTGGCCCCGCCCGGATAGCACCTCCCGGCTTACAACACGTTACCTGCCACTAACGGGATGTACACCGATTTCACCCGTGTGTGACAGTTAAGCTGAGATGCTATGAGGCGGCTACTACGACGGCGGGACGAAGCGGAGACGGCCGGAGAGGTGGCGGCCGCGGCGGCCATCGCCATGCCGATGGCGGAACCCGACCCGTCCGCAGCCGCCTTCTTCGACGTCGACAACACCATGATGCGCGGCGCCTCCATCTACCACTTCGCCCGCGGGCTGGCCTCACGCGGCCTGTTCACCACCAAGGACCTGGTCAGGTTCGCGGTCGGCCAGGCGGTGTTCCGGATCCGCGGTGACGAGAACCCCGACCACATCGCCAAGGCGAAGGAGACCGCGCTGGCCTTCGTGGCGGGCAGCAAGGTGGAGGAGATCGTCCGGCTCGGCGAGGAGATCTACGACGAGGTGATGGCCGACCGCATCTGGGCCGGCACCCGCGCCCTCGCCCAGAGCCACCTGGACGCCGGCCGGCGGGTGTGGCTGGTCACCGCGACACCGGTGGAGCTCGCCCGCGTGATCGCCCAGCGCCTCGGCCTGACCGGCGCCCTGGGCACCGTCGCGGAGACCAGGGACGGCGTCTACACCGGCCGCCTGGTGGGCGATCTGCTCCACGGCCCGGCCAAGGCGGAGGCGGTACGGGCTCTGGCCCGCCTGGAGGGCCTCGACCTGAGCCGCTGCGCCGCCTACAGCGACTCGGCCAACGACCTGCCGCTGCTCTCCCTCGTCGGCCACGCCACCGCGATCAACCCGGACGCCGAGCTGCGCGAGCGCGCCAGGGAGAACGGGTGGCAGATCCGGGACTTCCGCACCGGCCGCAAGGCCACCATGATCGGACTGCCCATCGCCGCGGGCGCCGGGGCGATCGTCGGCGGCGTGGCCGCCGCCGCGGCCCTGCGCCGCCTCTACCGCTCCAGATGACCCACCACGGCGCGCTCCCGCGGCCGGGGGGCGGGAGAAAGAGCGGGAGCCGGGAGAACCGGTCAGCAGAACGGCGGGAAGGCGTGACCACGCCGCAGGCGCAGCTCGTTCAGCTGCTGCTGGACGACCTCGCGGACGTGGTCGGTGAGGTTGAAGACCAGCATGGGGTCGTCGGCGTCGGCCGGGTCGAACTCGTCGGTGCGGATCGGCTCACCGAACCCGATCATCCACTTGGACGGCAGCGGCACCAGCCCGAGGAGCCCGAACCAGGGAAACAGCGGGGTGAGCGGGAGGTACGGCAGGCCGAGCGCCCTGGCCAGAAGAGGCAGGTCACCGATCTTGGGGTAGATCTCCTCGGCGCCCACGATCGAGCAGGGGACGATCGGCACCCCGGCCCGGATGGCCGAGGCGACGAAACCGCCGCGGCCGAAGCGCTGCAACCGGTAGCGCTCGGAGAAGGGCTTGCCGACGCCCTTGAACCCCTCGGGGAAGACCCCGACGAGCTCGCCCTTGCGGAGCAGGCGGTCGGCGTCCTCAGGGCAGGCCAGGGTGTGGCCGCTCTTGCGGGAGAGGTGGCCGAGCACCGGGAGCCGGTAGACCAGGTCGGCCCCGAGCAGGCGGAGCGCGCGGCGGCGCGGATGGTCGTCGTGCAGGGCCACCTGGAGCATGAGTCCGTCGAGCGGGATGGTGCCCGAGTGGTTGGCCACCACGAGGGCCCCCGAGTCGTCGGGCACGTTGTGCATGCCGAGGGTCTCCACGCGGAACCAGTGCCGGTACAGCGGGCGGACCAGGTCCAGCAGCACCTTGTCGGTCAGCTCGGGGTCGAAGCCGAACTCGTCGACCTCGTACTCCCCCGTGACGCGGCGGCGCAGGAAGGCGAGCAGCTCGGCGAGGTCGTGTCCGTCGTCTTTCTCAGGCGGGGAGCCGTACGCGTGCCCCTCGCCGCGCGGGAGGTCGTGGGCGTCCTCGGGGTCGGTCATCCGCTCACCGCCTGATCCCCCGGCCGGCTCATCGCCTGGCCCACCGCCTGGCGAAACAGCTCCATCATGGCAGCCGGGAGCCCGCCGGCCAGGTCCCGGGCGTGGATGAAGTCCTCGAAGGCGACGGCGGTCGAGATCTTGGGCCTCCAGCCGAGCTCGGCGGCCAGCCGGCCGGTGTCCACCACCCGCCCATGGCGCATCAGGCGGAGTTGCTCGGGAGAGAAGGCGACCAGCCCCAGGGTCCGGGCGAGGTCCCCCAGGAAACGGAAGGCCGAGGAGGGCAGGGGCAGTGTCGCCAGGCCCGCCCTGCGGGCACACTGCGACAGCAGCAGCACGCCGTCCCCGGCCACGTTGAACGTGCCGGGGTGATCCTCCAGCGCCACCCGCCTGAGCACCTCGACCGCGTCGTCCTCGTGGACGAACTGCATCCGGGGGTCGAAGCCGAACACGGTCGGCAGGACGGGCTGGGTGAAGTAACGGGTCAGCGGCGAGTCGACGCCGGGACCCATGAAGTTGGCGAACCTGAGCATCGACACCGCCACGTCCCGCCGCCGCCTGGCGAAACCCCGGACATAGCCCTCGACCTCCGCGGCGTCCTTGGCGTAGCCGTGACTCGGCGGCTCGCCCGGCTCGGCGTCCTCGGTGAAGACGGCCGGATCGCGCGGGGACGAGCCGTACACCGCGGTGGTGGATCGGACGACGACGCGGCGGATCGTCGCGGACCGCTGACAGGCACCAAGAAGCTGCATGGTGCCGATGACGTTGTGCTCTTTCATGAGGGCCCTGCCGCCGCCCCTAGAGGGAGCGCTGACCAGGCTCATGTGGACCACGGTGTCGATGTCGGCGGCCGCGATCACCTGGGCGATGTCGGGGCTGCGCAGATCGACGCGGACGAACTCGGTCCGGCCGAGAGGTACGCCGCCATCACCTGAGAGCGAGGGCGGCGGCACCGTGTCTACTCCGATGACCCGGTCGATGTCCGGGTCGGCGGCGAGAACGCTCGCCACCCGGGCGCCGATGTGACGCGAGACCCCGGTGACAAGCACGGTGTGGCTCATCGGTGCCTCGCAGATCCGCTGTGCTACTTCTTGTTACGCCGCTGGATGCGGGTCTTCTTCAGAAGCTTGCGGTGCTTCTTCTTCGCCATGCGCTTACGGCGCTTCTTGATCACAGAGCCCACGGGACCCCCAGGTAGCTGGTAGCCGAGAATGTCAGACCGGCATGCGAGAGCACACCGGCTCAACAGACTACCGGCGATCCGTGGTAGATCGCCCCCCGGGGGATCCCCGGGCACTCGGAACTCACGACGCGACGACCACGTCGCTACCTCACCGTTACCTCGTCGAAGCCCGGACCCGTCACCCACCGGTCTCACCGGGAGATCGGGGCCCGCCTGTCGCTCACCGCTTCTCGCTCGCCCGCTGAACGGCTCGTCTCCGGCCGGTCAGATGACTCGCTCGTCGGGCTCGCGCCGCTTCAACCCGCCTCGATGTAAGCATCCCTGAGATAGTTGTGTACCGCCTGCTCCGGCACTCGGAAGGATCGACCGACCCGGATGGCCGGCAGTTCGCCCGAATGCACGAGTCGGTACACCGTCATCTTGGACACCCTCATGACGGTGGCCACTTCTGCCACCGTCAGGAACTTCACCTCGCTGAGAGGTCTTTCGCCTGCACCCATCGGACGCCTCTTCCGCACGTGTTTCCGGGTTATCCCCACTGGTGCCATTGCTCACGCACGTGTACTGCCGTCAGCGTAAGTCGGGACTCCGAGCGTGCAAACCCCCCACAGTCTCAGCCTTCGCAGTCCCACATCGGATAAATCGGGAAAATCGCTGGCCAGCAGCCGGACCGGCCCTCTGGTCTTGATCTTGAAGCGGTCCGGCTCCCCTTCTCCCAGGGTCGCCCACGACCATCAAAAAAATGGCAAACGACCGGCGTGCTCCATGGAATGCAGGCACGAAAAGCCCGTATAGGGACGACCCGATTGGCGCATCGCCCGCCTCAGAGGGCGCGGGCGACCCTCTCGACCAGATGCCGGGTCAGCGGATCGTAATGTCTTGGCAGCACGTTGTCATCAAGGGGAACGGTCGCCGCGATCTTTCCCTCCGCCTCCCCGACGAAGAGTGCCGGATCGTTGCTGTCGGCGAATCCGACCGTGAGGATGCCCGCCTCGCCGGCCGCGCCGGCCCAGCCGTGGTCGGCGATCACCAGGTCGGGACGCCGGTCGCCGAACTCGGCGATCATGGCCTCCATCGGAGCCGGATCATGGGTGTGCACGAAGGCGCCCCGGTCGTCCAGCATGGCGACGCCGTCCAGATAACGGATCTTGCGCTTGCGGCCGAAGCCCGCCCCCCAGTAGGACCAGCCCTCGGCCGTGTTCATCAGCCTTCCGCCGTGCTCCCTGACCAGTCTGGCCAGGGCCAGGTGGACGGTGAGCAGGCCGGTGGGGTGCCCGGTCGCGACGAGGACCCGGGGGGAGCCGGCGCGCAGCACGCCGGCCACCGTGTCGCCCATGGCCTCGACGGCGTCGATCGTACGGTCCGGATCGATGGTGTCCTGGCCCTCCCGATGGCCGGGGTCGGCCGCCACGCCCGCCGACTCGGCCATCAACTCCAGAACGTCCCGGTAGGACCAGCGGCCCCGGGGCCTCAGCCCGAACAGGTGACGCGGATCGCGGTTGGCCAGCGACCGGTAGTGGTCGAGGTTGTTCTCCCTGCTGGTCGCCACGTCACCGGCGATCCGGGTGCGGATCAGATGGTCTCGGAGGTCGCCGCGCGCCATCGGCGGCGCCGCGCGCCGCGGATCCGGTCCGGGCGCCTGTGACAGATGAATTCCCTCGTCGCTCAACCGATCGTTTCCCTTGGTCGCGGCTCTGGATGTGGCTTCGGCCGCGGCGGCGCGCGCCGCGGCTCGGGCACCGGCGACCGGTGGCCTCCCTCGCGGCCATGGGCGGGAACCCTGTCCCGGTTACGGGAGGGGGTCGAGTCCATGGAGGGGAAAGACGGCCTTCCTTGTCGCCATGATGGCCCGGTCGATGGGGTCTGCTGGATCATAACCAGAAGAAAAATCGTGAAATTCCGGCTTTCTACCGTCGGTCAGCGTCAGCGGCGCCGTCTCCCCCGTCCGCTCGGCGACGATCCGCCGCCACTCGGGCGGGGTGGTGGTGGCCGGATCGAGAGGGTGCCCGGAGACCTCGGCGATCAGATGGGTCCAGGCCCTGGGCACCACCCGCACGATCTCGTATCCCCCGCCGCCTGTCACGATCCACCGGCCGCCCGCGGTCTCGTGGGCCAGCCTGTGCAGCGCCGCGTAGGCGGTGCGCTGGCCGTCGAGGCTGAGCATCAGATGGGCCAGGGGATCCAGCGCGTGGCTGTCACAGCCGTGCTGGGTGAGCAGGATCTCGGGGGCGAACTCCCGCAGCAGCGGCGGCACCACCGAGTGGAAGGCCCGAAGCCAGCCGTTGTCCCCGCAGCCGGCGGGCAGCGCCACGTTGACCGCGGTGCCCTCGGCCCCGCACTCGCCGGGGAAGCCCGTACCGGGGAAGAGCGTGCGGGGGCTCTCGTGCAGGCTGATGGTCAAGACCCTCGGGTCGTCGTAGAACAGGGCCTGGACACCGTCCCCGTGGTGGACGTCCACGTCCACGTAGGCGACCCTGACCGCCCCCTGGGCCAGCAGCCAGCCGATCGCCGCGGCCGGGTCGTTGTAGACGCAGAACCCGCTCGCGGCGCCGGCCATCGCGTGGTGCAGGCCCCCCGCGACGTTCACCGCGTGCTCGGCCTCGCCGGTCCAGACGGCGCGGGCCGCGGCGAGGGTGGCGCCGGTGATCAGGGCCGAGGCGTCGTGCATTCCGGCGAAGACGGGGGTGTCCTCGGTGCCGAGCCCGTGGGCCAGGTCGACCCGCCCGGTGGCCGAGGCCCGCTTGACGGCCTCGATGTAGTCACGCGTGTGGACCAGCGCCAGCTCGTCGTCGGTGGCGGGCACGCAGCCGACCACCTCGACCGCGTCCAGCACGCCGAGCTCTCCGGCCAGCGCCATGGTCAGCTCGACCCGCACGGGGGCCAGGGGGTGCCGGGGTCCGAAATCGTAGGAGGTGAGCGCGTCGTCCCAGACAACCCGTACGGATCGGCTCATGCGCCCCCCTGTTCGATCACGGCGCCGGGCGGCGCGACGCGGTCCCGGCCCGGCGTGACCTCGCGACTCGATCTCCCACTCCGGCCGACGCTACCGTACGGATCCGGACCGGGACCTGCCTGGTCACCGCCGGAGAGACAGCTGTTCCCCCCTTTTTGATCTAAACGAAATATCGGGATTTATTCCCTTTGGTCGGACTTATCCGGACAGCCCGTTACCCCGGTACGGCCGGCTCCCGCCACCACGTGTCCCCCGAAGGCACGTCGAGGGCACCGCGGGGACGCCCCCTGCGGGAGGGCTCTCCCACCGGGAAGGGCTCCCCCGCCGGTCCCCGGCAACGGGCGAGGTCAGCCGCTCGCGAGCTGGCTGCTGCGGTCCCTGGCGGCCTCGATGGCGGCCAGGAAGGCCGCGCGGACGCTGTGCCGCTCCAACTCGGCGATGGCCGCGATGGTGGTGCCCCCCGGGGAGGTGACCGCCTCCCGGAGGATCACCGGGTGCTCGCCGGAGTCGCGGAGCATGATGGCCGCGCCGACGATCGACTGGGTGACCATGTCGAGGGCCGCGGCCCGGGGCATGCCGAGCAGGATGCCCGCGTCGACCATGGCCTCGACGAGATAGAAGAAGTAGGCGGGGCCGCTGCCGGACAGCGCGGTGGCGGCGTCCTGCTGGGACTCGGGGATGCGCAGCACCTTGCCGACCGGCCGGAGCAGGTCCTCGGCCCTCCTGAGGTGCCGCTCGGAGGCGTGCGCGCCCGCCGAGATCACGCTCATCGCCTCGTCGACCAGCACCGGCGTGTTGGACATGACCCGCACGACCGGGATCTCGGCCTCCAGCCTCGACTCCACGAACGACGTGGTGATGCCGGCCGCCGCCGAGATCACCAGGCGATCGGCCGGGACGTGCGCGGCGATCTCGGCGAGCAGGGACGCCATGTCCTGCGGCTTGACCGCGAGGATGATCGTTTCAGCGCCCTTGGCGGCCTCGGCGTTGGAGACCACCCGCACGCCGTACCGCTCCCCGAGGTCGGCGGCCCGCTCGGGGCGCCGCGCCGTCACCAGCACGTCACCCGGCTCGAACCCGGCCCGGAGCAGCCCGGAGAGGAGGGCCTCGCCCATCTTTCCGGTTCCCAGAATCGCGATCACTTCAGCGCACCTTGCATGAGGGAGGTCAGATGCCCAGCCTAAGGGGCCCAAGGACATGTCGGAGCGCCCGCGGGGAGGAGCCCCCTGGACCGGGGGCCGGGGGCGCGGCCAGGCGGTACCCGGACGGCGATGAACCGGCCGGGGCCGCGATTCGTTACATGGGGTATGCGTATGATCGCGACCTCCATCCTGGCAGGAAGCCTGCTGCTGACCGGCTGCGGCACCGAACACAGCGCCGTCGGGCAGAACGTCACCGCGCGAAGCGCCGACTCCGCCGTTCCCGCCCTGACCGCGGGTCACACCGTCGCGCCCAGGGTCGAGCCCACGGGAGGAACCCCCAGACCGACCAGGCCGGAAGGCCACACCGTCAACCCCCACAAGGTGGCGTGGCTGGAGGCCAAGCCGTCGAAGAACGGCCGGAGCCTGCGGATCGTCTGGTGGTCGGGGGTGGAGCCCTGCCACGTCCTCGACCGGGTGGGTGTCAAGGAGACGTCCAAGCGCGTGACCGTCACCCTCTGGGAGGGCTCGGGCAGCAGGGCCCAGAACGTGGCCTGCATCGACATCGCCATCAAGAAGGTGACGACCGTCAAGCTCAAGGCCCCCCTCGGCAAGCGCAAGATCGTCGACGGCGCCAAGCGCTGAGTCACCCCGGTCCGGTACGGCTCCCGCGGAGTGGTGGGAGCCGTACCCGGCACGACCGCCCACCGGCGCGACTCGGCCCGCGGGCCACGGCACCACGGGGGATGCCCGGCACGACCGCCGCCTCGGCGTGACCAAGACCGCCGAGCACGGACGGTGACACCTCGTCGTGACGCGCCGGCCGGCGCCCCGGCGAGCCGGCCGATCGCCCGCCCCACGGCGATCCCCGCCGTCACGGCGTTTCCACGGCTCTCGGAGTGGAGCCCCGCGCGGCCGGCCGCACGCCGCCGGTTGAGCGCCCTCCGGCGAGGTGCCCCGCCCCGGCGGTGGCGGAGGCCGCCCTCGTCTCCCGGATACCTGGAATGCCGACGCGCCTCCACGGGTTGAGCGACATAGACTCAAGTCGTTTGACAAACGTCGCCCAGGGCTCCAATATGAGCCTGACCGACTCAACTTTGACTACAAGGACGTACTCATGGCACGTGCGGTAGGTATCGACCTGGGGACGACCAACTCCGTCGTCTCGATCCTTGAGGGCGGTGAGCCCACCGTCATCGCCAATGCCCAGGGTTCACGGACCACGCCGTCCGTGGTCGCCTTCGCCAAGAACGGCGAGGTTCTCGTGGGCGAGGTCGCCAAGCGGCAGGCCGTCACCAACGTGGACCGGACGATTCGCTCGGTCAAGCGCGAGATGGGCACCAACTGGTCCGTCGAGATCGACGGCAAGAAGTTCTCCCCGCAGCAGATCAGCGCCTTCGTCCTGCAGAAGCTCAAGCAGGACGCCGAGGCCTACCTGGGCGAGAAGATCACCGACGCGGTGATCACCGTCCCGGCCTACTTCAACGACGCCCAGCGCCAGGCGACCCAGGAGGCCGGCACCATCGCGGGCCTCAACGTGCTGCGCATCATCAACGAGCCCACCGCGGCCGCGCTCGCCTACGGCCTGGACAAGGACAAGGACGAGACCATCCTCGTCTTCGACCTCGGCGGCGGCACCTTCGACGTGTCCCTGCTCGACGTCGGCCAGGAGGACGGCCACGGCTTCGTCGAGGTCAAGGCCACCAGCGGCGACAACCACCTCGGTGGTGACGACTGGGACCAGCGGGTCGTCGACGAGCTCGCCACCCGGTTCAAGAACGCCCACGGCGTCGACCTGACCAAGGACAGGATGGCCCTGCAGCGCCTGCGCGAGGCGGCGGAGAAGGCCAAGATCGAGCTCTCCAGCCAGTCGGAGACCTCCATCAACCTGCCCTACATCACCGCGTCCGCCGAGGGCCCCCTCCACCTGGAGGACAAGCTCACCCGGGCCGAGTTCCAGCGGCTCACCGCCGACCTGCTCGCGCGGTGCAAGGGCCCGTTCAACCAGGTCGTCAAGGACGCCGGGATCAAGGTCTCCGACATCGCCCACGTGGTGCTCGTCGGCGGCTCGACCCGCATGCCCGCCGTCGCCGAGCTCGTCAAGGAGCTGACCGGCGGCAAGGAGCCCAACAAGGGCGTCAACCCGGACGAGGTCGTGGCCATCGGCGCCGCGCTCCAGGCCGGCGTGCTCAAGGGCGAGGTCAAGGACGTCCTGCTGCTCGACGTGACCCCGCTGTCGCTGGGCATCGAGACCAAGGGCGGCATCTTCACCAAGATCATCGAGCGGAACACCACGATCCCGACCAAGCGCTCCGAGGTCTTCACCACGGCCGAGGACAACCAGCCGTCGGTGCAGATCCAGGTCTACCAGGGCGAGCGCGAGATCGCGGCCTACAACAAGAAGCTGGCCACCTTCGAGCTGACCGGCATCGCCCCGGCGCCGCGCGGCATCCCGCAGATCGAGGTCACCTTCGACATCGACGCCAACGGCATCGTCAACGTCTCCGCCAAGGACCTCGGCACCGGCAAGGAGCAGACGATGACCATCACCGGCGGCTCCGCGCTGCCGAAGGACGACATCGAGCGGATGATGCGCGAGGCCGAGTCCTACGCCGAGGAGGACAAGCAGCGCCGCGAGGACGCCGAGACGCGCAACAACGCCGACGCGCTCGTCTACCAGACCGAGAAGTTCCTCGGCGAGAACGGCGAGAAGATCCCCGACGACATCAAGACCGAGGTCAACGAGGCCCTGTCCGAGCTGAAGAAGTCGCTTGAGGGCACCGACTCGGCCGTGATCCGCACCTCCGCGGAGAAGCTCGCCACGGTCAGCCAGAAGATGGGCTCGGCGATCTACGCTCAGGCGCAGTCCTCCGAGACCCCGGCCGGCGCCGAGGGTGCCGCCGGTCAGAAGGCGGACGACGACGTGGTCGAGGCCGAGATCGTGGACGACGAGCCGAAGCGCGAAAACGGCGCGAAGTGACGGCGGGGCAGCCGAGAGGAGCGCGAGCGTGAACACGCGTGAGAACGGTTCCGAGCAGGAGCCGGTGATCCGCGACAACCGTAAGATCGACCCGGAGACGGGGCAGGCGCGCGAGGCGGTCAAGGAGAAGGAGCAGGCCGACCAGCCCGCTCCCGCTCCCGACCCGGCCTCGGCCGAGCTGGCGGCTCAGCTCGCCGAACGCACCGCCGACCTGCAGCGGCTCCAGGCCGAATACTCCAACTACCGCAAGCGGGTCGAACGCGACCGGGTCGCGGTCAAGGAGCAGGCGGTGGCCGGCGTGCTGGCCGGGTTCCTGCCGGTCCTGGACGACATCGGCCGGGCTCGTGACCACGGCGAGCTCACCGGCGGCTTCGCCAAGGTGAGCGAGTCGCTGGAGGCGGCCACCGGGAAGCTGGGGCTGAGCGCCTTCGGCGCCAAGGGTGAGCCCTTCGACCCGACGGTGCACGAGGCGCTGATGCACAGCTACTCCGCCGACGTCACCGAGCCGACCTGCGTGGAGATCCTGCAGTCCGGTTACCGGATCGGCGAGCGCGTCCTGCGCCCCGCGCGGGTCGCGGTCGCCGAGCCTGAAGAGCCCGTCGCGGGCGAGAACTGACACCCCCTGTCTGAGATCTGAAAAGGAATGGAAATGAGCACCAAGGACTACCTGGAGAAGGACTACTACGCCGTCCTTGGTGTGCCCAAGACCGCCACCGCCGAAGAGATCAAGAAGGCGTACCGGAAGCTGGCCAGGCAGTACCACCCGGACGCCAACCCCGGTGACTCGGCGACCTCGGACAACACCGCGAAGTTCAAGGAGGTCTCCGAGGCCTACGACGTCCTGTCCGACACCAAGCGCCGCAAGGAGTACGACGAGGCGCGGACGCTGTTCGGATCGGGGCTCGGCGGTTACGCGGGAGCCGGGGGACCTTCGCGCGCGGGCGGGTTCCCCTTCGACCTGGGGGACCTGTTCGGCGGCACCCACCAGCAGAGCGGGGGCATCGGCGACATCTTCGGCGGCATATTCAACCGGGGAGGCGGCGCGCCCCGCACGGGTGGGACGACCAGGGCGCGCCGCGGCCAGGACATCGAGACGGAGGTCACCCTCTCCTTCGCCGAGGCCGCGGAGGGCGCCACGGTCTCGCTCCGCCTGACCAGCTCCTCCGCCTGCACGGTGTGCGGTGGCACCGGCGCCAAGGCCGGGACCACCCCGAGGGTCTGCCCGACCTGTGAGGGCACCGGCGCGGCCAGCCGGAACCTCGGCAACTTCGCCTTCTCCGAACCGTGCCGCGACTGCAAGGGCCGGGGCCTGCTGGTGGACGACCCGTGCCAGGTGTGCGAGGGCAGCGGGCGGGGCAAGAGCACCCGCACGATCCAGGCCCGCATCCCGGCCGGGGTGGGCGACGGCCAGCGCATCAAGATCAAGGCCAAGGGCGCCCCGGGCGAGAACGGCGGCCCGGCCGGTGACCTGTACGTCCAGATCCACGTGAAGTCGCACCCCGTCTTCGGCCGGACCGGCGAGAACCTCACGGTCACCGTGCCGGTCACCTTCACCGAGGCCGCGCTCGGGGCCGAGATCAAGGTGCCCACCCTGAAGGGGATGCCGGTCACCCTGCGCATCCCGGAGGGCACCCCCAACGGCCGTACCTTCCGGGTGCGGGGCAGGGGCGTGGCCCGCAAGGACGGCACCAAGGGCGACCTGCTCGCCACGGTGGAGGTCCTCGTGCCCCAGCAACTGGAGGACAAGGCCCGGGGCGCGCTGGAGGAGTTCCGCGACGCCACCGCGGGCTTCGACCCACGAGCCGAGCTCATCCAACAGGCCAGAAGCGAGTAGCCGTGGAAGCCAGCTACTTCGACCTGTCGGACGACACCCCGGTATACGTGATCTCGGTGGCGGCCCAGCTGTCAGGCCTCCACCCGCAGACCCTGCGACAGTACGACCGTCTCGGCCTGGTCAGTCCCGGCCGTACGGCCGGGCGCGGGCGCCTGTACTCCACGCGCGACATCGTGATGCTCCGCGAGGTCCAGCGGCTCTCCCAGGAGGAGGGCATCAACCTCGCGGGCATCAAGCGCATCCTGACCCTGGAGACCGAGGCGCTGCGCCTGCGCGACGAGAACCACCGCCTGCGCGCCGAGATGGCCACCATCCGCGCGCTGATCCGGTACCAACTGCCACCCGCCTGACCCCATCAAGGCCGTGGGGGCCTCACCACGCCGGCTCTCCGGCGCCGCAACCTCCGAATGGAGCGAGGCAGACAAGCATGGACTACAAGCTCACCCAGAAGAGCCAGGAGGCGGTCTCCTCCGCCATCAGGCGCGCGGCCGCCGAGGGCAACCCCGAGGTCGCCCCGCTCCACCTGTTCACCGCGCTGCTCGCCCAGACCGGTGGCACCGCCGTACCCCTGCTGGAGGGCGTCGGCGCCGACTGGCGGCTGCTGCGCACCGAGGCCGAGAAACGGCTCGCGGCCCTGCCGAAGGCGCAGGGTTCCACGGTGGGCGCGCCGTCCAGCTCCCGGCAGCTCCTCACGGTGATGAACACCGCGGGCATGCGGGCCCGTCAGCTTGAGGACCTGTACGTCTCGACCGAGCACCTGCTGGTCGGCCTCGCCACCGACGGCGGCCCCGTCGCCGAGCTGCTCACGTCGGAGGGGGCCACCCCCGGCGCCCTGCTGGACGCCTTCGAGAAGGTGCGCGGGCACGTCCGGGTGACGAGCGAGACGCCCGAGGACACCTACCAGGCGCTGGAGAAGTACGGCGTCGACCTGACCGAGCGGGCCAGGGCGGGCAAGCTGGACCCGGTGATCGGCCGTGACTCGGAGATCCGCAGGGTGGTCCAGGTGCTCAGCCGCCGGACCAAGAACAACCCCGTGCTCATCGGAGAGCCGGGGGTCGGCAAGACCGCCGTGGTGGAGGGCCTGGCCCAGCGGATCGTCGCGGGCGACGTGCCCTCCAGTCTGCGCGGCAAGCGCCTGGTCGCGCTGGACCTGGGGGCGATGGTCGCCGGGGCGAAGTACCGCGGCGAGTTCGAGGAGCGCCTCAAGGCCGTGCTCGGCGAGATCAAGGAGAGCGACGGGCAGGTCGTCACCTTCATCGACGAGCTGCACACCATGGTCGGCGCGGGCGCCGCCGAGGGCGCGATGGACGCGGGCAACATGCTCAAGCCCATGCTGGCCCGGGGTGAGCTGCGCATGATCGGCGCGACCACGATGGACGAGTACCGCGAGCGCATCGAGAAGGACCCCGCGCTGGAGCGGCGCTTCCAGCAGGTCTACGTGGGCGAGCCCACGGTCGAGGACACCATCGCGATCCTGCGTGGTCTCAAGGGCCGCTACGAGGCGCACCACCAGGTCCAGATCTCCGACGGCGCGCTGGTGGCCGCCGCCGCGCTCTCCGACCGCTACATCACCTCCAGGTTCCTGCCGGACAAGGCGATCGACCTCGTCGACGAGGCCGCCTCCCGGCTCCGCATGGAGATCGACTCCCGCCCGGTGGAGATCGACCAGCTCCAGCGGAACGTGGACCGGATGAAGATGGAGGAGCTCGCGCTCGCCAAGGAGACCGACGAGAGCAGCCTCCAGCGGCTGGAGCGGCTCCACAAGGAGCTCGCCGACCGGCAGGAGGAACTCAACGCCCTGGTCGGGCGGTGGGAGCGGGAGAAGGCCGGGCTCAACCGGGTCGGTGACCTGAAGAAGAAACTCGACGAGGTGCGGAGCGCCGCCGAGCGGGCACAGCGCGACGGCGACTTCGAGGCCGCCTCCCGGCTGATGTACGCCGAGGCGCCCAGGCTGGAGGCCGAGCTCGCCGAGGCCAGCGCGGCCGGTCAGCCCGAGGACCCGATGGTCAAGGAGGAGGTCGGCCCGGACGACATCGCCCAGGTCATCTCCTCCTGGACCGGCATCCCCGCGGGCCGCCTGCTGGAGGGGGAGACCGCCAAGCTGCTCCGCATGGAGGACGAGCTCGGCAGGCGCCTGATCGGCCAGCGACCGGCCGTCCAGGCGGTCTCCGACGCCGTACGGCGGGCCCGCGCGGGCATCTCCGACCCCGACCGGCCGACCGGCAGCTTCCTGTTCCTCGGCCCCACCGGCGTCGGCAAGACCGAGCTGGCCAAGTCGCTCGCGGACTTCCTCTTCGACGACGAGCGGGCCATGGTCCGCATCGACATGAGCGAGTACGGCGAGAAGCACAGCGTGGCGCGCCTGGTGGGCGCCCCTCCCGGCTACATCGGTTACGAGGAGGGCGGCCAGCTCACCGAGGCCGTGCGGCGCAGGCCGTACACGGTGGTGCTGCTGGACGAGGTCGAGAAGGCCCACCCCGAGGTCTTCGACATCCTGCTCCAGGTGCTCGACGACGGGCGGCTCACCGACGGGCAGGGCAGGACCGTCGACTTCCGCAACGTGATCCTGATCCTCACCTCCAACATCGGCTCGCACTTCCTCGTGGATCCGAATCTGGACCGGGAGACCCGGCACAAGGCCGTGATGGACGCGGTCAGGAGCGCTTTCAAGCCGGAGTTCCTCAACCGGCTCGACGACGTGATCCTGTTCGACGCGCTCGGCACCGAGGAACTGTCCAGGATCGTGGACCTGCAGGTGACGCACCTGGCCAAGCGGCTGGCCGACCGGAGGCTGCGGCTGACGGTGACCCCGGGGGCGCGCGACTGGCTGGCGCTGACCGGATACGACCCGCTGTACGGCGCGCGCCCGCTGCGCCGTCTGGTCCAGTCGGCGATCGGCGACAAACTGGCCAGGGAGGTGCTCTCCGGCCAGGTCAGGGACGGGGACGAGATCCTGGTCGACGTCGACGAGGTGAGCGACAGCCTGACGGTCGGCCCGGTGCGGGCCTGATCCTCCCGGCGACGGGCCGGCGGCCGTGATCCACCGGAGCACGGCCGTCCTTGGAACGATCGGCACGGCACGCCGGGGTGGGTGCCGTCCGTCAGTACGAGAGGTCGAGGAGCGCGTCCAGCTCGTCCTCCGGGAGCCCCAGGTCCACTCGGATGCGATAGCGGGCCCGGAGCAGGGCGGTGTGCTCCCCGCTGTCCTTGACCGCTCGCCGGGCCCCCTCGGTGGCCCACAGGTGGGCCTGTCGCAGGTCCCCGTAGGCGACGAGGGTCTCGGTGACCGTGAGCGCGGTGGCCGAGGTGACGGAGCCGCCGGTCCCGATCGTCTGGATCACCTGACGCGCCTCGTCCGGCCGCTCAAGCTCGAAGAGGGTGTCGGCGATTCCGGCCCTCGGGTCGACGGCCACCTCGCCGCCGTCGTTCAGCGCCCGTTGTAAGCAGTCGAGGGCGTAGGCCGGCTGCCCGGCCTGCCGCCATTCCTCCGCGGCGAGCACCAGAATCGCCGCCCGCGAGATGTCACCGGACACGTACGCCTCGACCAGCGCTTCCAGACGCCGGGCAAGGTCTTCGTGATCGTCAGCCAAAAGTGCCTGTTCAAGCAACCGATCCAGTTGCTCACGTGTCACATGCGCCACATCGCGAGAGTACCGAGCGGCCCTCGGTTCCGTCCGCACAACGGCAGGTATTCCTTGCGCCACCACATGTAAACGATTGACTCCGAAGCGCGTGTTTCGCCAGGAAAGCGGGCATATGGCAGGCGTCTCCTGACTTGTGGAGCGTGATGTTTGGAGGGGCTGCGATGGGCATGTCCAAGCAGACGACCTTCACACTGACGTTCCTGGTGGGGCTCTCAGTGATCGTTCCAGGGTGCGCCGGATATCTCGCCGCGAGGATGGACGCCGTCGAGCAGGCACACCGCGAACTCCTCTCCCTGGAGAGCCGGATCCGCCAGGAGCGGCTTGTCACGCCGACTCCGGAGGCGGTGGAATGGGGCCAGACGGTCGCCGTGCCGGGCACGGTGCCCTGCAGGGTCCCGTCGCAGGCCCAGCGGAGACACCGCGAGGAGCCGGTGCCCGCCGCGCTCATCCCCGTGCCCGCCGGTCTCCCACCGGGCGAGGCCCCGGCGGCCGGATCCCCGCCGGCCGGAGCCGGCCAGGAGCGGCAGCGGACCACCGACCACGAGCGCAGGCGCAGGCACCGGGAACGCCAGGAGCAGACCGGCGTCCCCGGACAGGGCACGGCCGATCGGGAGTCGCCGTCCTACTCCTCGCAGCGGGCCCCGGACGAGGACGGGATCGCCGGCTTCTCCCAGGCGGAGGCGCCGACGAACTGACGGTTCAGATATCCCCGGATCAGCCGCTTGGCCTCGGCCACGATCTCGGGGGCGCCGTGGGGGTCGCGCCGGAAGGCCAGCTTGAGCACCGCGTCACCGGCCTCGACCGCGACGAGAATGGCCAGGTCCAGCTCCTCGCTGTCGGCCAGGCCGTACTCCTGGAGGAGAAGCCCCCGCAACCGGCCGGCGATCACCGTGTTGTTCTCGGAGACCGCGTCGAGCAGGTTGAGGTCGACCACGTCGCCGAAGTGCAGGGAGCGGAAACCTGGAACGGTCCTGTGCATCTCCACGTACTCGTCGATGATCGCGTCAACCGCCTCCCACCAGCCCCGGTAGTCCTCCAGGAGAAAACGCCTGCCGATCCGGGAGACGAACCGCTCCACATGGCGCCTGGTCACCGCCTGGGCGATGGCCCGCTTGTCGGGGAAGAACTGGTAGACCGAGCCGATCGCGACACCCGCGCGCTCGGCGATCCGGGTGGTGGACAGCGACTCGTAGCCGATCTCGTCCATCAGGTCGGCACAGGCGTCGAGCATTCTCTCGACGCGGCGCACACTCCGCCGCTGGGCGGGCTGACGCCGCAGCGGAGCCTCACCGCACTCCTCGGCAGGCATGGTCACCCCACCATCTTGCCCGCTCGCCCCCTGCCGGGTCAGGTCCTCTCCGGCAATCATGCGTTTTTCCCGTTTCGAAAAGCACCGTCAGCCGGGGGTGGCGGTCAGGCCCGAGCAGCCGCGCAGCGCCTTCCAGCCGGCCACGGCCTGCTGCCGGGCGGCGCCGGTGAGCGGAACCGGAACGCCGCCCTGGATGGTGGCCGGGGTCCACCGATCCCTGAGCACCTCGCGCCCGTTGATCGTCAGGGTGAGCACGCCGGTCCTGCCGGTCTCCGGGCCCCAGTTGTAGAAGACGAAGTTGCCCATGCCGTAGCTGACGTAGGCGTTCTTCAGGTAGCCGCTGCCGAGCAGGATGTGCGCGTGGCCGCCCACGACGACGTCCGCCCCGGCCTCGACCAGCTTGGGCGCCAGGTCGCGCTGGGCCTGGTTCGGGCATTTCTGCAGTTCGGTGCCCCAGTGCAGGTGGACGATCACCGTGTCGGAGTTCCTCCGCGCCCTGCGCACCTCCTGGAGCAGCCGCGCCTCGTTCTTGGCGGAGGCCAGGCCGCCCTTGTCGCCGGTGGCCGTCCACGCCTGGATGAACTCGGCGTCGAGCACCTGGGTGGCGCCGATGACGGCCACCCGGTTGCCGTTCACCGTGGTCCGCCACGGCCTGTACGCCTCGGCCTCGTTCCTTCCCACGCCCACCACCGGGAACCTCGACCGCCTGATCGCGGCGAGGGAGTCGGCCAGCCCGCCCTGCATGTAGTCCATGCCGTGGTTGTTGGCCAGGGACGCGACGTCCACCCCGGCCGCCTTCAGCGCGGTCAGCGCGGTGGCGGGGGCCCGGAAGGTGAACTGCTTGCCCGGGGCCGGGGTGCCGCCGGTGGTGATCGCGGTCTCCAGGTTGACCATCGCGAGGTCGGAGGCGCCGAGCACCTTGGCGATCGGGCCGAGCGCGGTCTTGGGGTCGGCGTTCAGCCGGTTGCGCAGCACCCCCTCGAAGTGCACGTCACCGCCGAAGGAGATGGTGTACGGCCTGCGCTCGGGGGTGGGCTCGGTGGTGGGCTCGGCCGAGGCCGCGGGTTTCTCGGCGACGTCCGGCACGGCCGACGTCGGGGCTGAGGACTCGGCCGCCGAGCAGGCCGCGGCGAGCAGGGCGGAGGCGGTGACCACCGCGGCCAGGGCGAGGCGGCGGGGGAGGTAGGTGTCCATCGCTATCCGAGGATGCCATCCCACACACAATGCACGAAACACCCCGGCCCGTCGGGATTCCAGTGTCCCCACCCGTCTCCCGGACATTTTCCGCCATGTCCTGGTATCTCCTGACGCCTCCGGAACGCCGACCCCCGGCCGGCAAAGCCACAAACCACCACAAACTTGGATGACTCAAATCCTTGAATCATTCCGATATGGGACATAACGTGTGTTATGTGGAGGACGAGGACCGACTCCGTCAGGCAGGGCTGCGGGTGACCGCGGCACGGCTGGCGATCATGCAGACCGTACGGGACGGCGACCACCTGGATGTGGACGCCGTCCACCGTGGCGTGCGGCAACGGGTCGGTCAGGTCTCTCTACAGGCTGTCTACGACTCCCTGCACGCGCTGCACCGCGGCGGACTGCTCCGGCGGATCGAACCCGCGGGCAGCCCGGCCAGATACGAGACGCGGATCGGTGACAACCATCACCACCTCGTCTGCCGGCGGTGCGGACGGGTCACGGACGTCGACTGTGCCGTTGGACACGCCCCCTGCCTCGACCCCGTCTCGGACGCCGGATACCTGGTCGACGAGGCGGACGTCATCTACTGGGGGGTTTGTCCTGACTGTCGTTCCGAAGACACTCGATGATGAGAACACCGGAGGACCGCCCATGAGCACCAGGCCCACCACCACGACCGATGTGGGAATCCCCGCGCCCAGCGACGAACACTCCCAGTCAGTGGGGCCGAACGGGCCCCTGCTGCTGCAGGACCACTATCTGATCCAGAAGATGGCCCACTTCAACCGGGAGCGCGTGCCCGAGCGCGTGGTCCACGCCAAGGGCGGCGGCGCGCACGGCATCCTCCAGATCACCGAGGACGTCAGCCAGTTCACCAGGGCCGGTCTCTTCCAGAAGGGCACGGAGACACCGCTCTTCCTGCGCTTCTCCTCGGTCGCCGGTGAGCTCGGCAGCCCGGACACCCAGCGCGACCCGCGCGGCTTCGCGATCAAGTTCTACACCGAAGAGGGCAACTACGACATCGTCGGCAACAACACGCCGATCTTCTTCATCCGCGACCCGCAGAAGTTCTCCGACTTCATCCACAGCCAGAAGCGCCGGGCCGACACCAACCTGCGCGACCACAACATGCAGTGGGACTTCTGGACGCTCTCCCCGGAGAGCGCCCACCAGGTGACCTTCCTGATGACCGACCGGGGCACCCCGGCGTCCTGGCGCCATATGCACGGTTTCGGCTCGCACACCTTCCTCTGGTACAACGCGGCCGGAGAGAAGTTCTGGATCAAGTACCACTTCAAGACCGACCAGGGCGTCCAGAACTTCACCGACGCGGAGGCCGGCGCGATCATCGCGCAGGACGCCGACTACCACATCCGCGACCTGCACACCGCGATCAAGAACGGCGACCACCCGTCCTGGACGGTGAACGTTCAGGTCATGCCGTTCGAGGACGCCGCCGACTACCGGTTCAACCCCTTCGACCTGACCAAGGTGTGGCCGCACGCCGACTACCCCGAGATCACCATCGGCAGGTTCACCCTGAACCGGAACCCGGAGAACTACTTCGCCGAGGTGGAGCAGTCGGGCTTCGAGCCCGCCAACCTGGTGCCCGGCATCGGCCCGTCCCCCGACAAGATGCTCCAGGGGCGCCTGTTCTCCTACCCGGACGCCCATCGCTACCGCATCGGCTCCAACTACCAGCAGCTGCCGATCAACGCCGCGAAATCGCCCGTCCACAGCTACAACAAGGACGGTCAGATGCGCCTGCACAACCCCGCCGACCCGGTCTACGCCCCGAACACGGTGGGCGGTCCCGTCGCCGACCCGGCGCGGTACGCGGGTGAGGAGTACCACCTGAGCGGCGAGATCATCCGCTCCGCCTACACCCTGCACCGCGAGGACGACGACTACATCCAGCCGCGTGCCCTGTGGGAGAACGTCCTGTCCGACACCGACCGTTCCCACCTGGTAAGCAACATCGTCGGCCACGCCTCAGCCCCCGAGGTGACGACAGAGATGAAGCAGCGCGTCGTGGAGTACTGGACCAACATCCACAAGGACCTCGGCCAGAACGTCGCCCAGGGTCTCGGCCTCGGCGGCTGACCCGGATCCGCACAGGCCCGCGTCCCCTGCCGGGGGCGCGGGCCTCCGCGCGCCGATTCCATGATCGTTCGAAAAACGGGGATCGGTGCGCATTAGGCTTGCCCAGGTGACCACCCCTCCAGAACAGGACCGCCTGCACGCTCAGCTCGCCTTCGCCATGGAGATCGACAAGCTCAGGCGCATCGTCCGCCGCAACACCCTCATGGACGGGTCGCGGCGGGAGAACGACGCCGAGCATTCGTGGTACGTGGGGATGCTGGCGATGATCTTGGCTGAGCACGCCCCGCCGGACACCGACCTGGACAGGGTCGTCGCGATGTTGCTCGTCCACGACATCGTCGAGATCGACGCCGGGGACACCTTCATCTACGACGACGGGGCCGTCGAGGCGCAGCTCGGCATCGAGCGCAAGGCCGCCGACCGGATCTTCGGGCTGCTCCCCGAGGACCAGGCGGTACGGCTGCGCGCGCTCTGGGACGAGTTCGAGGAGCGCAGGACCCCCGAGGCCCGGTTCGCCAAGGCCCTCGACAGGATCGCGCCGATCATGGCCAACCACCACAACGAGGGCGGCACCTGGTCGCTGTACAAGGTGACGGCCGAGCAGGTGCTGGAGAAGGTGAAGATCATTGAGGAGGGGTCGGCGACGCTCGGCTCCTACGCCACCGAGATCATTGAGCTCTCCGTCAGCCGGGGGCATCTGGCGCGTGCGTGACACGGTTCCCGGGTAGGTCCCTACTGGGTTGATAAGGGGGCGATCGTGAAGGAAACAGTCAAAACGAAACGCCGGAGCTTCAGACATCTGGTGCCCCCGGTCGACGTCGCGGGCCGGATCGAACGCTCGGACAGGATGGACCGGCCGATCCGGGTGCTGGCCAAGGCCGTACGGCGGCGCATCGGCCCTGGCCGGCTCCGCGACCTGCTGCACGGGGTGCCCACCGGCAAGCCGCTCCACCCGCCCCTCACCGACCTCAGCCTGGGCTGCTGGCTGGCGACCGCGGTGCTCGACCTGACGGACGCCGACCCCCGGGCGGCGCGTGCGGTGCTCGCAGCGGGGATCGGCGGCGCGATCCCCGCGGCGGCGGCCGGGATCACCGACTGGTCGTCGCTCCACCGCGAGCAGCAGCGGGTCGGCTTCGTGCACGCCATCGCCAACCTGACCGCCCTGGGGCTGTACGCCGGCTCTCTGGCCCTCCGGCTCACCGGGAACGACCGGCGCGGCCGGCTGCTGTCGTTCGCGGGCCTGGGCGCGGCGGGCCTGGGCGGCTATCTCGGCGGCCACCTCGCCTACCGGCAGGCGGCCGGGGCCAACCACGCCGAGTCCGTCACCCACCTGGTCCCGCTGGGCTGGCACGACCTGTGCGAGGTCAGGAGCCTGCCCGACGGGCGCCCGGTGACCAGGCGGCTGGGCTACATCGACCTGTTCGTGCTCCGGGTCGGCGACGGCGTCACCGTGCTCGCCGACCGCTGCTCCCACCTGGCCGGACCGCTGCACCAGGGACGCCTGGTCTCCGAGGGGGGCACCGCCTGCGTGGTGTGCCCGTGGCACGGCAGCACCTTCCGGCTCTCCGACGGGACCGTCGCGCACGGCCCGGCCACCGCGCCGCAGCCGTACTTCGAGACCCGGATCCGCCGCGACGGCGTCCTCCAGGTCCGCCCGGCCCTGGCGTAACCCACCCCGGGGTCAGTCGGCGGGGTGCTCGACCAGGGCGAGGATCCGGCTGGACATGAAACGGGCGGTGCGCACGGCCGTACCGGTCCGGGTGACCTCGCTCACCTCGACCACACCACCGCGGCGGTTGGCCACCTCGACCCGGCGCCCCGCCCGGGTGGCGGCGACCTCGTAGGTACGCGAGCTGTCGCCCGCGTCGATGACGATCTCTACTCTGTCGCCCTTCATATTCGGTTTATACCCAGAGTTACCGGGATTTAGCCGTACAGCAGTTTGACCATCGCCACCACACCGATACAGACGACGACCCCCCGCAGCACCGGCGCCGGCAGCCTCCGGCCGACCCTCGCGCCGAGGAACCCGCCGATGGAGGCGCCCACCGCGACCAGGGCCACCGCCCGCCAGTCCACCTGCGCGACCAGGATGAACAGCACCGCGGCGGTGGCGTTGACCAGCAGCGAGAGCACGTTCTTGGCCGCGTTGACCCGTTGCAGGTCGTCGTCGAGGAAGCTGCCGAGCAGTCCGATGAGCAGCACGCCCTGGGCCGCGCCGAAGTAACCTCCGTAGATCCCCGCGGCGAAGACGCCGATCCACAGCCAGGGGCCGCCGTGCGGAAGTCTCTCCTCCCCTCGGGCGCTCAGCCACCTGTTGAGCCTGGGCTGGACCACCACCAGCACACACGCCAGGCCGATCAGGACCGGCACCACCACGGTGAACGTGCCGGGAGGCAGCAGGAGCAGCAGTACCGCGCCGATGAGCGAGCCCACGATCGAACCGGCTCCCAGCCGGATCAGCCGCTCGCGCTGCCCCGTCAGCTCGGCACGGTAGCCGAGCGCGCCGGTCAGCGACCCGGGCACCAGCCCGATGTTGTTGGAGACGTTGGCGATGATCGGCGGCATCCCCGCGGCCACCATGGTGGGAAACGTGATCAGCGACCCCGAACCGACGACGACGTTGACGCCGCCGGCTCCGACCCCGGCCACGAAGATCGCAATCGCCTCCCACGGCGTCATACATCTCCCCCGCTCCCACGGCTCGCGCCCGTGACGGTGCACGGCACTCCCCGGATGCTAGGAGGAGGGCGGGGTCTAGTCGGCGGCGGGGGTCTCCTTTCCGGCGAACAGGCTGCCCAGGCTCTCGATCGCCTTGGTCATCTCGGATGGAACGATCCAAACCTTGTTCGCGTCGCCCTTGGCGATCTCGGGAAGCGTCCGGAGATACTGGTAGGCGAGAAGGCGCTGATCCGGCCGGCCCTCGTGGATCGCGCGGAAGACCATGCCGATCGCCTCGGCCTCCCCCTTGGCCCGCATCGCCTTGGCCTCGGCGTCGGCCTGGGCCTTGAGCACCATGGCCTCCGCCTCACCCAGCGCCTTCAGCACCACGGCCTGCTTGTGGCCCTCGGCGGCGAGAATGGCCGCCTGCTTCTGCCCCTCGGCGGCGAGCACGGCGGCCCGCTTGTCGCGGTCGGCGCGCATCTGCCGTTCCATCGACTCCTGGATGGCGACGGGCGGCTCGATCGCCTTGAGCCTGATCCGGTTGATCTGGACGCCCCAGCTGCCCGCGCCGTTGAGCGCCCCGCGCAGCTCGGTGTTGATCTCCTCCCGCGAGGTCAGCACGCGCTCCAGGTCCATGGCGCCGACCACGTTACGGAGCGTGGTCACGGCGAGCTGCTCGACGCCGATCAGGAAGTCGGCTATCTCGTAGGTCGCGGCCTGCGGGTCGGCGACCTGGAAGTAGACGACCGTGTCCACCGAGACGACCAGATTGTCCGAGGTGACCACCTGCTGCGGCGGGAAGGAGACGACCTGCTCGCGCAGGTCGACCGTCCGCTTGAGCCGGTCGATGAAGGGAACCACCAGGTTCAGCCCGGGGGCGAGTGTCCGGTGGTAACGCCCGAGTCGTTCCACGACCCCGGCACTGGCCTGCGGAACGATATGGATCGCCCTGAAAAGGGGGAATCCCAGGGCGACGGCCGCGGCGAACGAGGCGACAAGCAATTCCATGAGCCACTCCGGACGGTCGAGTCAAGTGGATCTCTCGCTCCGAAATGATATTTGGTTTTCCTGTTACCGACCCCTGAACAGCGTAAACAGGCCGGGAACGGCCTCAGAACTGGTGCGCGCGGGCGTACCAGCGTCCGTCGCGCCCGCGCTCCAGGCTGAGCGGGACGCCGAAGGTGCCCGACAGGTTCTCGGCGGTCATCACCTCGTCGATCGGTCCCTGGGCGATCACCGAGCCGTGCCGGAGCAGCAGCGCGTGGGTGAACCCACGGGGCACCTCCTCGACGTGGTGGGTGACCAGCACCATCGTCGGCGCCTTCGGATCGTGCGCGAACATCGACAGACGGCGGACCAGATCCTCCCTGCCACCCAGATCCAGCCCGGCGGCCGGCTCGTCCAGCAGCAGCAGCTCGGGGTCCGGCATGAGCGCCCGGGCGATCTGCACCCGCTTGCGCTCCCCCTCCGACAGGGTGTTGAACCGGCGCCGGATCAGATGGGCGCAGCCGAACTGGTCGATCAGCTCGACGGCCCGGGTGACGTCGTGGGAGTCGTACTCCTCCGTCCAGCGGCCGAGGATCGCGTAGGAGGCGGTGAGCACCAGGTCGATGACCTTCTCCTCCGGCGGCACCTTCTCGGCGAGCGCGGAGCTCGCGAGCCCGATGCGGGAGCGCAGGTCGAACACGTCGCTCTTGCCGAGCCGCTCGTCCAGGATCTCCACCACCCCCTCGGTGGGGAACAGCATCGCCCCGACGACCTGGAGCAACGTCGTCTTCCCGGCGCCGTTGGCACCGACGACGACCCACCGCTCGTCCTCGTGAACAGTCCAGTCGATGTCTCGCAGCAGGGCCGCCCCGTCCCTGCGAACGGTGACGTCCTGTAGCCGAAGCACCTGACCGCCCATCCCTGACGCCTCCTTGAGAATCACTGGAACAAAACCTATTGCAGGACAAGCGCATATCGTGGGTCGGTGCACCCTGATTCAC
This sequence comes from Streptosporangium sp. NPDC004631, assembly GCF_053601935.1. NCBI lineage: Bacteria > Bacillati > Actinomycetota > Actinomycetes > Streptosporangiales > Streptosporangiaceae > Streptosporangium > Streptosporangium sp. NPDC004631. Next base: position 69,407 of record NZ_JBSGCR010000005.1, on the reverse strand, counting down.
AGATCTCGGCCACCCTGGTCTGCTGGGGCAACGCCTGGCTCGCCGGACAGGCCGGCCTGGACGAGGCCGCCGACCGGGTGGAACACCAGGCCGGTCCCCAGCTCGTCGCCGGTGAGAGGGGGGACGTGCCACTGCGCAACTTCCTGGCCGACCTGCGAGTCGAGAGCCTGAAATCGCTGCGCCTGGCACTGCCCGTCGCGGGCGACCCGCTCGGACTCACCGGACCGCCCCCCTTCAACTCCGCGGCCATCGAAGCCGGGCAGGCGGTGATAGCCGTGCTTCCCGGCAGATGCCTCGGGCTGGTCCCGGCACAGGACCGCCGCGGCTCATCGTACGCCGGGGTGCGCTGGAGCGTGCAGGAGGCCGGTGTCAGCGCTCCGGCCGTCCCCTCGCTGGCCGAGGCCGAGCACGCCCTGACCCTCGCGATGCGCGAGGCCACCGACGCCCTGCTCGGGGTGGCGGGCCCGGTTCAGGGGTACCGGCAGGTGAAGACCTTCGACGACGGGCTGGCCCCGGGCTATCCGGCCCGCGCCCACCGGGTCGCCGCCCTGGCGGCCCGGCTCACCTCGGTGCTGCGGATCGCCGACGACCGGGGGCTCACCTCGGGTGAGGTCGCCGTCCGCGGCCGTGCGCTGCGCGACCTCGACCGCGCGGTACGGCGGGCCCGCGTGGCCGCCCACCACGCCATCACCGAGCTGGTCTGACGCCTCTCCCCCCGCGGAGTGGCAGGTGCCCGCAGACCGTGGTGGGCCAAGTCAGCCACAAGGGGTTTCCAAGTGCGCCGTCGCATGCTGATACCGGCAAATCACCAGGAAACCCCGAATTCCAAGTGGAGTGAGAAATGCGCCGGCACCTGACCGCCTTCGCCGCCTTCGCCCTGACGGGAGGTCTGCTGTTCGTTCCGCAGAGCGCGAACGCCGCCCCGGCACCGCGGACGGCGCCCCTCGTGAGCCCGCCGCTTTCACCGCTGAAGCTGACCGCCTACTATCCGCGCCGGGCCTGGGCGGGTGACACGATCGTCTACACGCTCAAGAGCAGGAACGTCGGGGAGTGGGCCACCGACATCGCCTACGTCGGCGGCTACGTCCCCCGGCAGGCCCGCAAGGTGCGGATCACCGGCCCCTCCGGCTCCTACTGCGAGGCGGACGGGCGCGAGGTGGGCTGCCTGCTGGACACCCTGAAGCCCGGCAGGACGGCCACCGTCAAGGTCAAGGTGTGGCTCAAGGGCGGCGCCCGGGGCACCGCCACGGCCGAGTTCGCCACGGCGTCGATCGACGTCCCGGCGGGCGGACTCGACACCCTGAACATCCACGGTCTCGAAACCGGGGTGGACCTGAAGTATCTGAAGGTCAGGACCCGGATCCTGCGCTGACCCCTGTCCGGCGTGGACGCGGGGCGCCTGTCCGGCGTGGACGCGGGGCGCCCGGAGGCGGCGCCGTACGCGAAATGCCGGTCGGCGCGGGCCTCCGGCCGGTCCGGTACGGCTGCCGCGCCGGGAGCCCCGCTAAAAACGCCATAGGATAGTTGTAATTTCCTTTACCTCGTTATATGTGATAAAACGCTGCGGCCTTGTACGGGGACGGTCGCAGCGTCCCCGTCCCCCCACCTGGGAGACGTCCAATGCGTTACCCGATCTCCAAGATCGCAGCCTTTGCCCTGGTCACCCCGCTCGCGGGCACGATGCTCCTCGCCACGCCGGCCTCGGCCGCCCCCGCCGGAACCACCGCCGGGGTCGTCAAGAAGGCCGACGACCCCTTCTCCTCCTTCGACGTCAAGGTCTCGGCGCCGAAGAGGGTCCGGGCCGGAGGGAAGATCACCTACCGCATCAAGGCGACCAACAAGGGCCCCCACCTCGCCGACTCGTTCTGGACCGGCGGCGTACTGCCCAAGGGTTCGAAGCTGTCGGCGGTGTACGCCCCCAAGGGCACCCGGTGCGGCTCCTACGAGGACGGCTTCTGGTGCTTCACGCCGAACGCCCTGGAGATCGACGAGTACGAGAGCATCGAGGTCGTGGTGAAGCTGAGCCGGAAGGCCCGGGGCACCGCCACCGCCCTGCTCGGCGTCGACACGGTCGACCTGCCGACCGGCGCCGAGGACCTCAACCGTGACGAGTTCAAGCGCATGGGCATCAAGCACTGGTACTTCGTGAAGAAGGTCAAGACCAGGATCGTGCGCTAGGGCGCCGTCCCCGGGCGGTCCCCGTCCCGCCTCTCGGCCGTCGGCCGGGCACGCCCTCGCCCCGGGCGGTCTCCGTCTCCCCGCCGGACGAGATCGCCTCGGAGCCGGGGCCGTCGCGGTGAACCCGCGCGAGAGCCGCGGACGACATCGGACGGCGGAGGAGCGCGAACGCCGGGCGTCCGGACGACGAACCGCATTCACGATCGTTTCCGGAGCCAAGTAGCGTAGATACCGATGAACCAGCGCACGCTTCTGATCACGTTGACCGGCCCCGACCGACCGGGCGTCACCTCACGGCTCTTCTCCGTCCTCGCCGGCTTCCCCATCGTCGTCGCCGATGTGGAGCAGGTCGTCATACGCGGACGGCTCACCCTGGGCGTACTCGTCGCCTACGCCGGCGATCCCTCGACCGGGACCGGCAGCACCCTCGGCGCCCTGTGGACCGCCGTCGAGCGGACCGCGGGGGACCTGGGCCTGGAGGTGGAACTGTCCACCGCCTCCGACCTCCAGGAGAAGCGGCGACGCGGACGGCTGCACATCACCGTGCTCGGCGCGCCCCTGCAGCCCGCCGCGATGGCCGGGATCACCGGCCGGATCGCGGCGGCCGGCGCCAACATCGACCGGATCGAGCGGCTGTCCAACTATCCGGTGACCTGCATCGAGCTGGCCGTGTCCGGGGCCGACCCCGCCACGCTCCGCGCCGAACTGGCCATCGAGGCGCACACCCAGCAGGTGGACGTGGCCGTGCAGCGGAGCGGCCTGCACCGCAGGGCCAAACGGCTGATCGTGATGGACGTCGACTCCACGCTCATCCAGGCCGAGGTGATCGAGCTGCTGGCCGCGCACGCGGGCTGCCTGGAGGAGGTCGCCCGGGTCACCGAGGAGGCGATGCGCGGCGAGCTCGACTTCGCCGAGTCGCTACGCCGGCGGGTCGCGCTGCTGGCGGGCCTGCCGGAGGAGATCTTCGAGAAGGTCCGCAAGGAGCTCGTGCTCACCCCGGGCGCCCGCACGCTGGTCCGCACGCTCAAGCGGCTGGACTACCGCTTCGCGATCGTCAGCGGCGGGTTCACCCAGCTCACCGACGCCCTGGTGGAGGATCTCGGGATCGACTACTCCGCGGCCAACACCCTGGAGATCGTGGACGGCGTGCTCACCGGCCGGGTCGTCGGCGAGATCGTCGACCGGCCGGGCAAGGCTCGGGCGCTGGAGCGCTTCGCGCGCGAGGCGGGCATCCCGATCAGCCAGACCGTGGCCATCGGTGACGGCGCCAACGACCTGGACATGATCGCGGCGGCCGGTCTGGGCATCGCGTTCAACGCCAAGCCCGTGGTCCGCAAGGCCGCCGACACCGCGGTCAACGTGCCCTACCTCGACTCGATCCTCTATCTGCTCGGCATCCCGCGCGCCGAGGTCGACGCCGCCGACGCCGAGGACGGCGTCGGCGCTGTGAAGCGGTGAGCGGAGCCGTGGGGCGGTGAGCGGAGCCGTGGGGCGGTGAGCGGAGCCGGCCGGAGTCCGGCACCGGGCCCGGCACGACGCCGGCGCGTCACCGCCGTGGAGCGGTGAGCGAGGCCAGGCGGAGAGCCTCCGCGCTCAGTCCCCTCAGGGTCGGCTGCGCGGCGGCGGCGTGCATGATCTCCCGGCGGATCCCGGTCATCCGATCGGGGTCCCCCTCGGTCACCTCGTCCAGCCGCCGGGCGGCCAGCAGGTCCACATGCGCGCCGAGCTCGTCGAGCACCCGGTCCAGAGCGTCGGACGGAGCCTCGGGACGTCCCGTCCCGACCGCCTCGGCGACGTTCTCCAGCCGGTCGGCGACCATGTCGAGGACCGTCACCGTGGGCCCGGAGTCCTCGGCGGGGGCGGGCACCGCGAACAGCGCCAGCGCGTTGTCCCGCAGCCGTCTGGCGGCCGTCACCGCGTCCCTGAGACGCTGCGGCGCGCTGCCCCCCGGTTCCTTGTCCAAACGGTCCAGAGACTCGGTGAGCCGGCCCGCGGCGTCGGCCGCCGAGGAGATCCTGGAGCGCACCACGTCGGGGTCCTGGTCGATCAGCGATCGCACCAGCGCCGCGTGCCGTTCGAGCGTGTCCACGATCCCGCCGGTCAGCCGGGCCCGGTGCCCCCTGGGCCACAGCAGCCGGGCGGAGAACAGCGCCAGCGCCCCGCCCGCGACCGTGAGCGCCACCCGGGCTGCCGCCGCGCCCCAGTCGAGCGGCACGGTGAAGTCCGACAGCATCAGCGACAGCGGCGTGGCGAAGATCGTCCAGTAGCCGTAGCTCGACCCCCGGAACGCGAACCCCAGCACCGCGCAGACCCCGATGAACACGATCAGATACAGGTGGCCCGGTGCGATCGCGAGCACCGCCGCCGCCCCCACGGCGCCCACCGCCGTGCCCAGCACCCGGAGCGTCACCCGGTCCACCGTGTCGCGGTAGGCGGGCCGGATGCTGACGATCACGGTCACCACGAACCACTTGGCGTAGTGCTCGTGGGCCAGCAGCATCAGCGCCATGGCCGTGGTCACCGCCAGGCCCAGCCGTACCGGGTGGTGGCCGGTGGAGAACACCGGCTTACGGAGCCGGTGGAACCTGGGCAGGCGCGGTCCGACCTCGACCGCCTCGACCGCCTGCCGCGACATCGACCGCACCGCCGTCCCGATCCGGTCGAGGCACCGGCGGATCTGTCCGAGCAGCACGGCCGGAGGCAGCGGCGTGTCACCGGCGTGGGCGGCCCGGCGGATCTCGGCCACCCGGCCACCGAACCGCGCCATGGCGTCCATCGCCTCGGGCACCGCGGCCGAGCCGCCGAGCGTCACCGCCTCCCGCAACGCGCGGGCCAGAGCCTCGACCGCCGTGTGCAGTTCCTCGGTCCACCCCGCGTCCAGATCCGCCTGTACGGCCGCCGCCCGTAGCACGCGCAGCGCGACGGTCTCCTGGAAGAGGCGGTTGAACGTGGTCAGCAGCCGTTCCAGGGCCCGGTCGTCCTCCGGTGACACCCGGTACAGGGAGAAGGCCCTGGCCTCGTCGCGCCGGGTGGTGACCGCCCGGTGGCGCAACGGCTCCCAGCTCTCGTCCGAGAGCGGGGCGCGGCCCGCGGCGGCCAGGAGGTCGGCCAGCGCGGTACCGGCCTCCTCGAAGGCCGCGCGGAGCGGCTGGAGACGGCGCACCGGCCAGAGCACCACGAGCAGCGCGGTGATCAGCAGGCCACCGGCCGCGGTGATCGCCATATGGGCGGGCACGCCGGTGCCCGGCGGGGCGAAGTAGGTCAGGGTCAGGGCGAGCACCGAGGGAACGCTGATGACCTGCCAGTAGGCGCCGGCCGCGGCGACCAGGCCCACCACGACGACCGCGAGCCACGGCCAGGGCTGGATCAGCTGTCCCAGGCCCGCGCCGAGCGTGATCATGAGCACGGTGGTGAGCAGCTTGCGGGTGCGCTCGCCGTACGGCAGGCCCGGAGCGTCGCCGAAGACGGTGAGGTAGCCGCCGAGGGCCATCGCGGCGCCCTCGCGGGGGTGGCCGAGGAGGACGCCGGACAGCAGCGGAAGGCAGATGCCCAGCGCGCACAGCAGGCCGTATCCCCACGCGGGGCGGCCGGCGATCACGAAGTCGCCGCGCAGCGCCTCGGCGATCCTCCGCATGCCACTCCCAGGGTCGGACGGCGCGGGGGTGGCAGACGGGTCTCCCGTCCCTCCGGTCCGCACCGGCGGGGGCTCAGTGCTCCTTGGGACTCCAGCGCACGACGCCGCGCCCGGCGTCGAGCCCGGCCCACTCACCGTCGGTCTCGATGACGGCGAACGCGCCGGGCGGGAAGCCGGGGTCGTCGCCCTCCGTGGTGAGGGTCTGGACCAGTTCGTGGACTCCGGGGTTGTGGCCGACCAGGGCCAGCGTGCGGATCTCGGGGTCGCTCCGCCGGACAAGCGTGAGCAGTTCGTCGGGATATGCCTGGTAGATGGCCCACTCCAGGGTGATGTCCGCTCCGGGCAGGGCCAGCTCGGCGGTCTCCCGGGTCCGCGCCGACGGCGAGCAGAGCACCAGGTCGGGCTGGAGGCCCATGCCGGCGAGCGTCTCGCCGACCCGGTGGGCGTCCCGCCGGCCACGGCCGGTGAGCGGGCGCTCCCGGTCGGCGAGGCCGGGGATGTGCACCGCCTTGGCGTGCCGGAGAACGATCAGCGTGCGCATCGTCACCTCGCCGCCCATATGGCCACCCCCACGATCACCGCGAATACCGCGGCCATCGCCAGCAGGATGAATACGAGTGCTCTGCCTCCGGAGGGCTGCTGTTCCATGGGCCCAGTTTCCCACCGGAACGGTCCGCGCACGCGAGGGGGTACACGTGCCCGTGCACCCCCTCGCGCCGGATCTCACGCCGGACCCGCGCCGGATCCCGCGTCAGACCTCGATCAGCTCGACACCGGCTCCCGCTCGCGGTCCACCCGGTTCTCCTCGGTCGGGGAGATGCTCGCGGAACGGCGCTTGGAGACGACCACCGCGCCGACGACGACGGCGACCGCGACCAGCGTGACGCCGGTCCGCAGGGCCACGTTGTCGGCGTAGGCCACCACGGCCGGAGCGATCAGCAGCGCCACCAGGTTCATGACCTTCAGGAGCGGGTTGATCGCCGGTCCGGCGGTGTCCTTGAACGGATCGCCGACCGTGTCGCCGATGATGGTGGCCTCGTGGGCCGGCGAGCCCTTGCCTCCGTGGTGGCCGTCCTCGACCAGTTTCTTGGCGTTGTCCCAGGCGCCGCCGGAGTTGGCCAGGAAGACCGCCATGAGCGTGCCACAGGCGATGGCCCCGGCCAGGAACGCTCCCAGCGGCGCGTAGCCGAGGGCGAAGCCGACGGCGATCGGGGTGAGCACGGCCAGCAGGCCCGGCGTGGCCAGTTCCCGCAGCGAGTCACGGGTGCAGATGTCCACCACCCTGCCGTAGTCGGGCAGCTCCGTACCGGCCATGATCCCCGGCTTGGTGCGGAACTGCTCGCGGACCTCGAAGACCACCCGCCCGGCGGCGCGGCCGACCGCCATGATGGCCAGGCCGGAGAACATGAACACCACCGCGGCGCCAATGATCAACCCGACGAGCACGTTCGGGGAGTCGACGCTCAGGCTGAACGTGCTGAACGAGCCGAGCGCCTCCTTCACGCCCTGGGTCGCCTTGGACAGTTCGGTCTCGATCGCCGTCCGGAACGCTCCGAACAGCGCGGTCGCGGCGAGCACGGCCGTGGCGATCGCGATGCCCTTGGTGATGGCCTTGGTGGTGTTGCCCACGGCGTCCAGCGAGGTGAGCACCCGCGCGCCCTCGCCCTCCACGTCGCCGGACATCTCGGCGATACCCTGGGCGTTGTCCGAGACCGGGCCGAAGGTGTCCATCGACACGATCACACCGACCGTGGTCAGCAGGCCGGTGCCCGCCAGGGCCACGGCGAACAGGGCGACGGTGACGTTGCCGAAGCCGAGCAGGAACGCGCCATAAACAGCCGCGCCGATGATCAGTGCCGAGTAGACGGCCGACTCCAGGCCGACGCTGATGCCGGACAGGATGACGGTGGCGGGACCGGTGCGGGAGCTCTCCCCGATGTCCTTCACCGGGCGGCGGTTGGTCTCGGTGAAGTAGCCGGTGAGGATCTGGATGGCGCTCGCCAGCACCAGGCCGATGAGCACCGCGCCGATGGCGATCAGGCGGGGGTCGGAGGTGACCGCGGCGATCTCCGGGCTCACCCCGGTCAGCCCGGCGAAGCTGCTCGGCAGGTAGAGGAAGGCGGCGACGCCGACGAGAATCGCCGAGACGGCAGCCGAGATGAAGAAGCCCCGGTTGATCGCGGCCATCCCGTTGCGGTCGCCCTTGCGCGGAGCGGTGGTGAAAATGCCGATGATGGCGGTGAGCACACCGATCATCGGGACGACGAGCGGGAAGACCAGGCCCTCGGTGCCGAAGGCGACCTTGCCCAGGATCAGGCTGGCCACCAGCATGACCGCGTAGGACTCGAACAGGTCGGCGGCCATGCCCGCGCAGTCGCCGACGTTGTCGCCCACGTTGTCGGCGATGGTGGCGGCGTTGCGCGGATCGTCCTCGGGGATGCCCTGCTCGACCTTGCCGACCAGGTCGGCGCCGACGTCGGCGGCCTTGGTGAAGATGCCGCCACCGACCCGCATGAACATGGCGAGCAGCGCGGCCCCGAACCCGAAGCCCTCCAGCACCGCCGGAGCCTCACCCCCGTAGGCGATCACCACTATCGCGGCGCCCAGCAGGCCGAGACCAACGGTGACCATGCCGGCCACACCACCGGTGCGGAACGCGATCCGCATCGCGACCTTCTCCCCCGACTCCCGGGCGGCCGCCGCGACGCGGACGTTCCCGCGGACCGCGAGCCACATGCCGATGAAGCCGGTCAGCGCGGAGAACAGCGCGCCGACCACGAAGAAGGCCGACCGGCCGACGGCCACACCGGTCGACTCCGCGGGAAGCAGGTAGAGGAGGAAGGGGATGAGGACCACGAACACCGCGAGTGTCCGGAACTGCCGCGTCAGATACGCGGAGGCCCCTTCCTGCACGGCTCGCGCGATGTTCCGCATGCGCTCGGTGCCTTGACCGGCGGCCAGCACCTCTCGCACGAGGACACCGGCGACGACGAGCGCGATCAGGGCCACCACGGCCACCACGATCACGATGTTGAAATGGGAACCGCTCAGGGAGACCGCTGGCTCTTTCGCAGCGGCTGGGTGAAGCACAGACATCCGACTCTCCTCGGCAAGACGGGAACACGTCCTGCCCGGAGTGCGCTGCGAGTAGGTGATCGGCAGTTGGAGCGGCGCACGTCCGGGGTGGTTGGCAGTGCCGCTTCCGGTTGCGTCCGCAGACCTCCCCCGGGACCGAACCCGTCATCGGGCCGCTCCGAAGGACAAACCTTGGCCGGTGCCGGGGAGTCTACGCAGCGAGGACGCCGATATGAAGCCTCCGCGGGGAGCCAGTTAATGACCGGATCAGTAATCTTTCCCGACTCGGCCGCCTAAAGGTTGCCCGGACCGGGGCATCATCCCTCGCCGCCAGGGCTTCTGCCCGTTTCGGGCTACAGATGTCAAAATTATGTTTGACTGAAACTATCGTCCAAAACGGACAGCCGGGCGCGTCCCAGACGCGCCCGGCTGCCGAGGTCTCACCACTGCCGGAGCAGATTCTCCCGCTGTCAGGTCACGTTCTCCCGCCGTCAGACCGTGGGCAGGCCGTTGGCCACCGCGGGCCAGCTCATGCGGATGCACATGCCCTTCTGGCTCGGGTAGACCTGAACGTCGTCGGCCAGCCCCACGATGACCGCGATGCCGAAGCCGGACATCAGAGTGTCGGGGAGCTGCCCCAGGGGATCGTCGAACCGTAACAGCCCACGATCCTGCTCCAGCTCATCGCTCGGCGCCGAATCGGTGACGGTCACCTCGAAACGCCCCTGGTCATCACGGAGCTCGATGCGGATCGGCTCCCCCGGGCAGTGGAGGCGGTGCGCCTCGACAGCCCGAGAACACGCCTCACCGACTGCGAGCCGTACCTCGTCCAGCAGTGACTCCTCCACGCCGGTGCGCCTGGCGATCGCCGTGGCGACCAGACGTGCCGTGCGCACGTGGGCGGGAAGGGCGCTGAACGTCAGCTCGACGGTAGCCATTGACTTACTTGTCTCGGCCGTGAACTTCCTTGGCCTCCTCGACCGAGGCATAGATTCCGAAGACCTTGGTCAGTCCGGTGATCCGGAAGATCTTCAGGATGCGCTCCTGGGTGCAGACCAGCTCCAGTGAGCCGTCGTGCGCCCGAACTCGCTTGAGCCCGCCGACCAGGACACCAAGGCCCGTTGAGTCAAGGAAGTCGACCTTCTCCATGTTGACGAGCAGGTGGAAGTTCCCCTTGTTGACCAGGTCGATCAGGAGCTCACGCAATCTGGGCGCGGTGTAGACATCGATCTCACCCTCGACCTCAACGATGGTGAGACGGTCCTCGGAATGGTGGTCCAACTTCAGATCCACAGATCCTCCAGCGCCTTGCCTGCGAAAGTACCGATTCGGGCGTGACTCCTGGGACCGGATGGTCCCCAGACGACAAGCCCCGACGCGCGGCATTCAACCATGCGTACGCTCAGTGTCTATACGAAATCACGATTCCCGGCGACTCTGCCCACAGATGCCAGACTGGAAACCAGTGACTCCGCCCTCATCCTCCTCCCTCCGAGCGGGTTCCGCGCTCACCTATCTGCTCGACGCTCCCGCACGTCGCGAACGCGTGACACACGTGGAGCACGTTCCCGCACGTCAGGCGGGTCAGGCCCGCTGGCCGGACTGGATCGACGAACGACTGGTTACGCGCTGGGCGAACCAGGGCGTCTCAGGTCTGTGGCCGCATCAGGCCGAAACCGTCGAACGCCTCCATTGTGGTGAAAATGTGATCATCTCCACAGGAACCGCGTCCGGCAAGTCCCTCTGCTACCAGGTTCCGGCCCTGTCCCAGGTGCTCGACGGCGGCACGGTCCTCTACCTCACCCCGACCAAGGCGCTGGCCGCCGACCAGCTCCGCACCCTGGTCGACCTCGACCTGCCCGAGCTCCGCGCCGCCACCTTCGACGGGGACACCCCCTTCGAGGAGCGGGCCTGGGCCCGACGGCACGCCAACTACCTCCTCACCAATCCGGACATGCTCCACCGCACCCTGCTACCGCGGCACGCCCAGTGGTCGAGCTTCTGGCGGCGGCTGCGGATGGTGGTGGTGGACGAGTGCCACGGCTACCGCGGCGTGTTCGGCTCCCACGTGGCGCAGATCCTGCGCCGCCTGCGCCGGGTCTGCGCGCGGTACGGCTCCAGCCCGGCCTTCCTGCTCTCCTCGGCCACCGCCAGCGAACCGCAGGTCTTCGCGATGCGCCTGACGGGCCTCCAGATGGCCGAGGTGACCACCGACACCTCTCCTCGGGGCGCGACCACCTTCGCCCTGTGGGAGCCGCCCCTGACCGATCTACGTGGCGAGGGCGGCGCTCCCCTGCGCCGCCCCGCCACCGCCGAGAGCGCCGACCTCCTCGCGGACCTGGTCGCCGCCGACATCCGCACCCTGGCCTTCGTCCGCTCCCGCAGGGCCGCCGAGTCGGTGGCCCTGACAACGCGGGCCAGGCTCCAGGACCTCGTGGCCGACGCCGGAGCCCCGGCGGACCTGCCGGACAGGGTGGCGGCCTACCGGGCCGGATACCTCGCCGACGACCGCCGGGGGCTGGAGAAGGCGTTCCGCTCGGGGGACCTGCTCGGGCTGGCGACCACCAACGCGCTGGAACTCGGCGTGGACGTGACCGGGCTGGACGCCGTGCTCATCGCGGGCTGGCCGGGAACCCGGGCGTCGCTGTGGCAGCAGGCCGGGCGGGCGGGGAGGGCCGGACAAGAGGCGCTGGCGGTGCTGATCGCCAGGGACGACCCCCTGGACACCTATCTGGTGCACCACCCCGAGGCGCTCTTCGGCCGCCCGGTCGAGGCGATCGTGCTGGACCCCGGCAACCCGTACGTACTCGGCCCGCACCTGTGCGCCGCCGCCGCCGAGATCCCGCTGACCCAGGACGACCTGGAGATCTTCGGACCGGCCGCCGAGGAGGTCCTCGCCGGCCTGGTCGCCGACGGCCTGCTGAGGAGGCGGGCCACCGGCTGGTTCTGGACCAGCCGGGAACGGGCCGTCGACCTCGCGGACATCCGCGGCGCGGGCGGCGCCCCGATCCAGGTCGTCGAGACGTCCACCGGGCGGCTGCTGGGCACCGTGGACGAGTCCTCGTCCCACACCACCGTGCACACCGGCGCCGTCTACGTCCACCAGGGGGAGACCTTCCTGGTGGACGAGCTCGACCTGGAGGCGGGGGTCGCCCTCGTCGAGGCCGGAACCCCCGACTACACGACCTTCGCCAGGGACGTCACCGACGTCTCGGTGCTGGAGTCGCTCCGCTCGCACCCGCTCGGCCCCGGGGAGCTCCACTTCGGCTCGGTGGAGGTCACCCGCCGGGTCGTCTCCTATGTCAGGCGCCGCGCCCAGAGCGGCGAGTCCCTCGGCGACGAGCCCCTCGACCTGCCGCCGCGCACCCTGAGGACCCGCGCGGTCTGGTGGACGCTGCCCGCCTCCGCGACCACCGTCCTGGTCCGGGACGGCCTGGACCTGGGGGGAGCCGCGCACGCGGCGGAACACGCCTCGATCGGCCTGCTGCCGCTCTTCGCGACCTGCGACCGCTGGGACATCGGCGGCGTCTCCACCGAACTCCACACCGACACCGGGCTGCTCACCGTCTTCGTCTACGACGGCCACGAGGGCGGCGCCGGCTTCGCCGAACGCGGCTACGCCCGCGCCCTCGACTGGCTCACGGCCACCCGGGAGGCGATCGTCTCCTGCGAGTGCGAACGGGGCTGCCCGTCCTGCATCCAGTCGCCCAAGTGCGGCAACGGCAACGAGCCCCTGGACAAGGCCGGGGCCCTCCGCCTCCTGGCCGTCCTGCTCTCCGACCCTCCGCGCCACCCCTGACCACGGATCCAAACCCAAGGAGCCCGGACGCCGGAGCCCGAAAAGAGTGGATTGCCGCTTAGAATGCGGTTCGTGCGCACCCTTGTGTTGTGGGACATCGATCACACATTGATCACCGTCGGCCCGTTGAGCAGGGAGATCTACGAGGGAGCGTTTCTCACCGTGACGGGTCGGCCCGCGCGAAAACTCGCGCACATGGCCGGCCGGACCGACCGGGCCATCATCGGCGAAACCCTGCACATGCACGGCATCGAGACATCGGAATCACTGATCACACGGTTCGCCGGCGAACTCGCGGCCGGGTTCAGCTCACGGAGCCGGGACATCAGCGATCACGGCCGCGTGCTCCCGGGGGCGAAAGCCGCGCTCACGGCCCTGGCTGCTCGCCCCGACGTGATCCAGTCGGTGCTCACCGGGAACACCCGATCCATCGCGATCAGCAAACTGACGGCTCTCTCCCTGGACGAGTACGTGGACTTCGACGTCGGCGCCTATGGATTCGACCACCACGAGCGCCCGCCCCTCGTACGGCTCGCACGGCAGCGGGCCGCCGACAAGTACGGCGAGCATTTCGACGAGCACCGCACCGTCCTGGTGGGCGACACCCCGCACGACGTGCACGCCGGACACCACGGCGGCGCCCGGGTCGTCGCGGTCGCCACCGGGGCGAGCGACGAGGCCGCCCTGAGACAGGCGGGCGCCGAACTCGTCCTGTCCGACCTGACCGACACACACGCGGTGGTGCGGTCGGTGCTCAACACGACACCCCGGTGAGACACCTCAATGAGAGGTTGACCAGCCGTCCTATGGCGTAGACGCGCCCGGTCTTCACCGTTTCCACGAGGAGTGGGCTGAGAGTACGGCGATGCCCTGCCCGTTCCAAAGAACCGGGGCCGTGTCGTGCCGGTGTTTGGACGGGATGCCGGGTGGTGCCCGAACGGCTCGTGGAGCGGGTCGTCACGAGCCGTCCGGGTGCGTGGGGGCCGTTCCGGGTGGTGGTTCGTTACTCGTCGCGTTTCTGTGTGCTGTCTGCCAGGAGTGCGAGGACTTCTGCTTGGCGGTAGCGGCGGTGTCCGCCGAGGGTGCGGATGCTGGTGAGTCTTCCTGCCTTCGCCCAGCGGGTGACGGTTTTGGGGTCGACGCGGAACAGGGTCGCGACCTCGGTCGGGGTGAGCAACGCCTCGAACCGGGGCGGGAGAACGGGGAAAGGGGTGGCGAGGGCGGAGCCGTCACCACCGATGACCTTGATGCCTTTCACGGGGGATCTCCTGGTGGGGGTCGGGGGACTGTGGGCGTACCTGGTCGTGGATGACGCCGGGCGGGGTGATGATGTCGAGGTCGCGGTCGGTCACGGTCGTCGCCGGAGCAGGTTGGCGCATATCAGCAGGGCGGTCAGGGGCCACAGCAGGCTGCTGCCGAGCGTGGCCAGGATGATCAGGGAGCGGGGGCGCATGCCCAGGTGCCGGGCTCCGGGGGTGAAGAGGCGGTGGGTGAGGCGTGGGGTGGTGGCGATGTGCAGGGCGCATCCGGTGAGCCAGGCCAGTGCGCCGGCGCCGTACAGCCACAGCGTGAGGATCAGGGTGTCGAGCACGGCTCTCCTGACGGTGCGTGGGGGCGGGCGGGTGATGCCCGGCCGCCGGGGGCGGTCGGCCAGGGCCCTTGGGGGGTGCACCGGCCGGACCCGGGGTGTGGTCCGGCCGGTGCGGGCGGCCCTCTTCCCCCTCCAGGAGAGGGCCGCGTTGGGGTGCGGCCCCCTCCCCTTCCGAGAGGGGGCCGCGAGGTGCGGCCCGGGCCCCCTCCGGCCCGGGCCGCACAGTGATCGGTACGGCGTCCCCTGGGAGGTGATACCGCCGCACCGGCTTTTTAGGCCGCGTCCCGGTAGGGGCGGCGGGGATGATGCGGCGCGGCGGCGGGTGCCGGGGAAGGAACGCCGCCGCGCCTGCTCGGGGAAGGTGAGAACGCCAGGGGCGCCGGGAGAGGCGAGGGTGCCGGAGGTAGCGGGGGTGCCGAAGCGGCCGGGGCGGTCGGGGCGGTCGGAGGGGCCGAGGTGGTGAGGGGGGTCTCGCGGCGGGCGGTCACGGCCATGACCGCCTCATACATCCGCCTCTCCAGCTCCTCGGCGGTGGCGGCCTCGACCATCAGCGGCTCGGACGTCGCCCAGGCGGCCAGGGCGTAGAAGCGGCGGCTGCCCACGCCGTACAGCACGGTCCAGCTCGGCCACGCCTGGGCCAGGCGTTCGGCCTGGGCGCGGGCCGGGCCGTCCCACAACCGGCGGTGCACCACGGAGGTACGGGCCTGCCCGGCGCGGTGACGGCCCGAAGTGCCGGAGAGGTGGGAGTCGCGAGAGTCGCGGCGCCACATCACGACCTCACCGCCTGGACCGTCGCCGTCTCCTCCTGGCGGGCGGTCTCGGCCCGCAACTGCTCGAAGGTGTCGGCGTCCACCGTCCGCTCGGCCCCGGCGTAGGCGGCCTGGGTGGAGAACGGCTCCCGGCGGCTGGCCCAGAAGCGGCCCCTGTCGCTGAGGAACACCTGCCAACCGGGAATCACCGACACCACGGACATCGCGGATGCGGGCCTCGCGGACCCGGGCGTTGTGGAACTACGATCCTGCATAGATCGCACTCCTTTGCGATCAGGACCCGTCCGAACGTGTGGAGCGTTGGGCGGGTCCGCTTTTTTAAGGGACGGGATCTATCACAACCCTGTGTGATCACATCGCGACAGGGGATACTTTGGGGGCGGCAGATATCCCCCGTGTCCGTCCGTGAGATGAGCCAGAATGAGCGATCTCCCCGCGTGGGCCGTCCGGTTACGTAATGAGCGCCTGCGGCGCGATTGGTCCTTGACGGACATGGCCAAACAGCTCGTGGAAGCAGCCGATGCCCGCCGTCGGCCGCACTTGCCGACCCGGGAATCACTCATCCGCATGATCCGCTCCTGGGAGGCCGGAAAGCATCGGCCGAGCGAGCCCTATCCGCAGCTATTCGCTCGGGCCTTCGGAATCGCCGAAACGGATTTGTGTACGGACAAGCCGGATATAACAGCGGATGATGCCAATGGGTCACGAAAGAGTACTGTCGAAGCAAAGGCCTCAATCCGGGATGAGGACGATGATATGGAGCGCAGACGACTGATGCGGGACGCCGCCGCCGTCGCTGTCGGCGGTGCCGTGGCGCCCGTGCTGGCCACCTTGACCGATGCCTGGCAGACCTACGGGCCACGTATCCCTGGTGCGAGCGTGTCTCAGGAGATGATCGACGACTGGGAGGAAGCGGCCGAAGCCCACTTCGGACGGGGCTACTACGAGCCGCCCGCCACCGTGCTCGCGGCGCTCGCAGTCGACTACGCCGACATCGCCCCCCACCTCAACCGCTCTCAGCCGGAAGTCGTGGAGCGGGACCTGGCTCACGCCGCCGCGCGCTACAGCGCCCTGATCGCCGGTGCGTGGTACGACCTCGGCAGCCGGCGGGAGGCGTGGCGATGGTGGAGGCGGGCCCGCACGCTGGCCGACGTCTCCCAGGACACCATGCAGGCGTCGCTACTGCGAAGCTGGGAGGCTTCGCATCGGCGCTATGACGGCGGCGACGTTCTTCCTCTGCTTCAGGAAGCCTGTCGTCTGGCCGGGGAGCGGCCGAGTCTGACGCTGTTCTCCGCGCTCCGCGTGGAGGCGCAGGTCCTCGCGATGAACGGCCGTCTCAACGAAGCGGCCACCACACTGACACGGGCTGAGAGCGTGCTGGAGCGCCTGCCCGCGCAGACTCCGGGAACCCCGCGCCCCGACTGGTACAGCCGCAGCCTGATCTACACTCTCGCGGGCGATGGCAGACGGGCCGGTGAGGCACAGGACGCCGCCAGAGAGGCGTACGACTCCGGGCACATTATGTCGGCCGTTTTCGAGCTGCACCGAGCGGCGGCGCAAGCGCGGACCGACCCGGAACAGGGCGTTCAGCACGCCCTGCGGACCCTTGACGAGCTTCCTGCCGAACGGCGAAGCGGTCACAATTTGTCAGACGCTCGACTCACGCTGACCGTGCTTCCGGAGAAGGCCCGCACTCTACCCGCCGTCCGGGAACTGCGCGCCCTGACGTCCGGAAACCGGTCAGCCTGAGCCGGACACGACGACGCCCCGCCGATCAACCAGCGGGGCGTTGCTGTCCCGGCCGATGTATAACCAGGTCAGGCCAGGTAACCACATTCTGTCTCAGCGCAGATCTGACGAACTATCCCCGCGCACGCGGGGAGCACTACACGGTGTCCATCTACATCAGGACCGCCACGGGACCATCCCCGCGTGCGCGGGGAGCACGCGAGGAGTTGCTCGCGGGTCATGCGGTCGACGGGACCATCCCCGCGTGCGCGGGGAGCACATGAACGCGGCCCGGCCGGACTTCCCGGATTGAGGACCATCCCCGCGTGCGCGGGGAGCACATCCTCCTGGACATAGACGGCGTCCTGAACCCGGGACCATCCCCGCGTGCGCGGGGAGCACCCCAGCGGGATGTCGTACAGCAGCGTGCCGCCGGGACCATCCCCGCGTGCGCGGGGAGCACGGGTTGGGCGACTGGCGTCCTCGGTTCGGCAGGGGACCATCCCCGCGTGCGCGGGGAGCACACCGACCAGGACGTGGCCGCCGCCCGCGCCCTGGGACCATCCCCGCGTGCGCGGGGAGCACCTGGTTGTCTTCGTACCCGTGCTCGCGCCGCAGGGACCATCCCCGCGTGCGCGGGGAGCACTGCCCAGGCACCCGAATCCTCTGCCTCAGCTGGGGACCATCCCCGCGTGCGCGGGGAGCACGCCCCTAGGAATCGCGCGATTCAGTCAGCCCAGGGACCATCCCCGCGTGCGCGGGGAGCACTCTGCCTGACCTGCAGGTTTATCGGCGGTAAGTGTGAAATTCGAGCACTTTCGAGGGATCGGACATTTCGGGCACCATCGGCCTTGTTGTCTCCGGATGTTCCTGAGCAGGGTAGTCCTCCTGGGCCAGCCATGCGCTATCTGGCTGTGAGCCCTTGAGGCTTGGGCTATCCCCACGTGCGTGGGAAGCACGAGGCGAACGCCTGGCAGCACGTCAAGAAGGAAGGGATATCCCCGCGCGCGCGGGGATGGCCCCTGCACCGAATAGTGGTCAGATCCCGAGGTGCTGTGCTCCCCGAGCATGCGGGGGGGGGGGGGATTCCTCGGAGGAGTGTGAGGACTGCTGGGATCGTTCGCTGTCGGTGTGATCGGCCGGTTTCTCTGGGGCGCCGGTCGGACCGGGCGTGCCGTCGGGTTCATGGGCGAGGTCGTCATTCTCGACGAGGTTCACGCGGCGCGAGCACGCCCGCGCGTTTGTTCTGGACGCCGAGTGCGCGGGCCTGCTGGGTGAGGACGCGCTGTTGTCCGATGTGTGTTCCGATGCCCCGGGTTCGTCCCCAAGCCCCCGGGGCGTCGTCTTTCGTCATGTCGCAGTCAAGCCCGTGTAAGGCTCTGATATCCCCGCAGGTGCGGGGCCGACGGTTGTCCGAGACACGGCTACGGACCATCCCCGCATAACTCATGGTCAACTTTTGCGAAATTCGTGTTTTGTCGGCGTCGAATGTGCGAGGTGGTTCCACTCTAGGGATTTTCCCTCCCGGGGGTCGTCTCCTCTGGCACGCTTCACTGATCGGCCTCCAGACATGGCTAATTCGAGGATCCCTCATGTCCACATATGACCTGATTGATTCACCTTGGCTGTTTGTACGACCGCGAGGTGACGGAAAACCTGGGGATTTCTCCCTATATGAGGTGTTGCTCCGCGCGCACGAATTCGACTCTCTCGTGGTGGAGCTTCCCACCCACACCCCCGCCCTGCTGCGGCAGGTGCTGCTCCCCGTCGTGCTGGACGCGCTGGGGCGCCCGCGTGATCGGGCGGAGTGGGCGCGGAGGTTCGACGCCGGACGGTTCACCGACGAGGAGCGGGACAGGCTCTCCGCCTACCTGGAGGAGCACCGATCCCGATTCGACCTGTTCGACGGCCGGGCCCCGTTCGCCCAGGTCGCCGGTCTGCACACCGCGAAGAACGAGACGAAGGGGTCCGCGCTGCTGGTCGCCACGGCGCCCTCGGGCAACAACGTCCCGCTGTTCGCCACCCGCACCGAGGGCGATCCGCTGCCGCTGACACCGGCCCAGGCGGCTCGCTGGCTGCTGCACGCGCACTGCTGGGACACCGCCGCGATCAAGTCCGGGGCCGCGGGCGACCCCCAGGCCAAGGCCGGAAAGACCACCGGTAACCCCATCGGCCCGCTGGGAGCGCTGGGGGTGGTCGTCCCCGTCGGGCGCAGCCTGTACGAGACGCTGCTGCTCAACCTCCCCGTCGGTTCTCAGCCCGCCGCCGACCGCCCGCACTGGCGGCGTCCTCCCGCCGGGCCGGAATGGGAGAGCAGGGCCGCCGTCGGCCTGCTCGACCTGTGGACCTGGCAGTCGCGCCGCATCCGCCTCATTCCGGAGGCGACCGATGACGGCGTGAGGGTCTCCCGGGTCGTGCTGTGCGCGGGAGACCGGCTGCTGGATCTGCCCGAGTGGGAGCCGCACACCGCCTGGGTCTTCCCGAAGACATCGAAGAGCCCCACTGGAACGATCCGCAGGCCTCGCCGTCACGCGCCCGGCAAGGCGGCATGGCGCGGCCTGGAGGCCCTGCTCACCGCAGTACGGGAGAACGACGACGGCGACTTCGAGACCTCGACGCTGCTGAACCAGCTCGCCGAGGTCCAGGCCGACGGGCGCCTTGACCAGGACTATCCGCTGCGGGTGGAGGCGACGGGCATCGCCTACGGCAATCAGTCCGCGGTCGTCGATGACATCCTCTTCGACGCGATTCCCCTGCCGGTGGCGGCCCTGTGCGCGGGGGAGGCCATCTCCACCGTCCTGCTGGAGGTGGCCGAGCAGGCCGAAGGCCTGGCCAGAGCCGTGAACAACCTCTCCGCCGACCTACGCCGGGCCACGGGAGCCGACCCCATCCCCTGGGACAGGGGGCAGCGCCCCGGTGAGTTCGTGTTGCACGCGCTCGACCCGCTGGTCCGCCGTTTCCTCGTCGGAGTACGGGCGGCCGGCGGAGACCCGGACAGTCTGGAGCGGGGCCGTACCGCGTGGGAGAGGATCGCCCGCGACCGCACCTGGGACGTCGCGGAGAAGGTCCTGGCCACCGCCACCCACGGTGAGTTCGGCGGACGTGCCGTGGAGAAGAACGGCCGCGGGTTCACCTACCGGCTGGCCACGGCCGAGCAGAGCCTCCGCCGGCAGATCAACACCGTCCTGCCCCGCTGCGCGCAGCCGGCGGACGACCTCGTGGAGGACACGGCGGACGACTCCGGAGCGGTGGACGATCTCGTGCGGGACGCGGTGGGCCACTCCGTGGCGGCAGGTGATCCCGGAGCGGTGGACGACCTGGTGGGGGACGTGGCGGGTGGTCTCGGGGAGGACATCGCCCTGGCCGTCTCCGCCTCCGCGACCCGGACCTTTTAGACAGCCCGGACCTTTCAGAAGGTGAGGACTTTCATGCCCGCCACGAACGACCGGCTCCCGCGTTACTGGGGCCGATACATCACCTCGGACGGGACCTGGTGCGCCAAGGAGGGGCGCCCGCCGGGCGAGGAGCTGGCCGCGCTGCGCGCGGGGCTGGGCCGCGAGGCCGGAACCGTGCCCGCGCTGTGGCCGCTCTACCGATCCCCGGTCGACGACGGGCTGGCCCGCAGGGGCGAGGTCTCCGACGAGCAGTGGGCCGAGCACGCCGCGCTCGCGCTGTACGGCCTGCACCAGCAGGCCCGCCCCGAGCCCATGCACCAGCCGGGGATCCGGCTGGGCCAGGCGCTGCGCCGCCTGCACAGGAGCGGCGCGTTCACCCAGGAGGCCGTGGACCGCCGGGTGAACGCGGCGGCCTCCGCCACGCAGGTCTCCGCGCTGCTCACCCATCTTCGCGGCCTGGTCACCCAGCTGCGGACCATCGGTCAGCCGCTCGACTACGACCTGCTGCTGAAGGACATCCGAGCCTGGCAGCGGCCCGACTCCCGGCAGAGGGTCCGTCGCAGCTGGGGCCTGGACTACTACGGATGGTCCCGTCCCGAGGGTGAGGCGTCTCCCGCTCCCGCTCCAGTTCCGGCCCCGAGTTCCGTCTGACCGCCGGGTCCCGCCCCGGCATCGGCCTCGTCGGCCTCCCTTTCCCCTCTCCTCCGGGACCTCCCCGGATCCTTCCCCGGAGTCTTCTCATCGGACCCTCCCGGGATCCTTCCGGAGTCCTCTCTCCCCCTGGAGTCCCCATGGACACGTGTCTTTTCGTCGACGTCCACATCGTGCAGACCGTCCCGCCCGCCAACCTCAACCGCGACGACCAGGGCAACCCCAAGGAGGCCTACTTCGGCGGAGTGCGCCGCGCCCGGGTCTCCTCCCAGGCGTGGAAGCGCGCCACCCGCACCGCCTTCGCCCAGCAGGCACCGGAGCAGGACCACGCCACCCGCACCAAACGGATCGTCGGTGAGCTGGCCAGGCGTCTGGCCGGCCGTACGGGGCTGGAGGGCGAGCAGTCCGCCCGGCTGGCCGCGAAGCTCCTCGAACCGCTGGGCATCAAGGAGGGCAAGAAGGCCGGTGACACCGCCTACCTGCTGTTCTTCGGCTACCGGCAGCTGGAGGACATCGTCGACCTGGTGGCCGACGAGGCCGCCGACCTCGTGGCCCTGGCCGACGAGCAGCTCGTCGTGGCGATGAGGAACCTGCCGGTGGCGCGGAAGCTCCAGAGCGGGCACCCGGTGGACGTGGCGCTGTTCGGCCGGATGGTCGCCGACATCCCCTCCCTCAACGTCGACGCCGCGGTCCAGGTCGCCCACGCGCTCTCCACCCACGCCGTGGAGCTGGAGTTCGACTACTACACGGCCGTCGACGACGAGAACCTCGCCGACGAGACCGGTGCTGGCATGATCGGCACGATCGGCTTCAACTCCGCCACCCTGTACCGGTACGCCACCGTCGGCCTGCACCAGCTGGTCGCCAACCTCGCGGACACCGAGGCGGCGCTCAACGCGGTGGAGACCTTCGTCCAGCACTTCGCCCGATCCATCCCCTCGGGGCACCAGAACTCCTTCGCCCACCGCACCCTGCCCAGCCTGGTGGCGGTCGTGGTCCGCGACGACCAGCCGGTCAACCTGGTCTCCGCCTACGAAAACCCCGTCGTCGCCCGCCAGGAGGGGATCGCCGAAACCTCGGTACTGCGCCTGGCCGCCGAATACGAGCGCGCCGTCCGGCAGTGGGGTGACACGCCCGTCCACGCCGCCGTCTGTCACACCTTCGCCCCCGGGGGGGAGGTCGCGGAGAGGCTCGGCACGGCGTTCGGCACCCAGCAGACCTTCCCGGAGCTGATCGCCGGCCTGCGCGCCACGCTCGTCGAGCTCGTCAAGCGGGCCGGATGAGCGCCGCCGAGGCCACGCTGGTGCTGCGGCTGGGCGGCCCGTTGCAGTCGTGGGGCGACCGCAGCGTGTTCAACCGCCGCGACACCCGGCCCGAGCCCACCAAGTCCGGCGTGCTCGGCCTGCTGGCCGCCGCGGCCGGTCGGCCGCGCGAGGAACCGCCGGGTGAGCTGCTCGACCTGCGGATGGGGGTGCGGGTCGACCAGCCCGGCACCCTGCTGCGTGACTACCACACCGTCAGCGACTACCGGGGGCGCCCGCTCCCGCAGGCGGGCGTGTCCGCGAAGGGGCTGCAGAAGCCCACGTCGCCCGCCAAGTTCACCCACGTCACCCAGCGTTTCTATCTCCAGGACGCGGTCTTCCTCACCGCGTTGCAGGGGTCCGCGGTGTTCGTGCGGGCACTCGCCGACGCCCTCAGGCGCCCGGTCTTCCCGCTCGCGCTGGGCCGCCGCTCCTGCGTCCCCACCCAGCCCCTTCTTCTCGGTGTCCGCGACGCACCGCTGGAGGAGGTCCTGCGCGCCGAGTCCTGGCAGGCCACCGAGAGGGCCAAGGAGCTCTACGTCCGGAGCCGCCGCGCCCGCCCGGCCACCATCGACCTGCCCGCGACCCTGGACGACGCGGACGGCGACGACTCACTCAACGATGTGCCGCAGTCCTTCGCCCCGCGCGACCGCCGGTTCGTCAGCCGCCGCATCCGCCACACCTGGGTGACGCTGCCGACCGGATTCTCCCGGCCCGACGCCGCAGCCGACGGCCACGACCCCTTCGCCCTCCTGGGCTGGTGATCTCCCATGACCTACATGTCCCGCATCCGGATCAACCCGCTACGCGAGAGGAGCCGCCGGTTCCTCGCCAGTCCGCACGCCATGCACGGCGCCGTCATGCATGCCATCCCCGACCAGCCCACCGGTGAGCGCATCCTGTGGCGGCTGGACGCCGACAACCTCCACCGGCCGTTTCTCTATGTGCTCACCAGGACCAGGCCCGACTGGTCGCACCTCGTCGAGCAGGCCGGCTGGCCCGACGCCGAGGGCGAGCACGCCGCCGTCCGCGACTACGCGCCGCTGCTCGCCCGTATCGCCGTCGGCCGTGAGTTCGCCTTCCGGCTCACCGCCAACCCCGTACAGAACACCCCGAACCCCATCAAGCCCACCGAGATCCAGCGCGAACAGGCCATGGACGCCAAACGGCGGTCCTTCCGCGTCGGTCACCGTACCGCCGGCCGGCAGCTCACCTGGTTTCTCAGCCGGACCGAGCGCTGGGGTTTTGAGATCCCACCGGCGCGCACCGACCCGTCGGCCCTCGGCCTGAAGCCGTCGGCGGACACCGACGACCCGGCGCCGTACGAGGTCCGGATCACCGCTCGTGGCCGCCGCTCGTTCAAGAAGAGCCGTGACACCAGGCCGGTCGTCCTGCACACCGCGACCTTCGAGGGCCGGCTGCGGGTCACCGACCCGTCCACCTTCGTCGAACGGCTGCTCGGCGGCATCGGCCCGGCCAAGTCCTACGGCTGCGGCCTGCTCACCCTGGCACCGCTCCCGAGCGGTGCGCCGGTCGAGCACCCGCCCCCGGCGGGCGGATGAGGCTCAGAGCAGCCCGGCCCGCTGGTGGACGACGTCCGTACCTTCTTCCGCCCCTCCGTTAGCGCGACGACCACACTTCTCGCACGGTGCTTGTTCCGGACGGCGACCCCACTTTTAGCGGGGTCGCCGTCTGTAAGATCCGGGTAGCCTCGGGTGGTGGCGGCGGATTGTATCCGCCGGGTAGGTCGAGGCCCGGTGTGGTAACGGCGGTGCGGCACGATAGAAAAGCCTCCGAGCCTCTGGTGCGATGGTTTACCTTGGTCGACAACCCCTCCGCCGGGGCCTCTCCAATTCACGAGCAGGGTCGATGACTCGTGGTGCTCCCGTGACCTGCGATATCAGGTTGCGATTGGTTCATCGGGCCTTCTGTGAGCACGTTCAACAACCGTGGTTACAGTGTGAACGCACCTACGTCTATGTCAAAGTCTGACGGGGGAACCGATGGAGGACCACCAGGTGGCCCGCAGTTTCCTTGACAAGCCCGATGTGACATCACGCGAACACGTCACGGCCGGCGAAGGAGAGGTGGATGGAGCCGGCGAATTGCGTGTGCTCTGGCTCGCATACGACGAGGTCTCCTTCTACGGATTGCCCGCCCTGCTCGACCGGTTGCCTGTGGTGCGCACGTACAAGGTGTGCTGGGGAGCCGACGCCTTCAAGCAGTCGGTCACGGAGGAACGCTACGACGTCTGCGTCCTTCCCCTGAGTTCACACACCGACGTACTGGCGTCATTGATCTCACGGTGCGGCGCCCAGCTTGTGCTGACGCTTTCCGAGGCGGCAGAGTCGCTTTTGACCCGTATAACGCGCGGCAAGGAGCCGGACGCATGGCTCTTCGAGCAGGGGATCAGGTCCGCTGGACTGCTTGACGTGTTCGGGCAGTTGATGAAAAACCGCGCCCTGGAAACCGCGGTCAATCCTGAGCTGACCGTGTTCGGTCGTTCGCCGAAATACTGGCTCAGTAAGGTGACCGAGCGGGAGCGCTCTGTTCTGCGCCTACTCTGCCAGGGGGAGGGCAACCAGCAGATAGCGAGCGCCCTCGGCATATCCATCCATGGAGTGAAGCGCCACATCTCCAATCTGATGCTCAAGTCGGGCTGCTCGAACCGTACCGAACTGGCGCTGATGGCGGCGAGGCTGGGTTTCGCCCTCCCCCCCGAGGGTCAGCCTTGATCTGAGCCTGTCGGTCAATCTGTGCGTTGCCGCCGGGTTCGGCACGCGACCTCGAAGTGGCCCGTATCCGAGGCGTCCTTTGGCGAACACACGCCGCGGGATTGATCACACCGGCCGTGGGGAACGCGCCGGCTCGGGGTCGAGCGTGCCGGTGCCGTACAAGGGGCAGGGACGGGCCGCGGTGTCACAGGAGCGCCAATCCCGCCTCCGCCGGGCTCCGCGGCCGGAGGGAACGAGCCAATACGGATGTCGTGCTGAAATCGTGGCGTACCTCTGCGCGAACCTCACCGCTGTCCGCTGCGCGCGGGTAGGCTGGCCGAAAATATTTTCACGCTCCAATTTCGTCGAAAGGACGAAAAGCGCTCATTGGATGCCGCGTTCGGAAGGTGGCCAAAAGTCCGGTCCATTGGTCATGTCTTATCGGCCACCCCTGGTCGACCGCACCTTTGGGCACTTGTCCACATATGGATCATTGGTTTAAACATACGAGGAGCCGGTGACCGGGTGCTGGTGAGAGGGGCGCACGGCTTTAAACGTGGCCGATGGAAGGGGTAACAAGTGACCGTCCGGGGAGCGCCTAGAGATGCCCTGGAGGGTCTTCGCCCACAGGGGCTGGAAACTCTGCTCAGTGGATTGCCGGCTGCCGCCGACGAGCGTCAGAGCACGTGCGATCCGAGCCCGGTGAAGGGGCTTGGTGAATGGAGCCCTCCAAACGTCAATGGTCAAGCCCGTGCAGGCACCTGACCGTTCTGGGAATCGCTCCAGAGTGCCCGTGGCGCGGGCCGCTCTCCCGGCGACGCGACCCGGCGGCGGGATTCACGTGACCAAGGGCGGCCATGCCGGTACTCACCTCTTCGAAGGTGGTCCGGCACACAGCTTGACGGAGGGTGCTCCGAGGGCGTCCGTCGAGACGCTGTTACTCGTCTCCGGCATGTGTAAGAGCACGGCCTGCGCCATCCGCCCGGGAAACCGCGCGTAAGACGGAGGACACCGGTGTGACCGGCGAGGTCAGTCGCCACGCGGGAGCACCGGCAACCTGATCGTTCACGGAGATCGACCCGGAACCCGTTCCAGGTCGTCATGAACATTCGTTCCTTTCAACGACGAAAACGGCATGGTCCGCTACCTCGAAGGTCCGCTGAAGAGCTGTTGAACCGTCTGAGCACGGCTCAGCACCGCACTCTTGAAGAGAGGGGCACGTACGTGAACGTGGCACCGGCCGGTACCGGGCGCGGAAACGCACGGGCGGACAGCGCCATCCGTAGGAGTCGGGACCAGAGACAGGTGAGTCATGTCACTCAAAGCCGCTGAAGTCGCGCATGTCCTTCTGGCCATCGTCGCCCTTCTGCTGTTCGCGCACGGCGGTGGACGTATATTCGAGCTCATCCGCCAGCCAAAGGTGATCGGAGAGATCGCCGGCGGTCTCATACTCGGCCCCACGGTACTCGGCGCGTTTTACCCGGGTGCCCAGCATTGGCTCTTCCCGACCGGCGGACCCACGGCGAGTGTCCTGGGTGCCTTCTACAGCATCGGCTTATTGCTGATGGTGTACCTGACGGGCACCGAGATGCGTATGCCCGGCGGGGGAGGCGAACGGCGCACGGTCGGGTTCATCACGGTGTCCGGGCTGGCGCTGCCCTTCGTCTTCGGGCTGAGCGTCGCCCAGCTCGTGGATACGGACCAACTGGTCGGCCCGAACGGCTCCCCCACGACCCTGGCGCTTATCTTCGGTATGGCGGTAGCGATCACCAGCGTGCCGGTCATCTCCAGGATCATGCTCGACCTCGGCATTCTTAACACGGTCTTCGCGCGCATCGTGCTCGCCGTCGCGATCGTCGAGGACATCCTGCTCTACGTTATCCTCGCGATTGTCCTGGGTCTGGCGCAAGCTCAGGCCAGCGACTCGTACGGTCTGTGGGCGCTGATCGGAAGCGATTCCATGGCGCTCGCCGTCGTCTATTTCACCGTGGCGCCCCTGGCCTTCCTGGCGGTGGTCATCCGCTTTGGCCCATCGCTGTTCGTCCGTATGTCGAAGAGTTCGCTGAATGTGCTGGAGCACGCGAGCCCGATCGCGTTCCGCCTCTTCTTCCTGTTTCTCATGTGCGCCGGGTGTATCGGGCTCGGCATTGACCCGATCTTCGGCGCCCTCGTCGCGGGAATGTGCAGTTCGGGCACCGCGCGGCAGGAGGAGGCGCAGCCTCAAGAAACGCTTCGGCACATATCGCTGGGGTTCTTCATCCCGATCTACTTTGCTATCGTCGGTATCAAGCTGGACCTGTTGCACCACTTCGACGTGGTCTTCTTCTGCTGGTTCCTGGTGCTGGCGTGCGCGGTGAAGTTCGCCAGTGTGTGGCTGGGGGCACGGCTGGCCGGTGAGGACAATCCCTCCGCCGTCAACCTTTCGGTGGCGATGAACGCCCGTGGAGGCCCGGGGATCGTGCTCGCCTCGACGGCCTTCGGAGCCCAGATCATCAACGAGAACTTCTTCGCCTCGCTTGTCGTGCTGTCGATCATCACCTCGCAGCTCGCCGGATTCTGGCTCTGGAGGGTTGTCCGCAGGGGAATGCCACTGAGGGCCGATCCCTCGGTGAATCGGGAGGTCATTACGCGGGAGGTCGAGCCGGTCGCCGCTCGGACAACGCGTAACGGGAGAAAACCGTGACTCAGGTCTCCGATGTCGACACCGGCGGTCCGGACGCGAGGTCGAGTCCGGAGGGCGGGCACCGCGGCGACCGGCCCGCCCAAGCGGGTTCAGGAGACCGGCACTCTCTTATTCAAACTCGACGACTACGGAATCAACGCGATCGAATGGACGAATGGAAAATGCTGGGTGACACATATCAACCTATGGGATCATCTTTCGCCGAGTCCACGAGCCTTGCGGTATCCGATAAGCCGCTGTCTCTCTGCAGGCTTACCATCACTCTTCGCAACGGCGCTCTCTGGCACCACAAGCCGCTCTACTCGGAAATCATCCAGCGGGCCCGCGGGTATGGGCTGTCGGGCGCCGGCGTCTTCGTGGGGGCCGCGGGGTTCGGGTCCGACGGGGTCATCCACACCACGCGGATTCTCAGCCTGAGCGACCACCTGCCGATAATGATCGTCGTCATTGACGAGGAATCGAAGATTCGCGGCTTCGTCCAGAGGCTGGAGGCCTCGATGGAGATCGAAACGGCGACCATCGAACACGTGCAGGCCCTGAGAGTCCGGCGGTCGAACGGCGTACCCCGATAGCACCCGGGGCCCCGGCGGGTCGGTGGCCGGTCGGCGGGCCGGGGACGAAGTAGGCGGGCGCGGAGGTCGGCGTGAGAAGGACCTCCGTGCCACGACCGCCACGATACGCGCCCAAGATCGGCCCGACCCCGCGAACGGGACGGCGGTCGGCGAGGTCACCGCGACAGCGGTCATCGCCGGTGGAAAGAGGAGTTCGCCGGCGAACGTCGGCAGCGCGGTGCGGCGCTGCGGCGGTGCGGCGCGGTGAGGATGTCGACGACGCCGAGCAGAGGCGACCCGGGCGCCGGGGTCGCTCGACGGCCGCACGCGGCGGCGTTCGCGCGGGTCGGTGTCAAGCAGGACTGATGGCTTCGGGCGAGGAGCCCGCGAAGACAATGATCTCGTCGATGTCGCCTCTGGCGGTCACATGGACGACATCCATTCCCGACAGGAGAGTTTCGCCGCCGGCGCCCTCGTAGCGCCAGCCGAACCTCGCCCACTCTCCGGGCGCGTCCACCTGGGTCGTCCTGACGAGGCGTCCCGGTCCGCCGGGGTGGCCATGGACCACCGCGGCGATGAAGTCGCTGACGACCCTGCGCCCCACAGCGCGGCCTAGAGGACCCCAGAAGACCACGTCAGCGGTCAACGCGCGGCTCAGGAGGGTGACACGGCGCTCGGGGTCGACGGTGGCGGTGGCTTCGATGAAGATGTCAATGGCCTGCGCGTAGAGTTCCTCGCCCATCACCCTGCGGTCCTCTCGGTGATTGACATCCTCTCCGCCCTAAAGGGCGGAGATTCCCGTCTGCCGCGTGTGCGGCTTCGAGTGGGTTCCTGCTTCGTCGCGCGGCGCCGGGACAAGCCCCGATCTTACCCGCGCTCCACAGTCGTTTGGTCTCTCCGCCTGTCCGGCGGCGAGGATGTTGATCGCGGCGTTGACGTCCCGGTCGTGGGTGACACCACGCCCCCAAACCACGCTGAGGTTCCTGAGAGCCGGTCAGGCGTTCGTGCGTGATAGGTGGTCGGGGAGGTCGGTGAGCCGTTCGATGCGGAGCACCGTCTCGTCTGCCGCCGGCGACGGTCCACCGGTGACGAAGTTGACGCCGCGGTCCAGCCAGATGCCGGTGAGCCCGGCGAGGGCGGCCTCGTTCACGTCGCTTTCCAGCATGTCGCCCACGTTGACCGCCTGCGCGGGGTCCGTCCGCATCCACCGGCAGGCGGTGGCGTAGGCGACGGGCTTGGCCGCACCGAGCTCGGTCGGGGTCAGGACGGCTTCGAAGTATTCCAGGAGGCCGAAGCGGGCGAGCTTGGCGCGCTGCTGCCCGGGGTCCCCGTTGGTGAGAACGGCCAGACGCGGTCCTCGGGGAAGCCGTTTCAGGGTCTCCAGGCATGGCTGGACATCGGAATAGCACCGCCAGGACTCCTCGAACACGGTGAGGTAGCGCTCGGCGATCCAGGCGTCCAGAAGGCCGGGACTTTCAGGAACCGGCTCGCCGAGCATCGGCAGGAAGGAACGGAGCCTGCGCCGGTGGTGCTCAGCGAAGGAGCACTGACCGGCCAGGTATTCCCGCATGTGGCGCCCCTCCAGCGTCCACCACAACGTCACCAGCTCCTCCGGCGGAGCCGTCGCGTTCGGCGCGGCCTGGACGATCTGGCCGATCGTTTCCCAGACCGCGCTTCGATGATCGACCAGGGTGCCGTCCAGGTCGAAGAAAACCACATCCGCCATAGGGTGATCATCTCGTGGCGCCTGTCCCTGACGCCAGAATGGTCCTTGGCGCCCGGTCTGGCGGACCACGCCACCTGAGGTGCTCAATCCGCCAACTGAAGTGCTCAGTCACATTGACGGTGCGGGGTGTCGAGGTGTTCATCTGATCGTCTCCCGGCACAGGCCGAGCTCGCCCAGCAGCTGTGTGACGCCCGGGAGAAGACGGTCCAGCAGATCGCCGA
This sequence comes from Streptosporangium sp. NPDC004631, assembly GCF_053601935.1. Lineage (NCBI taxonomy): Bacteria > Bacillati > Actinomycetota > Actinomycetes > Streptosporangiales > Streptosporangiaceae > Streptosporangium > Streptosporangium sp. NPDC004631. The sequence continues at coordinate 39,390 of NZ_JBSGCR010000005.1, read as the reverse complement.
CCTGTTCGGCGTGCCGCGCGGCACGCTGTGGCGGAACTGCGAGACAGAGCAGCCGGGTAAGCGCGGTGCGGGGGCGTCCTGTCTGTCCACCCGCCCCCACCCGGCCCCCGAGCCGTACCCTGCTGTCCGCAACCGTCGCCGATGGCGGATGCCGCCCGGCCCGCACAGCAAGGAGCAGGTAATGACCAACACCAGAGCCGATTTCCTGTCCACTGCCCGCTCGGCTGCGGATCTGCTGCGCAACCCGGTGGTCGCCGCCGCCTGGAGCCGGCCGAGCGCGCTGCCGGAGTTCAGTGTGGCCGGTCTGGCGGGACATCTGGCCTACCAGATCCTGGCCATCCCACAGCTTTTGACCGGTCCGGTGCCGCAAGAGGAGACCGTCGCCCTGCTGGAGCACTACACCCGGGTGCGCTGGATCGGCGCGGGCCTCGACGACGACATCAACGTCCGCATCCGGCGAGGCGGCCAGGAGGTCTCGGCCGAAGGACACGCTGCGCTGGTGGCGCGCGTGGACTCGGCCCTCGGAGAACTGGACGGCACCCTCGCCTCAACGGCGGACCGGCCAGTGCGCATCTCGCTGTGGGGACCATGGTCACTGGCGCTCGACGACATGCTGATCACCCGGATGATGGAGCTCGCCGTCCACTCCGACGACCTGGCGGTCAGCGTGGGCGTGGCGACACCCACGCTCCCGCCTGGCGCCGTCGACACGGTGGTCGGCCTGCTGGCACGCCTGGCCGTGCGACGCCACGGCCCAACCGACGTCCTACGGGCACTCAGCCGCGCCGAACGCGCCCCGGCCACCATCGCCGCCTTCTGAGGCCGGGGTCTCCGTACCGGCGGCCTATGTAGTGAGGGCGTTGTCACCTCCGCCCGTGCATGATCACCCGGACGCACCACCATGACGGGATGAGCGCACCCGACGACGACCCGATGCCCGACCACGTCCTCCGCGACGCCCTGGCCCTGCGTTACGCGCACCTGGCGCCGGAGGCTCATGAGAAGGTCATCACGTCGTGGAGGCGACGTGCGTCCGGAGACGGAGGTTAGTGATCTTGACGTATCCGCGACGCACGACCACCGAAACCAGGGCGCGAAAAAGGCCGCTCCCGATCTCTCGGAAACGGCCCTTGACCTCGGGAAAGTCTTAAACGTCGGGGTGACAGGATTTGAACCTGCGACCTCTTCGTCCCGAACGAAGCGCGCTACCAAGCTGCGCCACACCCCGGTGCACGCCGGTCTTGCTCGTGCTTGGGAAAGTCTAGCGGACTTCGCGGGTACTTGCGTCACCGCTTGCGGCGGGGCACCAGGGTGAGGAGGCTGGCCTCGGGGAAGCAGGCGAAGCGGACCGGGGCGTACGGGCTGGTGCCCAGGCCCGCGGAGACGTGGAGGTAGGCGGAGTCGTGGCGGTTCAGCCCCTTCACCCGGGCCGGCTCGATGCCGCAGTTGGTGACCAGGGCGCCGTAGAACGGGATGCAGAGCTGGCCGCCGTGGGTGTGGCCGGCGAGCAGCAGCTGGTAGCCGTCCGAGGCGAAGCGGGTCATGTTGCGGGGCTCGGGGGAGTGCATGACGCCCAGGCGGAGGTCGGCCTCCTCGGGGGCGGGCCCGGCGATCTCGTCGTACCGGTCGAGGTTGATGTGGGAGTCGTGGATGCCGCCCACGGCCACGTCGAGGTCGCCGACCTTGATCCGGGCGACGGCGTTGTTCATGTCCAGCCAGCCCTCGACGGACATGGCGGCGCCCAGCTCCTCCCAGGGGAGCGAGGGGGCCCTGCGGGACTGTTCCCCCTTGGAGGTGCGCCAGAGGTAGCGTGCGGGGTTCTTGGCCCGTGGGGCGTACATGTCGTTGGAGCCGTAGACGAACAGCCCCGGACGGGACAGCAGCGGCTGGAGGGCGTGCATGAGGGGGGCGATGGCGTCGGGGTGCGCGATGGAGTCGCCGGTGTTGACCACCAGGTCGGGTTTGAGGTCGCCCAGTGAGCGCACCCAGTCGATGAGCATCCGCCTGCCGGGCGTGAGATGCAGGTCGGACAGGTGCAGGATCCGCACCGGACGGCGTCCGGGCTCCAGCACCGGCACGTCGAAGCGCCGCAGGCGGAAGGCGTTGCGCTCGATGACCGAGGCGTAGGCGAGACCGGCCAGGCCGACGCCGAGCAGGGACAGGGGCACCGCGGCTGCTTTCCTCACCTTCTCATCATGCCCGACATCAAGCCCTCAAGAGGAAACTCGGGATACGGATGGGCTGGTGAGGCGGCAAGATGGACCGCATGAGCGCATTGAAGGACAAGTTGAGGACCGATCTCACGGCTTCCATGAAGAGCAGGGACGAGGTCCGCACCCGGACGCTCCGCATGGCCCTGGCGGCGGTGAACGTCGAGGAGGTCGCGGGCAGGACGGCGCGGGAGCTCTCCGACGACGAGATCGTCAAGGTGCTGGCCAGGGAGGCCAAGAAGCGCCGCGAGGCGGCCGAGGCGTTCAGCGGCGCCGGCCGTGTGGAGCAGGCGCGGGCCGAGGTGGACGAGCAGGCCGTGCTGGAGGAGTACCTCCCGGCCCAGCTGTCCGACGAGGAGATCGCCGAGATCGTGGACGAGGCCATCGCGGAGAGCGGTGCCTCCGGGCCGCAGGCCATGGGGCAGGTCATGAAGATCGTGAACCCGAAGGTCGCCGGGCGGGCGGAGGGCAGCCGGGTGGCGCAGGCCGTTCGGAGCCGTCTGGCCTGACGATTGTGAGGCGGGGCCGTTCGGAGAGGAGCCCTCCCCGAACGTTCGGGGAGGGCTCCGCCGCCTCGTGGGGGAGGGCCGGGCCTACGGGTTGATCAGGCCGCCGGTTTCGGTGCCGGGCTCCCGGGTGATCCAGCCGCCGCCGTTGCCGTTGTTGTCGAAGCGGCCCCTGCCGTTGCCCCTCCCGTTGCCGTTGCCGTTACCGTCGCCCTCGTCGTCGGGGCCGATGTGGTCGGGCTTCGGCGGGGCCTTGGGCGCGCACCTGCCGCCGGAGCAGCCGCCGAAGCGTCCCATGTTCACCGGGGTGAAGGCGGTCGGCTCCGTCCCCCGGAGGGCGTTGAGCATGGAGTACTTCCAGATCCTGCCGGAGATCGAGGCGCCGTACACGTAGCTGTAGTAGCGTCCGCCGATGGTCACGCCCGTCAGGTCGTGCATGAAGGCGCCGCGCGGGTCGCCGAGGCTGACCGCGGAGGCGAGGTCGGGGGTGAAGCCGGCGAACCAGGCGGCGGTGTAGCCGTCGGTGGTGCCGGTCTTGCCCGCGGCCGGGCGGCCGATCCCGCCGACCTCGGTCATCGTGCCCTTGGTGAACACCCCGGACATGATGTGGGCGGCCGCGTCGGCGACCTCCTCGTCCAGGACCTGCTCGCACTTGGGTTTGTACGGCGTGGCCTTGTTGTAGCGGTCGCGGATCTCGGTGATGGCCATCGGCTTGCAGTAGGCGCCTCGGGCGCCGATCGCCGCGTAGGCGGCGGCGACCGTCACCGGGTCCATCTCGTTGATGCCGAGGGTGAAGGTCTCGAACTCCTTCAGCTTGTCCCCGTCCGCGCGCTTGATGCCCAGGCTCTTGGCCGTCTTGACGACCTCGCAGAGGCCGACCTCCTGCTCCAGGCGCATGAAGAAGGTGTTCACCGAGCCCAGGGTGCCGGTCGTCAGGGTCTTGAAGCCGCCGCCGCCCTCGCTGGAGTTGCGCACCTCGTGTGTGGGGTCGCCGACCGCGTTGCCCTTGCAGTCGCGGAAAGCGCTGTAGCCGGGGGCCGTGTATCCGGAGCCGGTGCCGAAGCCGTCGTTGAGCTTGAGCCCCTTGCTCAGGGCGGTGAGCAGGGTGAAGACCTTGAACGTGGAGCCGGCCTGGAAGCCCGCGCCGCCGCCGTGCATGACGTCGCCGGCCAGGTTGTAGCTCATCTCGTTCTTTTTTCTGTTCTGCCCGAACTTCCGGCTGGCGGCCATCGCCTTGATGGCGCCGGTGCCGGGCACGACCATCGCCTGGGCGGCGACCGGCTTGTCGCTGGTCTTGACGTATTCGGCGATGGCCTTCTCCGAGGCCAGCTGGGCCTGCGGGTCGAGCGTCGTCTTGATCGTCAGCCCGCCCCGCTGGAGCAGCCTCTTGCGCTGCGCGGCGGACTTGCCGAAGATCTCGTTGTTGAGCATCTCCTGCTGGGCGTAGAGGCAGAAGTACGGGTAGGAGCTCTCGTCGCAGCCGCCGGGGACCGGGACGTCCTTGAACCCGAGCTTCTTGGCCTTGGCCTCCGCGGCCTCCTCCGGAGTGATCTTGCCGAGCTCGGCCATCCGGGTCAGCACGGTGTTGCGCCGCTCCAGGAGGCGCTCGCGGCTCGCCTTGCCCGCGTTGGGGTCGGTCCTGCTGGGGTTCTGCACGGCTCCGGCCAGGGTGGCGGCCTCGACGAGGTTCAGCTTGGAGGCCGGCTTGCCGAAGAACCGCTTGGCCGCGGCCTGGATCCCGTGGGCGCCGGCGCCGAAGTAGGAGATGTTGAGGTAGCGCTCAAGGATCTCCGACTTGGTGTACTTCTCCTCGATGGCCAGCGCGTAGCGCAGCTCGTTCAGCTTGCGGGAGAGGGTCTGCTCGATCGCGGCGGCCTTGTCCTCGGCGCTCTCCGCGGAGTTGAACAGCACCAGCTTGACGTACTGCTGGGTGATGGAGGAGCCGCCCTGGACGCTGCTGCCGGAGAGGGTCTTCACGGCCGCGCGGAGTGTGCCCTCCATGTCGATCGCCCCGTGCTCGTAGAACCGGAAGTCCTCGATCGAGACGATCGCGGTCTTCATGATGTCGGCGACCTCGTCGAGCTTCACCGACTCGCGGTTCTCGAAGTAGAACTGGGCGAACTGCTTGCCGTTCACGTCGAGCAGGGTCGTCTTCTCCGCCAGCGGGGGCTCGTTGAGCTCCTCGGGGAGCAGGTGTAGCTCCTCCGTGGCGGACTTCGCCGTCATCCCCGCGCCGCCCACCGCGGGAAGCGCGATGGCGGCGACCAACACCCCCGCGCCGGCGGCCGCGGCGAGCAGCCGCAGCGCGTTCCCGACTGTGGACCCCTGAGCTTTGCCTTCAGCTTGCACGAGTCCAAGGGTACGTCGGACGGATGGCCCAAACGGTAACGGAACCCCATTTCGTCTTGACTCGACCGTGTATCGGATGCAGGTGACTAGTCATTCCCGGCCAGATGGCCGCCGATGACCATGCGGGAAATTGGTCCCGCCGGGGTCTGTCGGCCCGAACGTCTGATTGCGTACGTTCTCCTTCTGCGGCAACTGAATATGGAGGCTCGACGCCCGCGCCCGTCGGCCCCAAGTCACGACTGACCACCTAAGGGGAGTGGGGTCGAATGTGGATCACGGATTGGACCTCCCGTGCGGCCTGTAAGGGTGCGGATCCTGACGCGTTGTTCGTTCAGGGCGCTGCCCAGAACCGAGCAAAGCTGATCTGCCGAGGATGCCCGGTCCGGACCGAGTGCCTCGCCGATGCGCTGGACAATCGCATCGAGTTCGGGGTGTGGGGTGGGATGACCGAGCGCGAACGTCGGGCGCTGTTGCGCCGGCGACCGGATGTCGACTCCTGGCGAGACCTGCTGGAGTTGGCCAAAGAAGAGTACGAGCGAACGAACGAGCTGATCGCCGGCTGAGTTCGCGCCGACCCCGTACGGCTGGCGCCCTGCGCCAGCCGTACACGCATGCCCGCGGGTCGGCCCTGACGTATCCCGTGGCCGCCCGGTGGGCGGGTCTTCGGGGCTAGCCGGGCTCTTCGGGCTACTGGGCGGCCAGCAGTTCGCCCACCTGGCGCAGGCCCTTCAGGTCGTGCACGTCCTCCGGCATGGCGGGCACCTGGGCGACGGGCACCGTGGGGTGGGCGGAGACGAAGTGCTCCTGCTCCCGCTGTTCGCGGGCGGCCAGTTGCATCCGGCCGGCGTGCAGGCGCAGTACGGCGGAGGTGAGCTCGTGCTCGCCCCGGGATTCGAGGTCCTCGGCCGCGGCGGTGCTGCGCGCGGCGGAGAGCACGGCCGCCGGTGCGCGGTGCACCCGGTTCACCACGAGCCCGGCCAGGGGCATGCGCTCCTCGGCGAGCCTCTCCACGAAGTAGGACGCCTCGCGCATGGCGTCGCGTTCGGGGGCCGCCACGACGACGAAGGCGGTTCCCGGGGCCTGCAGGAGCTTGTAGGTCTGCTCGGCCCGTGCCCTGAATCCGCCGAAGACGGCGTCCAGCGCGGACACGAACGTCTGCAGGTCCTTGAGCACCTGGGCGCCCAGCAGCTTGGTCAGGGCCCCGGCGACGATGCCGAATCCCGCGTTGAGCAGCTTGAACGCGCTGCGTCCTCCCACCTTGGCGGGGGCCGTCAGCAGCCGGATGAGCCGGCCGTCGAGGAAGCGGCCCAGCCGCTCCGGCGCGTCCAGGAAGTCCAGTGCGGAGCGGGAGGGCGGGGTGTCGACGATGATCAGATCCCAGTCGCCCGACCGGCGGAGCTGGCCGAGCTTCTCCATCGCCATGTACTCCTGGGTACCGGAGAAACTGGACGACAGAGACTGATAAAAGGGATTTGTCAGGATCTGGCGGGCCCGGTCCGGGTCCGCGTGCGCCTCGATGATCTCATCGAAGGTGCGTTTCATGTCGAGCATCATGGCGTGCAGCCGGCCCTCGCCCGCCACGCCCGCGACCAGCCGCGGGGTGTTGTCCAGCTCGGTGAGCCCCATGGACTGCGCCAGCCGCCGGGCCGGGTCCACGGTCAGCACCACGGCCGAACGGCCGCGCTCGGCCGCGCGCAGCCCCAGCGCGGCCGCCGTGGTGGTCTTGCCGACCCCGCCGGAGCCGCAGCAGACGATGATCCGGGTTCCCGGATCGTCGATGATCGGGTCGAGATCGAGGACCGGGGGGGTCTTCATGCGGCTCCCTGGGCGTGGATCGATTCGGCCAGTTCGTACAGCCCGGACAGGTCCACCCCGTCGGCCAGCAGCGGCAGTTCGTAGCGGGGGCGGCCCGACCTGTCCAGCGACCGCCTCTCGCGGCGTTCGAGGCGGGTGCGGTGGGCGTGCTCGGCGATCTCCTGGGCGAGGGCCTCGGCCACCGCGGCGGCGTCGGAGCCGCCCTCAGCGAGCCCGGCGGCCTTCAGGCCCAGCGCCAGCTCGGCCTGGTCGAACCGGCCCTTGACGGCGGCGTCCAGGACCGTCTTGGGCAGCAGCGACTCCCTGACCATGTTCGTGAAGATCCCGCCGGGCGGCAGCCCGGCCTCCCGCAGCTCGCCGATTCCGTCCAGGGTCTCCTGGACCGGCATCTCCTCCAGGAGCGTGACAAAGTGCACCGCGGTCTCGGGGGAGGCCACAACGCCGTTCACCAGATCGGCGTGGTTCTTGATCGGTCCTATCCTGGCCAGCCCGGCCACCTCGTTGGTGACGTTCAGGAAGCGGGCGATCCTGCCGGTCGGCGGCGCGTCCAGCACGACCGCGTCGTAGATCCGGCCGCCGCCCTTGCCCTTGCGCCGCACCGCCTCGGTCGTCTTCCCGGTGACCAGCACGTCGCGGAAGCCGGGGGCGATGGTGGTGGCGAAGTCGACGACCCCCATCTTGGTCAGGGCCTTGCCCGCGCGGCGCATGCCGTAGAACATCTCCAGATATTCGAGCATGGCCTCCTCGGGGTCGATGGCCAGCGCGTAGACGTCGCCGCCCGCGGGCGCGACGGCGATCTTCCGCTCCTCGTACGGCAGCGGCGGCAGGTCGAAGACCTGTGCGATGCCCTGCCTGCCCTCGACCTCCACCAGCAGGACCCTGCGCCCGCCCGAGGCGAGGGCAAGGGCGAGCGCGGCGGCCACCGTGGTCTTCCCGGTGCCGCCCTTACCGGTGACGACGTGGAGGCGTACGCCGTCCCAATCGGTGTCGCGAGCTCTCACCTTTCGAAGGCTACCCAACGGCCATATGGTGATTGGCCGGGACCGTACCGTTGGTGACCGATCGGGTATGGCCCGGTGCCCTGTGAACGCGCCGGTCCGGTGGACTCCATGGGGGGGATCCGTCCTCGTTTGGGCTCTCGCTAATGTGTCCCCATGACGCAATGGGAATACTCGACGGTTCCACTGCTGGTCCACGCGACCAAGCAGATTCTTGATAACTGGGGTCAGGACGGCTGGGAGCTCGTCCAGGTTGTGCCGGGGCCGAACCCCGAGCAGCTGGTCGCCTACCTGAAGCGGCCGAAGCAGTGACGCCGGAGGAGAGGCTGACCGAGCTCGGCCTGAAGCTTCCCGAAGTCGTCCCGCCGCTGGCGGCCTATGTCCCGGCGGTTCGCACGGGCAACTACGTCTACACCTCGGGGCAGCTCCCGATGGTGGACGGCAAGCTCCCGGCGACCGGCAAGGTCGGCGCCGAGGTCAGCCCCGAGGAGGCCCGCGAGCTCGCCAGGATCTGCGCGCTCAACGCCCTCGCGGCGGTCAAGTCGGTGATCGGGGACCTGTCCGGCATTGTGCGGATTGTCAAGGTTCTCGCCTTTGTGGCCAGTGACCCTGGTTTCGGGGGGCAGCCCCAGGTCGTCAACGGTGCGAGCGAGCTGCTCGCCGAGGTTCTGGGGGACGCGGGCAAGCACGCTCGCAGCGCGGTCGGTGTGGCCGTTCTCCCGGCGAACGCGCCGATCGAGATCGAGCTGATCGCCGAGGTTCGCTGACGGTTGCCCGGGGCGGGAGCCGTACCCCATCACGCATTCCAGAGCGGAGCGTTGTTCTGATGGAGGGTCTGAATGGGTGGGATCCCGCTCTCCGGTGAGGACGGCCGGCGTGCGCGCGACATCCTGGCCGGGCGGGTGCGACCCGTCCCGGCCCGCGATGCCGCCACGGTGGCCGTCCTCCGCGGGCGGGGCGCCGACGGGATCGAGGTCTACCTGCTGAGGCGGAAGGCGAGCATGGCCTTCGCCGCGGGCGCCCACGTCTTTCCCGGCGGCTCGGTGGACCCCCGGGACACCGACCACACGGTCGCCTGGGCGGGCCCCTCGCCCGCCGACTGGGGGAGGGTCTTCCGCGCGGACGAGAAGACCGCGCGCGGCCTGGTCTGCGCCGCGGTGCGGGAGACGTTCGAGGAGTCGGGCGTGCTGCTGGCCGGGCCGTCCCCGGAGGCGGTGGTGGCGGACACCACCGGTGAGGACTGGGAGGCGGACCGGCTCGCGCTGATCGACCGGAGGCTGTCGTTCGCCGACTTCCTGGACCGGCGTGCCCTGGTCCTCCGCGCCGATCTGCTCCGTCCCTGGACGCACTGGATCACTCCCGAGGTGGAGGGCCTGCGGTTCGACACCCGGTTCTTCGTCGCGGCGCTCCCGCCGGGCCAGCGCACCCGGGACGTGGGCGGCGAGGCCGACCGGGTCGCCTGGGTACGGCCGGCCGACGCGGTCGAGCGGGCCGCGAGCGGCCGGATTCTCCTGATGCCGCCCACCTATCGCACGCTCGCCGAACTCGGCGGCTATCGGACCGTGGCCGAGGTGCTCGCGGCCGAGCGTGAGATCGTCACCTTCATGCCCGGGGTCGCCGAGGTGGACGGGGAGATGCGCGTCGTGCTCGACGACGACTACCACAGCCACAGGTATGGTGCCGGATGAGCGAGCGGATCGGCGGGCGCGGGAGGTGCCCGGACGAGGGCTCCCGGCCGCCGGGTGCGGAGGCGGAGTGAGCGGGCTGCGGATCCCCCTCGGCGGCCCTGACGGATCGGGCACGGCCCACGCGCTCAACCTCCTCGCCCCGAACCCGTCCCCCATGACCCTGGACGGCACCAACACCTGGGTGATCGGCCGGGGGGAGGACGTGCTGGTCGTCGATCCCGGGCCGGACGACGAGACCCATCTGCGCCGGGTCGCCGACCGGATCGGCGGGCGCCGGGTGACGGCGATCCTGCTCACCCACGGGCACCACGACCACAGCGGCGGGGCCGGGAGGTTCGCCGAGCTGGTCGGCGCCCCCGTCCGGGCGCTGGACCCCCGGCACCGGCTCGGCGACGAGGGGCTCGCCGACGGTGACGTGCTCGCCGTGGACGGCCTTGAGCTCCACGTGGTCGGCACGCCCGGCCACTCGTTCGACTCGCTCTGCTTCTGGCTGCCCGAGGATCGGGCCGTGCTCACCGGCGACACCGTGCTCGGCCGGGGCACCACCGTGATCGCCCCGGACGGCGACCTGACCGACTACCTGCGTTCCCTGGACCGCCTCCGGGCGACGGCCGAGCGGGTGGGCGCCGTGGCGCTCCTGCCCGGCCACGGCCCGGTGCTGCCCGACCCGATCGGCGCGCTCGACGGCTACATCGCCCACCGGAGGCGGCGTCTTGAGCAGATCCGGCGGGCCCGCGCCGAGGGCGCGACGACGGTGCGGGAGATCGTCGAGATTGTCTACGCGGACGTCGACGGATCGCTCAGGCCCGCCGCCGAGATGTCGGTCCGCGCCCAGCTCGCCTATCTCGACGGCTAGACCCGTACGGCCGCTCCGGCGCGCCCGGCGCGGCCCGCCGGACGGTTCCCGGCTCCGGCGCTAACGCGAGCGGTTGTGCAGCCGCTCCAGGTCCATGATGACCACGGCCTTGGCCTCGATGCGCAGCCAGCCGCGCTGGGCGAAGTCGGCCAGGGCCTTGTTCACGGTCTCGCGTGAGGCGCCGACCAGCTGGGCCAGCTCCTCCTGGGTGAGGTCGTGGTGGACCCGGACGCCGTCGTCGATCCGCTGGCCGAACCGGTCGGCCAGGTCGAGCAGGGCCTTGGCGACCCGGCCGGGGACGTCGGTGAAGACCAGGTCGGCCAGCACGTCGTTGGTACGGCGCAGCCGCTGGGCCAGGGCGCGCAGCAGGTGCAGGGCGACCTCGGGGCGGCCGGTCAGCCAGGGGCGGAGGTCGTCGTGGCCGAGCCCGGCCAGCCGGACGTCGGTCAGCGCGGTGGCGGAGGCCGTACGCGGGCGGGGGTCGAACAGCGACAGCTCGCCGAACATCTCGCCGGGACCGAGCACGCTGAGGAGGTTCTCCCGGCCGTCGGGCGCGGTTCTGGAAAGTTTGATCTTGCCTTCGAGCACCACGTAGAGGCGGTCTCCGGTCTCGTTCTCGCTGAACAGGGCCTGCCCCTTGGAGAGGCGTACCTCGGAGACGCTCGTCCGCAGCGCGGCGGCGCCCTCGCGGTCGAGCGCCGAGAACAGAGGCGCCTTGGCCAGCACGTCGTCGGTGTTCACAGTGCCTCCTGTCTCGCGGCTCACGCAGTCATTGTGACCTATCCCACCGAGCCACTTTCAGGGGGCCCGTGCGCGTAGGCTGTCCGGGTGCTCCGCAACGTCAGTCCTGCTGGTGAATCCCAGCTTGCCCTGGTCCGTCGCGCTCGGAGGATGGACCGCGTTCTTGCCGAGACCTACCCAGACGCACACTGCGAACTCGACTTCGGCAACCCCCTTGAGCTGCTGGTCGCAACGATCCTGTCCGCACAGTGTACGGACAAGCGGGTCAACATGGTTACTCCAGCTCTTTTCGCGAAATATCCGACGGCGGAGGACTACGCCGGCGCCGATCGGGCCGAGCTGGAGGAGCTCATCCGCTCCACCGGCTTCTACCGGGCGAAGGCCGGCAACATCGTGGGCATGGCCCAGGCCCTGTGCGACCGCCACGGCGGCGAGGTCCCCGGCGGGCTCAAGGACCTGGTCGCGCTCCCCGGCGTCGGCCGCAAGACCGCCAACGTGGTGCTCGGCAACGCCTTCGGGGTGCCGGGGATCACCGTGGACACCCACTTCCAGCGGCTCACCCGGCGATTCGGGTGGACCCGTGAGACCGACCCGGTCAAGATCGAGCACGCCGTCGCCGAGCTCATCCCGAAGCGCGACTGGACGATGATGTCCCACCGTCTGATCTGGCACGGCCGCCGCGTCTGCCACGCCCGCCGGCCCGCCTGCGGCGCGTGTCCCCTCGCCGCGCTCTGCCCCGCGTACGGCACCGGGCCCACGGACCCCGTCCAGGCCGCCAAACTGGTACGTCCCGGTCCCTTCTCGTAAGACCCTCCCCTCCGTCCGCCGCGGCGGACGGAGGGGAGGCACGGAGCCGGAGAGTCGCGTTGCAGAACATCGGAGGTGTGTCCGTGGAAGTGCCCGGATGGATGGAGACGCTGGCCGAGCGGGCCGCGGCGGCGCCGGTGCCCGCGCCGCTGCGTCCCCCCGCGGTCGGCGGGCGTCCGGCCGCGGTGCTGATGCTGTTCGGTGAGGGGCCGCTCGGCCCCGACGTGCTCCTGATCCAGCGCAGTCTCCGTGGCCGCCGGCACGCCGGGCAGCCCGCCTTCCCCGGTGGCGGCGTGGATCCCGAGGACGGCGGCCCGGTCGCCGCCGCGCTGCGCGAGGCCCGGGAGGAGACCGGCCTCGACCCGCGCGGGGTCCACGTGGTCGGCACGATGCCCGAGCTCTACATCTGGCGCAGCGACAACCGGGTCACCCCGGTGCTGGGCTGGTGGCACACGCCCTCCATGGTGCACGCGGCCTCGCCCGACGAGGTGGAGTCCGTGGAGCGGGTCCCGATCTCCGAGCTGGTCGATCCGGCCAACCGGCTCAGCCTGCGTCACCCCGGCGGCTTCACCGGGCCCGCGTTCCGGGTGCGCGGGCTGCTGGTGTGGGGTTTCACCGCGGGGGTGCTCGACGGGGTGCTCGACGACTCGGGCTTCGCGCTCCCCTGGAACAGGTCACGGATCGAGGATCTGCCTCCGGACGTCTTCGACCTCGCCTCCCGCTGACGCCCCCGGCCCCGGCTCCCGGCCCTCCGGTTCGCCGAGGTCCTCGATCTCGTGGCCGGTCGCCAGGGCCAGCCCGAGACGGGCCCAGTCGGCCACGTCGTCGTCGGGGTCGTCCGTCAGCCGCCGCAGGGTGGCCAGGCCCACCGGATCGGGTGGGCTGCCGATGATGTTCGGCAGCGCGTAGGCCGCGCCGTACCGGACCCCGGGGTCGGTGTGCTCACTCAGGGCGATCACCGAGGGCAGCGCGCGGCGGTCCCTGAGGTGGCCGAAGGCGATCAGCACCGAGTAGAGCACCATGCAGTCGTCCTCGCCGGCCGCCAGGAAACGGAGCAGGGGCAGGCTCCGGTCGGCGAACGGGAGCCTGCCGATGATGTCCACCCCGAGCGTTCGCTCGGCCGCGGTCTCTCCCGCGCACAGCCGCCTGGCCGCGGTGAAGGTCTCCAGATCGCCGCGCTCGTGCAGTGTGGCGATCGCGTTCCAGCGGATCGTGCCGTCATGGTCCCGGTCCCGTAGCGCGGTCTCGATGAGAGATTCCACGGCCGGCGACCCCCCGATCGTTGCCATACGGCCACGATAACCGGACAGACCTCCGACAAGGAGTGCACGCGCGGGCTGGGGGCTGGATACCGTAAAGGGGTGAGTGGTGATCTCCTCGACCTCATCCTGATCGCCCTGATGGTGGCCTTTGCGGTGTCGGGATACCGGCAGGGGTTCATCATCGGGGCCCTAAGTTTTGTTGGATTCGTCGGAGGTGGGCTGCTGGGCATGTTCATCGCTCCGCCGATCGCCCGGGCGGTCGTCGACGGTGAGACCGAGCGGGCGCTGCTCGCCATCGTCATCGTCTTTCTCGCCGCGACCATCGGGCAGTTCGCGTCGTCGACGATCGGCGCGGTGGTCCGCAGCCATGTCACCTGGGAGCCGGCCAAGGCGGTCGACGCGGTCGGCGGCACCTTCGCCAGCGCGTTCTCCGTGCTGGTCATCGCCTGGATGATCGGTTCGCTGATCGCGTCCTCCCAGTTCACCCTGTTGAGCGAGCAGGTCAACAAGTCCCTGCTGATCAGTACGGTGGACCAGGCGCTGCCCGCCGCGGCCAAGGACCTGCAGAAGCCGATCAAGGACTTCATCGACACCTCCGGCTTCCCCAAGGTGTTCGACGCCATCGGGGGCGGCCAGTTCGTCGAGGTCCCGCCACCCGACCGGAGCGTGGCGAAGGGACCCCAGCTCATCCGGGCCCGCCGGGGCATCGTCAAGGTCCAGGGCGTCGCCTCGGGCTGCCGCAGGCACATCGAGGGCACCGGGTTCGTCTACGCGCAGAACAAGATCATGACGAACGCCCACGTGGTCGCCGGGGTCAACCAGGACCTCCAGGTCACCGACTATCTGAACAACTCCCACCCGGCCAGGGTCGTGCTCTACAACCCCGACAGGGACATCGCGATCCTGTACGTGCCGGGGCTGAACATGCCGGTCCTGCGCTTCGACGGCACCGCCAAGAAGGGCGACGACGCGATCATCGCTGGCTTCCCGCACGGCCAGGGCTTCACCCTCAACGAGGCCCGCATCCGGGTGCAGCAGAAGGCCAAGGGCCCCGACATCTACGAGCGCAAGACCGTCTACCGTGACGTCTACGCGATCCGCGGCCTGGTCAGGCAGGGTAACTCCGGCGGACCGCTGCTCACCACGGACGGCCGTGTCTACGGGGTCGTCTTCGCCGCCGCCCTCGACCAGCAGGAGACCGGGTTCGTGCTGACCGCGGCGGAGGTGGCGCCGGACGCCGAGGACGGCTCCAAGCTGTTCAACCGGGTGGGCACCCAGGAGTGTGACCAGAGCAACTGAGCGAAGCACCCCAAGAGTCCCGGACGCCCTGGACGGCCGGGGCGGTCTCCCACGTGGGGGGACGGCCCGCGCGGACGGTCAGAGCAGGTCTCTGATCCTGGCGACGGCCGCCTCGGCGTCCGGATCGTCCAGGCCGCCCAGCTCACGCGCGGCCACGGCGATCTCCGGGTACGGCGGGCCGTACCCGGAGATCCTGTCGGCGCCCCGCGCGAACAGCGCCGAGGCCCCGCGCCGGTTCCCCCGCTGAAGATGGGTGAGACCCACGCAGATCTGCGCCAGCCCCTGCCACAGCTCCCGTTCCCGCCGCGGCGCGCACTTCCACCTGCCCTCCAGCACCTCGTGGGCGTGGAAGGGGCGGCCGTCGCCGAGCAGCCTGCGGGCCTCGGAGACGGCCTCCCGCGCGCTGGGCGCGTAGTCGTCGGGCACGCGCTCCACCCCCTCGGCTCCGTGCGGCAGCGGGCGCCCGAACGCGTCCCGGGGACGGCGGCTGCGTGGCCGCCCGTCCGGGTCGCGGTCTCGTGAGGTCATCGAACCGGCTCCGGGACGCGATCCCCTGTCGCCGGCCGTGCTCCGGCCGTCCCCGGCGAGGTCATCGGTCGGGCTCCGGGTCGGACAGCCAGGAGACGAGCTCGGTGTCGAACTCCTCCGGGCGCTCCTCGTGCGGGAAGTGCCCGGCGCCCTCGATCAGCCGCCACCGGTAGGGGGCCGTCACGTAACGGCCGGAGCCCTGGGCGGTGCGGGGCAGGGTGTGCCTGTCGAGCGCGCCGTGTAGCTGCAGGGTGGGCGCGTCGATCTCGCCCCGCATGGTCCTCGCGTAGCGGAGCCCGTCAGGACGGAGCTGGGAGCGGGCGAACCAGCGGTGATACTCCAGCGCGCAGTGCGAGACGGTGGGGATGCGGAACACGTCGCGGTAGGTCTTCGCCACGTCCTCGTCCGGCCACCCCGGCCCCGACCACTCGTTCAGCATCCGCCCCACCAGCGCGCCGTCCCCGGCGGTCAGCCGCCACTCGGGCAGCAGCGGCAGCTGGAAGCCCAGGCCGTAGGCGCTCGCCCTGAGCTGGCCGAACGGGTCGGTGAGCAGAGAGGAACGGAACCTGAGCGGATGCGGCGCCGACACCGGGACCAGCCGCAGGACCGCCTTGGGGTCGCGTACGGCCATGGTCCAGGCCAGCAGCCCGCCCCAGTCGTGGCCGACGACGATCGCGCCGCTCTCGCCCAGCGCGCGGATCAGTCCGGCCGCGTCGCCGGCCAGGGTGGGCAGGTCGTAGCCGCGGGGCGGCTTGTCGCTGCCGCCGTAGCCCCGCAGGTCGACGGCGACGGCGCGATAGCCCGCCGCCGGCAGCGAGACGAGCTGGTGGCGCCAGGTCCACCAGAACTGGGGGAACCCGTGCAGCAGCAGCACGAGCGGGCCCTCACCGGCCTCCACCACGTGGAAGCGGGTGCCGCCCGCGTGGACGGCGCGGTGGGTCCACGGGCCCTCGATCCTGACCAGGGACTCGTCGGGATGGCTCACTGGACCGGTCTCACCGGTTCGCGGGCCGCGCCGACCTGGCCCGCGGTGGCCGGAGCGGGGAGGGGGGCGCCGAGCTCGGTGTCGCCGCTCTTGAGGTTCTTCAGCGACCGCATGGTCCGCTGCATCCCGCTCAGGCCCTTGAGCCGCCGGACGCCGAAGAAGATCAGCAGTCCGGCCACCACCAGATAGAACACCGTGACGACGGTGAAGGCCAGCCACGTCCACATCCCCAGGGCGACCAGGCCGTACGCGATGGCGAACGAGGCCAGGATCAGGCACAGGTGGGCCATGAACGCCGCCGCGCCGAAGAGTCCCGCGGCCATGCCGGCCCGCTTGGCGTCGAACTTGAGCTCGGCCTTGGCCAGCTCGATCTCGGCCCGCACCAGGGTGGAGATGTGGTCGGTGGCGTTGGCGACCAGCGCCCCCAGCGACTCCTCCGCCGGTTCCGTGGACGGATTGTGTGTCATGAACGATCTCCTATCGAGCGCCGCTGTCAATCATCATCCTGCGCGTTGTCCCGGCTGCGCACGCGCACCCGGAGCAGGATCGCCGCCAGAATCGAGGCCATGAGGCTTGCCGCGAGCACCCCGGTGGTCACCGCGTTCAATCGTTCCGGATCGTCGCCGAAGGCCAGGCCGCCGATGAGCAGCGACACGGTGAACCCGATCCCGGCCAGTATCGAGACGGCGGCCATGTCCCGCCAGTGCAGTTCCTCCGACAGTCTCGCCAGGCCGAGCCGTACGGCCAGCCACGCCCCGCCGAAGACGCCGAGGAACTTGCCGACGACCAGTCCGACGATCACGCCGAGCACCACCCGGTCGGTGAACATCCCGCCGAGGCTGTCCCCGCTGAGCACGACCCCGGCGGACAGGAACGCGAACACCGGCACCGCGAATCCCGCGGAGAGGGGACGGAAGTAGTGGTCGGCCAGTTCGGCGGGGGAGTTCTCCTCGGCGGGGCCGTTGTGCACGCGGGTCATCAGGCCGAGCGCCACCCCGGCGACGGTCGCGTGAACGCCGCTCATCTCGACGAAGTACCAGGCGCCGAGGGCGAGCGGCAGGTATATCGCCAGGCCGCGGACCCGCCTGGCCTGCAGCAGGCCGTACAGGGCGATGAGCGCGACCCCGGCCAGCAGGGCCAGCAGGTTCAGGTGCTCGGTGAAGAAGACGGCGATGACGCCGATCGCGCCGAGGTCGTCCACCACGGCGCTGGTCAG
Organism: Streptosporangium sp. NPDC004631; assembly: GCF_053601935.1. Classification (NCBI taxonomy): domain Bacteria; kingdom Bacillati; phylum Actinomycetota; class Actinomycetes; order Streptosporangiales; family Streptosporangiaceae; genus Streptosporangium; species Streptosporangium sp. NPDC004631. Next base: position 22,130 of record NZ_JBSGCR010000005.1, on the reverse strand, counting down.
CAGGAAGGCGCGGAGCGCCGCGGGCATCGCGCTGGCGGTCACGGCCAGTACGGCCAGCGCGAAGGCGATGTCGGTGGCCGTGGGGATGGCCCAGCCCCGCCCGGCGCCGGGCGCGCCCCAGCTCACCGCGAGGTAGATCAGCGCGGGAACGATCATGCCGGCGACCGCGGCGAGGATGGGCAGCGCGGCCTTGCGGAGGTTGGAGAGCTCGCCGTGCACGAACTCCTCCTTGACCTCGATCCCCGCCACGAAGAAGAAGATGGTGAGCAGGCCGTTCTGCGCCCACTTGTACAGCTCAAGGTCGAGATGGAGGGAGGCGGGGCCGAACGTCACCGTGCGCAACGCCTCGTAGGAGTCGTTGGACACATTGGCCCAGATCAGTGCGGCGACCGTGGCGAACAACATGATGACGCCGCCCACGGTCTCGGCCCGCAGGGCCTCGGCGAGCTGACGGGCGTATCGGACGGTCGGCCTGAAGGGCCAGTTCTCGGCGACGCGGCGCATGAAACCTCCGGGAATGCAGAGAGGGCCGGTTCCCCCACTGGCCGACCAGACTTCCCGGCACACCTGATCACCACCCTACAGACCTCTTCCAAAAGGGATTTAGGGCGCCCTATATAGCGAAAAGGCGCGGACCCTTGCTCGCGGGGTCCGCGCCTTGCCCGCCGCGCCTACTCCTCGCCCTTGGTGCCGGGCAGCTTCTGGGAGATGAGGTTCATCACCGTGCTGTCGGCCAGCGTGGTGACGTCGCCGACGCTGCGGTTCTCCGCCACGTCGCGCAGGAGACGCCGCATGATCTTGCCCGAGCGGGTCTTCGGCAACTCGGGGACCACCAGGATCTGACGGGGCTTGGCGATCGGGCCCAGCGTCTTGGCCACGTGGTCGCGCAGCTCGGCGGCGATGTCCTCCCCCTCCTCCGCGTCGCCGCGCAGGATCACGAACGACACGATCGCCTGGCCGGTCACCGGGTCGGTCGCGCCGACCACGGCGGCCTCGGCGACCTTCGGATGGGAGACCAGGGCCGACTCGACCTCGGTGGTGGAGATGTTGTGGCCGGAGACGAGCATGACGTCGTCCACCCGGCCGAGCAGCCAGATGTCGCCGTCCGCGTCCCTCTTGGCGCCGTCGCCCGCGAAGTACACGTTCTCGAACCGCGACCAGTAGGTGTCGATGTAGCGCTGGTCGTCGCCCCAGATCGTGCGGAGCATCGCCGGCCACGGGTCGCGGATCGCGAGGTAGCCGCCCCCGCCGTCGCCCACGCTGTTGCCCTGGTCGTCGACCACGTCGGCGGTGATGCCGGGCAGCGGGCGCATGGCCGCGCCGGGCTTGCCGCTCGTCACGCCGGGCAGCGGGCTGATCATGATGGCGCCGGTCTCGGTCTGCCACCAGGTGTCCACGACCGGGGTACGGTCGCCGCCGATGTGCTCGCGGTACCAGGTGTAGGCCTCGGGGTTGATCGGCTCGCCGACGCTGCCCAGGATGCGCAGGGACGACAGGTCGTACTTGGCGGGGATGTCGTCGCCCCACTTCATGAACGTGCGGATGGCCGTCGGCGCGGTGTAGAGGACCGTGACCCCGTACTTCTGCACGATCTCCCAGAACCGGCCGCGGTGCGGGGTGTCCGGGGTGCCCTCGTAGATGACGCTGGTCGCGCCGTTGGCCAGCGGGCCGTACACGATGTAGGAGTGGCCGGTCACCCAGCCGATGTCGGCGGTGCACCAGAAGACGTCGGTCTCCGGCTTGAGGTCGAACACCGCGTGGTGGGTGTAGGCGACCTGGGTCAGGTAGCCGCCGGTGGTGTGCAGGATGCCCTTGGGCCTGCCGGTCGTGCCGCTGGTGTAGAGAATGTAGAGCGGGTGCTCGGCGTCGTGCGGGACCGCCTCGTGGACCTCGGACTGCCGGTCCACGACGTCGTGCCACCAGACGTCCTTGTCCGTCCACGCCACGTCCTGGCCGGTCCTCCGTACGACGAGCACGTGCTCGATGCCGGGGCACTCCCCGACCGCCTCGTCCACGGTCGGCTTGAGCGCGCTGGGCGCGCCGCGTCGGTAGCCGCCGTCGGCGGTGACCACGACCTTGGCGTCGGCGTCCTTGATCCGGCCGCTGAGGGCGGCGGCGGAGAACCCGCCGAACACCACCGAGTGGATCGCGCCAATGCGGGCGCAGGCGAGCATCGTGATCGGCAGCTCGGGGATCATCGGCATGTAGACGGCGACCCGGTCGCCCTTGCCGACCCCCAGCTCCCGCAGCGCGTTGGCGGCCTTGGCGACCTCGCGTCGCAGGTCGGAATAGGTGAGGGTACGGCTGTCGCCCTCGGGCTCGCCCTCCCAGTGGTAGGCGATCCTGTCACCGCGGCCGGCCTCGACATGGCGGTCGACGCAGTTGTAGGCGATGTTCAGCTCTCCGCCGACGAACCACTTGGCGAAGGGCGGGTTCCACTCAAGGGCGGTGTCCCAGCGCTTGGACCAGGTCAGCCGGTCCGCCTGCCTCTCCCAGAACGCCAGGCGGTCCCGCTGGGCCTCGGCGTAGGCGTCGGCGGTCACGTTCGCGGCCGCGGCCAGGTCGGCAGGAGGGGCGAACCGCCGGGTCTCGTGCAGCAGGTTCGACAGCGTCTCCTGGGTCTCACGCGACTCGGAACCAGGGGTCTCCGGGGCCACTGCGTACTCCTTACGTACTGCCGGTCAGGTGGTCGTGTCCCACTTCACCAGGCCAGAGGTGTCCGCCACAAGAGGTCTAGACAGGTCTGTACCAACCGGTGATAGCGCCCCATATGGTTCACAAGCGCCTTGACCGGACAACAACTGTCGCAGAAACGTTGCCCTTTCGACATCGCGGGAATGTAGAAGATGCTATTCCGAGTCTCTTTAGTGTGGCGGCGCGCGCGAGGGCGCCCCGATCCGCGGTGTGCGCCAGGGAGAGGAGGGGCGAAAGCCCTTCCTGTGGCGGGAGTTATGGTGTGTCCGTAAGTCCGCGCCGGTTACCCGAGAGGTCCGCGGCGGCTGCCCCGCGCCGTCATGCGGCCGGGTGCCGCGACGGTGCCGCGGAGGCGCGCCGAGAACGTGCGGGGCGTGGACGTGTGGGGCCGAAGCGTCTGCCGGTGCACCTGAGGGGCAGGTCGGCGCCTCGTCTACCGGCCGGTATGGTCGGGAAGCGTGAGCGACCCATTGGCGGTAATCGCCGAACTGCCGGGAGTGTCCGAGGCGGTCAACGACACGCGCAAGGCCGTGGACCGGCTCTACGGGCATCGCGTGCTGCGGCGCAAGAGCCCGGAGGTGTCGGCCAGGTCCGCCCTGCGCGGGGCCCGCGCCTCCGCCGCGCTGGAAGGGGTGGACATCCCGCTTGAGGCCATCCCCGAGGCCACCGACCCCGTCGTCCAGGGCGCGCTGCGCGTCTCGGCCGAGCTGGGGAGACTCGGCCCGACCTGGCGCACCGCCCCACGTCAGGTGCTGGCCAGACTGCACACCCTCGCCGCCGCCGGCCTGACCGAGGACCTCGGACGCCCCAGGGCCTCCGTGGAGGCGTCCGACCCCCTCGGCCTGGGCGCCGCGCCGGGGCCGGAGGAGACCGTGGCCAGGGTGGACGGGCTGGTCGACCTCGTCACCAGACCCTCCAAGGCCCCCGCGCTGGTGCTCGCCGCCGTCGCGCACGCCGAACTGGCCGTGCTGCGGCCGTTCGGATCGGCGGACGGGGTGGTGGCGAGGGCGGCCGAGCGGCTGACCCTGATGGAGTTCGGCCTGGACCCGAAGTCTCTGGCGGCCGTCGAGCTCGGGCACCTGGAACTCGGCCCGGCATACCCGGAAAGCCTGAGGGCCTACCTGAGCGGAACCCCCGAAGGGGTCGCGACCTGGATACGGCACTGCGCCTCGGCGACCACGCTCGGCGTGCGCGAGGCCACGGCGATCTGCGAGGCCATGCAGCGCGGCTGATCACGGACAACCGCGCGGCGCGGCCGGTTGTGGAGGAACCGCACGGCGGGCCGGCCACGGAGAACCGTGGGGCGGGGCTGACACGGATGCGCCCTCAGGTCGGTCGTCCTCTGGACACAGCGGACGGCGCCCCTGGTATGGGGCGCCGTCGCCGGCACGACCCGCCGGGTTACCATGCGTGCACCTGATAATCGTCGAGACAGGCCGAAACCCGTCCCGAACGTGCCTCCCGCGGCTCGGCGGCACGTGGGTGCCCGGTGGTCGTGCCCGGACAACTGGTCCGTTCCCTCTTTGTACGACGAATCCGGTCTGATGGGAACCCCCGGCACCAAGTCCTTTACAGATCAAGGGACATTCATGGACAAAGCTCCCATATGGCGCATTTCCCCCAAAGGGGGAGCCGGTTGGCCGCCCCGCGATCTCGATCTTGGTCACCCTGAGTGATCGAAAACGGGCCCATTAGGGTCGTGTCCGATTGGTTGACGATCAGATACGCGATCGTTACATTGAAAAAAACTAGTGGAAAATGGAGATTACTCCTCGACGAAACTCACGTTGATCGGGCAGCATGAGGTGGTATCTCCCAAACTTGAGTGAGTGTGCACGGGGCCGCCTTGCAATACGCTGGCCATACCCTGGTTAACCGTTGAAGACTTTCTTCTAAACGGGACCGGCTCTACCCCCCCAGAGCCGGACCGGCTGGCGACCCCCGCCCTCCCCCCCCGGCGGGGGTCGCCACTTTTTCCAGGACCACCCGCCCTCCGTCATCCGGCCCCGCCTCGGCCTCGCCCCGGCCCCGACCGGGTTCCCGACCTCCAACCCCGCTTCAGCTCTGGTCCGCCCCGAGCCTGAGCCCGGTCCGAAGCCCTGGGTTCGCCCCTGCCCCCGTCCCTTGCTCCGCTTCCCAGTCCTGGCCCTGAGCCCCCGGTCCCGGTCCTGAGCCCTGGAGTTCGCCCGGTCCCGGCTCTGGGGCCGGACCGTCCGCCCTCCTGGACACTCGGCCTCCGAGCCCCTCCGGCTGCCCGGTTCCCCGCCCTCTCCTGACCTCGCCTTCCCCGTCGTCTCGTATCTCGGGCGGCGCCTGTCCACAGGTGACGTCAGGGGTTCCTCGGTTATCCACAGAACGCCGTTCGGTGGCCTGGCGAGGACGGCTTCTCTCCGAAAGTGGGTCTCCCGAACTTCAGGGAGGCACTCTTGGACCGCCCGGACCGCCCCCTGGTCATCACCGATGACCACGACCTGCTCGACGATCTGCTCCGTGTCGCCGCCGCCGCAGGGGTCGAGCTTGACGTCGCCCACGTCCCAGCACACGCCCGGCCCTACTGGAACCGCGCTCCACTGGTCGTGGTCGGCGGCGACATGGCCGACGCCCTGGCCGCCACCGCGCCGCCGCCCAGGCGTCGGGTCCTCCTCGTCACCCACATTCCCGACGACCCCGACACCTGGCGCAAGTGTGTCGCGGTCGGGGCCCAGGCCGTGCTGGAGCTGCCCTCGGCGGAGCGGCAGCTGGTCGACGAGTTCGCCGACGCCGTGGAACCGGCGGCGAGAGCGGGGCTGGTGGTGTGCGTCGCAGGCGGCCGAGGCGGAGCCGGAGCCAGCGTCCTGGCCGCCGCGCTGGCGCTGAGCGCCTCCCGGCAGAGCCTGCGCACCCTCCTGGTAGACGCCGACCCGCTCGGCGGTGGTCTGGACCTGCTTCTCGGGCAGGAGGAGGCGGACGGTGCGCGCTGGTCCGATCTGGTCGCCCGAGAGGGCAGGGTCAGCTTCACCGCGCTTCAGGCGGCGCTGCCCACTTTCGCGGGGCTGACCCTGCTCTCCTTCCATCGCGGCGAGGTCGAGACCATTCCCGCCGAGGCGATGCGCTCCGTCCTCGAAGCGGGTTGGAGAGGCTTCGATCTGGTGGTCGTCGATCTGCCCCGTCACCCCGACCACGCCGCCGCGGAGGCGCTCAGCAGGGCCACGACCACTCTGCTGGTCGTCACCGCCGACGTGCGCGGTGTGCTCGCGGCGGCCCAGGTGCTCGCCGGGCTGCGCAAACACACCGGCGAGGTGCGGGCCGTCGTGCGCAGTGGCGTTCTGGACGACGATGTGGTCACGGCCTCGCTCGGCATGCCGTACGCGGGTGGTCTCCCCGATCAACCCCGGCTCGTGGCCGCACTCAACCGCGGTGACCTTCCTCCACTCGGTCGGCGCACCCCTCTCGGTCGCTTCTGCGCCTCGTTCCTGCGCTCACTCCTCGGAGCCGAGGCGTGAAGCGGGCGGAAACCCCCACGACGGTCTCCTCCGAGCTGGTGGAGGCTGTCCGGGTACGGCTGGCTCGGAGCGGGGTCGAGCCCAGTGCCGCGCACGTCGCGGTCGCGCTCAGAGCGGAGCGCGCGGTGCTCGGCGACGCGGAGATCCTGGCGGTGGCCCGTGTCCTGTGCGCGGACCTGATCGGAGCCGGTCCGCTGGAGCCGCTGCTGGCCGAGGCCGACGTCACCGATGTGCTGGTGAACGGTCCTGGCGAAGTGTGGGTCGACGACGGCCGTGGACTGCGCCGCACGTCGATCGTCTTTCCCGGAGAGGAGGCGGTCCGCCGGCTCGCCCAGCGCCTGGCCTCGGCGGCGGGCAGGCGGCTCGACGACGCGTGCCCCTATGTCGACGCCCGTCTCGCCGGAGGCGTCCGGCTGCACGCGGTCCTGCCACCCGTGGCGCCCGGTGGCACCTGCCTGTCGCTGCGCCTCCCTCCCCGCCGCACCTTCACCCTCCCCGACCTGGTTCGGTCGGGCACGATCAGAGCCGACACCGTTCCCGTGCTCACCGCCGTGATCGAGTCGAGGCTCGCCTTCCTGGTCACCGGGGGCACGGGCACGGGAAAGACAACCCTGCTCTCCGCCCTGCTGTCCCTGGCCGACCCCGGTGATCGGCTGCTGCTGGTCGAGGACTCGGCCGAGCTGAGGCCGCTCCACCCCCACGTGGTGCGGCTGGAGGCCCGTTCCGCCAACCTTGAGGGAGCGGGCGGTGTCCGCCTTCGCGACCTCGTACGGCAGGCCCTGCGCATGCGCCCCGACCGGCTGGTCGTCGGTGAAGTCAGGGGCGCGGAGGTGGTCAGCCTCCTCGCAGCCCTGAACACCGGCCATGAAGGGGGTTGCGGCACCCTGCACGCCAATACCGCGACCGACGTGCCCCCTCGCCTGGAGGCCCTGGCCTGCGCCGCGGGTCTCAGCCGTGAGGCGGTTCACAGCCAGATCGCCGCCGCCCTGGACGTCGTCATCCACCTTGCCCGTGATCACACGGACGGCCGCCGCAGGGTGGCCGAGATCTGCATGATGACCCGTCGTTCCTCGGGGCTGGTCGACGCCGAACCCGCCCTCACCTTCTCTCCGGAGGGTCACGTGGCCACCGGCCCGGGTTTCCCCGCCCTGGCGGCCCGAGCCCCGGGCATTTCCCTTCCACAACCTCCTCATCCTCACCCAGACGGCCGTCGGGGAATCCGGTGACGGGAGCGGCCGTGTTCCTCGCCGCCCTGGCGGTGTGGCTGTGGACGGGACCTGACCCGGGAACGGCTCGTCTGCGGTGGATGGAGAGGCGTCGTCCCCGCGGATCGCGCTCCCCGCTCAAGAGGCTCACCGGCCTCTCCCGGCCGTCGAAACGCGCGACCGCCTGGCGGACGGCGTCGATGGAGCTGTGCCAGGGACTCGCGGCCGAACTGGCCGCCGGGCGGTCGGCCGGTGAGGCACTGGTCAGGGCCGTGTCAGCCGCGGACTTTCCCGATCCTGTGGCACTCCGCCCGTTGATCGCGGCGGCGAGAGACGGCGGTGACATTCCCGCGGCTCTGCTGGCGGTGGCCCCCGAGCGGGGAGGTGAGGCGTTTCGGGGGTTGGCCGCCTGCTGGCGGGTCAGCACGACCACCGGTGCGGGACTGTCCGTCCTGGTCGATCGTGTCGCGGACTCCCTCAGAGAGGCCCATGCCCATCGCCAGGACGTCGCCGCCCAACTCGCCGGTCCGCGCGCCACCGCTCGCCTGCTGGCGGGCCTTCCCGCACTCGGCCTGCTGATGGCGGCGGGGCTCGGCATGAGCCCGCTGGGCTTCCTGTTCGGCAGCCCGGCGGGAGTGGCCTGCCTGGCCTGTGGCCTCGCCCTCGACGGGTGCGGCCTGTGGTGGACACACCGCTTGGTCCTCCGCGCGCAGCGGTCCTGACAGGAGACTCGATGATCAGCATGCTGGCCGTCGTGCTCGCCGGGGTCGCGGGGTGGTTGTGGACGCCGTTCCATGATCCTTCCATGCGGATTCGCCGGACCTTGAGATCGCCGCCGTCGGCCTGGACAGCCGGGGCGCGGCTCGGGGAGCGGCACTCTCGGGCTTCTCCGCCGCAGGAACGGTCCGTGAACGTCGCGCCCCCGGGGGCAATCCGCGAAACGGCGGGGAAGCGGCGCCCCAGCCGGCAGGAGACGATGATCTGCGCCGCCATCGGGGTGACGGTGTTCCTCCTCGTCGGCGCCGTGCCGGGAGCCGTCGCGGGGATGGCCGGTTTTGGATTCACCCTGGAAGTCATCCGGAGGCGGGAGCCGCCTCGGCTCCGTCGGGAACGCGAACGGGTGGTCGCGGACCTGCCGCTGGCGGCGGACCTCATGGTCGCGTGCCTGCGCGCGGGGCAGCCGATCACCGGTGCCCTCGACATCACGGTGGAGGCGGTCGGCGGACCTCTTGGCGGTCGGCTGGCCTGGGTGAGTGGACAGCTGCGGCTGGGGGCCGCGCCGGAGGAGGCCTGGCGGTCTCTGGCGGCCGAGCGCTCGTTGGCTCCGCTGGCACGCACCATGGGTCGGGCCGCCCTCAGCGGTGCTCCGGTGGCCGACGTTCTCACCAGGCTGGCCGATGACTCCCGCCATGCCGCCCGCGCCGCGTCGACGGCCGCCGCCCGGCGAGTGGGGGTGCAGGCCGTCGCTCCTCTGGGACTCTGCTTCCTGCCCGCATTCGTCCTCCTCGGCATCATCCCCACCGTGGCCGGTCTCGCCGGCGACGTGCTGCTTCCCTGAATTGGCCACAGGACTGAGTTATCCACAGGGGCTCTCCGGGTGTCCCGGGGTTATCCACACAACGGCGTTCACGTCCTTCGAGCCACCCCTTCGTCGAGAAAACTGGTGTGACCGGTGCCGGGCGCTGGATCCGGCCGGAATTCCAGGAGGAAACGATGGCTCCATTGACCAGGGGCGACACCCGGTGTGACCGGCGGCGACGGCTGCGCGCCCGTTGGGCGTCGCTGACCACGGGGCCGCATCGCGACCGGGGCATGTCCACCGCTGAATACGCCGTCGGCACCATCGCCGCCTGCGCCTTCGCGGCGCTTCTTTTCAAGGTGGTGACAAGCTCCGAGGTCCAGCAGATGATCAGCGGCCTGATCAATCGAGCGCTCAGCGTGGCCGGATGATCCTTGCGGCGTCGGTCACCGTCCCTCACCGGTCGCGAGGGTCGGTGACCGCGGAGACGGCAGTCGTGCTGCCCGCCGTCGTGGTGGTGCTGGCGGCTGTGTTGTGGGCGGTGGCTGTGGTCGGGGCGCGGCTCGAATGTGTGGACGCGGCCCGGACGGGCGCCCGGGCCGCGTCACGGGGTGAGTCGCTGGAGCGGGTGCGAGGCGATGTTCTGGCCGCTGCTCCGCCGGGCTCGCGGGTTGTGGTGACCCGGGGGGCGGAGATCACTCGGGTGGAGGTGTCGGTGACCGTCAGACCCAGTTGGGGGGTCTCACTTCCCGGCGTCACCGTCCATGCGGCCGCTGTCTCCGCCACCGAAGCGGAGGCGGAACGGTGAGTCCGGAGGCAGAGCTGTGAGCGGTGGAAACGGGGGCTGGAGGGGGTTATGGAGACGGCGGAGAGGAGTGGGGGAAACGGCGGAGACGACAGGGGCGGCCGGAGGGGGCTGCGGAGACGGCGGAGGGAGTTGGGGGAGATGGCGGAGGGGAGCGGAGGCGGGGAGAACGGGGGAGGGGAGCGGGGGGTGGCGACGATCTGGGGGGTCGGGCTTATGGTGGTGGTCTTCGTGGTGGCGGGTGCGATCGTGCTCGCCGGTACGGCCAGGGTCGCCCGCCACCGGGTCCGGAGCGCCGCCGACCTGAGCGCGCTCGCCGCCGCCCGCCTGGCCCTGGCCGATCCGAAACGCGGCTGTGCCGAGGCGTCCTCGCTGGCCGTCGGCAACGGAGCCAGGCTTGTGCGGTGCTCCATCGACGGTTACGGCATCGCCGACGTCCAGGTGGTCCTACGGCTCTCGCTGCCTGTCCTGGGAGATCGGAAGATCACGGCCGACGCCCGCGCCGGTCCTGTCCATATCGCTGATCTCGCTGGGTGAACGAAGGAGAGGAAGCCGTGAACGGCCGGGCCTCGGAGAGCTCCGGCGTGTCTTCATCCTCGGCGTCCGCGAGCAGTCGCTGCACGAGTTGATGGGCAAGGACCAGGCATTCCTGGAGGCCCAGCGCGTACGGCTTGGCGCGGTCGTCCTGCGTGAGCGGCACCGTACCCGTCTGGTCGGGACCGCTATGCCGGAGCGCCGCTGAGCTTCCCCCCACAGGATGGACACCTCGCCTGAGTCGACCCTGTCGATTCCAGTGCTGGCCAGGCGCTTGCCGTCCGGACTACACCACCGAGGCCACATCGTCGGTGTGTCCGGTCAGGGCTGCGCGCAAGGGCTGGCTGAAAGCACGGCCATGCTCGTCCATGCTTCGCCGGTATGGGCGATGGCCCATGCCGCCGCGGCCAGTCGCGCCGAGATCACCAGATCGCCGGGAAGGGACTGGCTGGAGGCGGACGCCTCCCGGGATGCGGTCTGGGTGCTGCGGGTCAGCGCCAGAGCACATTGCCGGTCGGCCTCCTGACCGGAGCGCATGGCAGTCACCGTGGTGACAACCGCGACCACCAGCAGCCCAGCCAACACCGCCAACACGCCCTGTCGGCGGCGTGAGCGCCGACGCGTATGTTCCCGTTGCCAGATGGGGATAGGGCAACCCCTGGGCCTCATGGCGGGTAAGACCGTGACTCATTTGGTGGTTGCTCGTTGGACATGGCGTGGATGCATTCCTTCAGCGACTGGTCCCTGATGAATTGTGGGAGCTGTTTCAGCGCGCGGTCCCGCCGACACCTACCCGACCACAAGGCGGTGGACGGCGGCGCGTGGACGACCGGATGATCCTGGCCGCGATCGTGTACGTGGCCACCACCGGATGCGCCTGGCGCCGGCTCCCGCCGATCTTCGGCGCCTCCTGGCAGACCGTGAACCGTCGTTTCGCCGAGTGGAGCGCCGCCCGGGTGTGGGCCAAGCTGTATCGGATCATTCTGGACGAGCTCGGCGCCCGAGGTGAGCTGGACTGGTCGCGGTGCGCGATCGACTCGGTCGGCCTGCGAGCGGTCAAAGGGGGGAACTGACAGGTCCGAATCCTGTCGGCCACGGCAAGAAAGGGGCGAAGATCCATGTGATCACCGAACGGACCGGTCTGCCGCCCTCTGTCGCGATCTCGGCGGCGAACGTTCATGACAGCCTGGCCGTCGAGCCTTTGGCGCGTGGCATCCCGCCGATCCGCTCCCGGCGCGGGCGACGCCGTCGCCGACCGGCCAGGCTGCATGGAGACAAGGGCTACGACTACCCGGGCGTGCGGCGTTTCCTGCGGCAACGCGGCATCACCCCGCGCATCACCCGTCGCGGTGTGGAGTCCAGCCGGCGCCTGGGCCGGCATCGGTGGGTCATCGAGCGCACGATTGCCTGGCTGAACGGATACCGCCGACTGCACCGCCGCTACGAGCGCCGAGCCGATCACTTCGCGTCCTTCGTCGCTCTCGCAGCGGCTCTCATCTGCTACCGCAGACTCACCAAATGAGTCACGCTCTAAGCAGCTCAGCGGCCAGGAGCCCGGTTGTCTGTCTACACGCCTGCGTCCGTGAACGCCAGCGGTTGCGCCTCACCAGGATGCGAATGTCGAAGCCGTAAACCGGCATACCCGTCGGATCTGGCCGATGCCGAATGGTCGGTGCTGGAGTCCGAGGCGCGGGCGATGATGGCCGAGCTGGTCGCGGTCACGGGCAGGCCGATGGTGCATGACCTGCGCGCGATGCTGGATGCGATCGGTTATGTGACCCGGTACGGGATCGAGTGGCGGGCCCTGCCGGTCGATTTCCCGCCGCATGAGGCGGTGTATGCGTTCTTTCTGCGCTGGTCGCGGCGCGGCCTGCCCGAACGGCTCCGCAGCCGCCTACGCATCCTGGCCGGACGGGCGGAACTGCCCACGGCCGGGTGTCTGGACTCCCAGACGGTCAGGGCGGCCGAGACCGTCGGGGCGGCGGCCTGCGGGTATGACGCGGGCAAGAAGCTGGAGGGGCAGAAACGGCATGTCATGGTCGACACGCTTGGGCTGCTGTTGTGCGTGATGGTCACCGCCGCGTCGGTACAAGACCGCGACGGCGCGCATCCCGTGCCGGCGCTGCTGCGGGAGAAGTTCTCCACCATCGGTCCGGTCTGGGCCGACGGCGGCTACGCCGGACGGCTGGTCACCTGGGCCGGGCAGGTCCTCGGCCTGGCCGTCACGATCGTCAAGCGCAGCGACGACCTGCGCGGTTTCGTCGTGCTGCTCCGCAGGTGGGTGGTGGAGCGCACGTTCGCCTGGCTGACCCGCTACCGCCGCCTGGTGCGCATCTATGAACGCAGGCCCGACCACCACGAAGCCCTGATCTGGTGGGTCACCGTGCACCAGATGACCCGCCGCCTGACACGCGAACCGGCAGACTGGCACCCCAGCAGTCGCTGGGGCGACCCGCCACCGCTTCCGCACTTGTCCAGCCCCGGCTGGCGCGGCAAGGTCCTGCAACTGCTGGCAGCTCAGCCCTGGCTAGCCTGGAAGGGAAGCGAACTGGCCGCCGTCCTCGGCATCGAGAACGTCAACAGCTTCCGCGTCCAACTGTCCCAATGGTCGCACCAGGGCTACATCAACAAGATCGGACCAGCCCTCTACGGCCTCATGCCCACGAGCACTTAACCCTTTGTCAGCAGGCTCTAAATGCCTGTACTGCGAGTCCCCGGTCGGAGGAACGACGTGAAATGCAGCGACGTCGGCCGGGGCTTATTCAGCCGCTTCCGCTGTTCGGCTATACCTGCCTGAGTTTCGGCCAGCACTATGGCATCCCGTAATGGGCAACAGAGAATTTTAGGCCGCATCAGCCCGACGTGGTCTTGTCAAGCAGACAAATGGTGATCATCATCACCCATATATTGCGTTTATCTTATTTGTTACTTATGTAGATCTTGTTCCCTGGAACGGTGCATGTATACCTTCTGATCGTCTGCCAAGCTGCATGTCCCTCAATCGATCACTTCGTTCCTTATGGGAGATTCCTTCGGGATGCCGTGACACGGGCCGTTGGCATGCGCATCGAGGGTTCGGAGGGTGACGGCATATGCGCCGAAATTTGTCACGCCCACATTCGATTCGCTGGAGGATGGTGCCGTTACTGGCGGCCCTTCCAGGATTACTATTGGTTCCCGCGGCACCTGGTGCGGCCGTCGCCGACGTGGCGCGGATCTCGGCGCCGAAGCCGGTCACGCCCAAGCAACTGACCGGTTCGGCCAAGGGGTTCCCCTCGCTGGTGACGACTGAGGCGACGACCACCACGGTGGACGGCACGGGCTGGAAGGCCGACGCCGAACCTCCCAAGGATGCGGTGCCGCCCGATGAACGGTTCACCGGTAAGGAGGCCAGAGAGCGTCTGGCCGAGCGGTCGGGCAAGGGCGGCGCCAAGGCGGACGCTCCGGGCGGGCAGCCGATCGCGGCGCTGCTGGCCGGGGAGCCGGAGTTGCTGGCCGCCTTCCCCCGTGACGAGATGCTGGTCGACTCCCTGACCCCCGTCCTGCGGGCGCAGGGGAAGGTCACCACCGGGTCCGGGCCGTTGCGCTACGCGTTCAAGATCTGTGATAACTCGTCGATGACCGGCACCGGCTGTACCTCCTCGGGCACCCTAGCTGGCGGGGCGAGCACCTGGGCGGTCCCGGCGAGCAAGCTGGCCTGGGGCAAGCAGTACTGGTGGCAGGTCACTATCACCGACATCTCCAACTCGGCCTCGATCACCGTGGGCCGGACCTTCGTCACTGGGGTGCGCCAGCCGGTACTGACCTCGCAGCTGGCCACTTCCGGGGTGGAGGGCCGGGAGTTTCATCAGCTGGCCGGTAACTACACCACCACCTTCACCGACCTGACCGTGCCCAGCGCGGGGCCGCCGCTGTCGGTGGTGCGCACCTACAACAGTATGGACCCGCGCACCGACGGCATCTTCGGCGCGGGCTGGTCGACCCGCTGGGACATGAAGCTGGTGCAGGAGACGCGGGGCAGTGCGGTGTCGGCGCTGGTCACCTACCCGGACGGCCGCCAGGTGCGGTTTATGAAGACCGGCAGCAGCTACCAGCCCCCGCCGGGGATGTTCGCCACCCTGGCTGATGTCACCGGTGGCGGGTGGCGCCTGATGGACAAGTCGGCGGTCTCCTATATGTTCGACGCCCAAGGGCGGTTGACCTCGGTCACTGATGCCCGGGGCCGGGCGCAGACGCTGGCCTACGGGACTGGCGGCAAGCTGTCGACGGTGACCGCGCCAGGGGGCCGGTCGCTGAGCTTCACTTGGACCGGTGACCACGTCACCGCGGTGTTCAGCGACCCGGTTGGTGGCTCGCCGATCACCTGGACCTACTTCTACGACGGTGACAAGCTGACCGGGGTGTGCGCGCCGGTCGCCGCGCCGAACTGCACCACCTACGCCTACGGCAGCGGCTCGCGTTATCGCAGCGACGTGCTGGATGCCGACCCCTACGGCTACTGGCGCCTGGGCGAGGACTCCGGTACCACTGCGGCCGACCTGGGGGCGGCCAATGCCAACGCCACCTACCAGGGCGTCACCTACGGCAAGCCCGGCGCGCTGGCCGGGTCCACCGACACCGCGGTGGAGTTCACCACCGGCTCGTCGCTGAAGCTGCCGGCCAACATCGTCGGCCAGTTGGGCGACCAACTCTCGGTGGAGACCTGGTTCAAGACCGGCCAGTCCGGCGTGCTGGTCGCGGCCGGAACCCAGGAGACCGGCGGGATCCCGTGGGGGCCGATGCTGTATGTGGGCACCGACGGCAAGCTGCGCGGCTCGCTGAGCGCGGTGGCCTCCCCGATCACCACGACCGGGACGGTCAACGACGACGCCTGGCACCACGTGGTGCTCACGGCCGTCGGCGCCAACCAGATCCTCTACCTGGACGGGGCGCAGGTTGGCACCGCCACCGGTTCTCTGCCCGTCTGGCGTACCAGCGCCACCGTCGGCAACGGTGTCGCCGACCCGGCGATCTCCCCGGCGGTGCCCTCGCCGCAGGCGGCTTTCCCGTTCAAGGGCGTCCTGGATGAGGTCGCGCTGTACGACAAGCCGTTGACCGCCGCCGAGGTGGCCCGCCACTACGGCGCCCGGCTGCAGGTGCCGCACAAGCTGACCACGGTCACGTTGCCGTCGGGCCGGGTGTGGGCGTCCAACACCTACGACGTGGCCACCGACCGGCTCAAGACGCACACCGACCGCAATGGCGGCACCTGGCAGCTCGGGGTCAAGACCTTCGACCCGTACTCTTCGGCAGCTGAGGTGGTGGTCACCGACCCGAAGAACGAGACGCTGACGTATCTGTACGACTCCGAGCGCGGCTACCGGATTCTGGGTGAGACTGACCAGCTGAACCACACCACCTGGTATGAGTACAACCTGTCCGGCGCACTGTCGAAGATCATTGATCGTAACGACATCGCTAACAACGTCTACTACGACGAACGCGACAACCTGATCGCCCGCAAGTATTGTCGCGCGCCGGGTGAGTGCGCGATCGAGTTCTGGAAGTACCATCTGAACTTCTCGGATCCGTTTGACCCGCGCAACGACCAGGTGACCGCCTACCGGGACGGCCGTTCGGCCTCGGAGACCGACAACACCTACCGCACCACGACCGAATACACCACTTACGGTGAGGTGTCCAAGATGACTTCCCCGGTCACCTCGGACTTCCCGTCGGGCCGCTCTGAGACCTACACCTACACCGATGGCACCGAGCCTGCGGTCGGCGGCACCACCACCCCGGCCGGGCTACTGAAGTCGGAGAAGAACGCCAAGAACGAGGAGACGAGCTACCGCTACAATGCGGCTGGGGACATCGCCGAGCAGACCACGCCCTCCGGACTGGTCATCACCACGGTTCGCGATGCGGTGGGCCGGATCACCTCCCGCACCGAGATCTCGGCCGCGCACCCCACGGGTGCCACCACGACCTTCACTTACGACGGGGTGGGACGTCCGCTGACGGAGACCGGGCCGGGGGTGGAGAACGAGGTCACCAACGTTACCCACACCGCCAAGACGACGGTCGCTTACAACGCCGACGGTGACAAGCTCACCGAGACCCTCACCGACCTGACCGGCGGGGACCCGGCGCGCACCACTACCTACACTTATGACATCCACGGCCGGGTAGCGACGGTGACCGATCCCGAGGGCGGCGTGACAGAGTCCACGTGGGACGTCACCGGCCTGCAGACTTCGGCGACCAACCCGATGGACACGGTGGCCACGTTCGCCTACACCAAGCGTGGCCAGCTGGCCTCCACGACGCTGAAGGACTGGATCGGCAGCCCGGTCAGCCCGCAGCCCGCACAGGATGTGGTAGTGGAGTCCTTCTCCTACGACCCCGGCGGCCGTACGGCCGGGCAGATCGACGCGATAGGCCGAAAGAAGGTTTTCAACTACTGGATGGACAACCGGCTGTCGCAAACCATCGCCGACGACGCCAAGCTCAACGGCTCGGCCGCTCCGGCCAATGTGGTTCTGGAGTCCAACGAGTTCGACCCGGTCGGCAACCTGGTCGAGCAGGTCACCGGTCAGGGTAAGACCACCGTCGTACACGTCTATGACGCCGCCGGCCGGAAGACCTCCACCACGCTGGATCCGGCCGCGCTCAACCGCAAAACCGCTTATGTCTACGACGCAACTGGCGACGTCATCCGCGAGACCTTCACCGGGGCGGGTACCACCCGTACTGAGATCACTGACTACCAGTACAACGTGTTGGGACAGGTGACTCGGCAGACGGTGGAGAACGGCACTGTCGACCTGGTGATGACCAATACCTATGACGACCGGGGTCTGCTGACCTCGACCGTTGACCCGCGCGGCAACGCCTCCGGTGCCGCGGCGGCGGACTTCACCACCACGATGCGCTACGACATCGCCGGGCAATTGGTGGAGACTAAGGCGCCGCAGGTGACAATCGAGAAGAACGGTACGGCCGCCGCCACCGGCAGACCCACAGTCAAGTACGGCTACAACACCGCCGGGCTGCGCACCCAGGAGGTGGACGGTGAAGGCCGCACCGTCACCTCGGCCTACGACAAATCTGGTCGACTGACCTCGACCACCTCACCGTCCTACACTCCGCCCGGCGGCAGCGCGGTCACCCCGACGATTAGCTTCACCTATGACGCGGCCGGTCGCCACACCCAGGTCACCGACCAGCGCGGGTATGTCACCAAGACCGACTACGATGCGCTCGGCAACCCGGTCCGCAAGACGGACCCGGGCCCGTCCGGGCCGGGTGGAGTGTGGGTGTCGGAGTTCGACCTGCTGGGTGAGCAATTGGCCGTGGTGGACCCGACCGGCGCACGGGTCGAGGCGACCTATGACGACTTGGGCCGGAAGATCACCCAGACCCAGATCGAGCGCACCCCGACGACAGCGGCGTACACCACGGCGCTGACCTACGACAACGCTGGTAACCTCACTAAGGCCGTTGCGCCGGGCAACAAGACCACCACCTTCACGGTCAACGCCGCGGGGGAAGTCACCAAGAGTTCCGACCCGCTGACCCACGACACCACGTTCGGCTACGACATCCGGGGTCGCCAGGCCAAGGTCACCGACGCGCTGAACGACGCCACCGAGGCCGTCTACGACCTGGCCGGGCGCAAGACCTCCGTCAAGAACCTGGACGGCACCGGCGCCACGGTGCGTACCGTCGGTATCGGTTACGATCTGGCCGGTAATCCGACCAGCACTACCTCGGCCGAGGGGCACGTCACCACCCGCGCCTTCGACGCGCTGAACCGGATGACCTCCCTGGTTGAGCCGGTCACTGCCAGCAAGACGATCACCACCACGTTCGGCTACGACGCCGGCAGTGCCCGCACCCGGCTGACCGACGGGCGCGGCAACGTCACCTGGACCACCTACAACACCCTGGGCCTGGCTGAATCGGTGATCGAGCCGTCCACCACCGCCCACCCGGCCGCCGCCGACCGCACCTGGACCAGCGTCTACGACGCAGTCGGCAACGCGGTGTCCACCGTCCAGCCGGGCGGGGTGCGCATCGACCGTACCTTCGACCCGCTCAACCGAGTCACCAAGCAGACCGGTACCGGCGCCTCGGTCACCACCCCGGACCGAGACTTCGGCTATGACCAGGCCGGCCGGACCACCGCGATCGGCGACTACACCCTGGAGTACAACGACCGGGGCCTGCTGACCAAGGTGTCCAAGGCCGCCGTCCAGGTCGCCACCTACGCCTACGATGCGCTCGGCAACCCCACCCAGCGGGTGGACCCGACCGGCACGGCGAACTTCACCTACGACAACGCCAGCCGACTGGCCACCGCAGGCGACCCGGTGACCGGGCGCACCTGGACCTACGGCTACGACAACGCCGACCGGCTGACCAGCCAGACCTCCGCCGGAACGGTCAACTCCCAGGCATACACCTACGACGCCGTCGACCGGCTGGCCACCCACACGCTGAAGAACAGCTCCGGCACCCAGCTGGCCAAGATCACTTATGGGTGGGACAAGGACAACAACCTCACCTCCAAGACCACCGTCGGCACCGCCGGCGCCGGCGCCCACACCTACGCCTACGACCGGTCGGGCCGGCTGACCTCCTGGACCGCGCCCGCAGGCACCACCGCCTACACCTGGGACGACGCGGGCAACCGCACCGGTGCCGGGGCCAAGACCTACACCTATGACGAGCGCAACCGCCTGACCTCGGGAGACGGCACCGACTACACCTACACTCCGCGCGGCACCACCGCCACCGAGACCAAGGCGGGCGTCACCCGCAACCTAGCCTTCGACGCCTTCGACCGGCTCATCACCGACGGCGACGTCACCTACGGCTACGACGCCCTGGGCCGGACCACCTCCCGCACCAAGGGCACCGGCCAGCAGCGCTACGTCTACTCCGGCCTGACCAACGACATCGCCGCCGTCACCGACGGCACCGGAGCCGTCCAGGCCAAGTACGGCCGCGATATCTCCGGCGGCCTGCTCGGCCTGCAGGAGGGTGGTACCACCGCCCTGGGTACCATGACCGACCTGCACGGTGACCTGGTGGGCACCTTCTCCGGCACCGCACTGGCCGACTCGGCCGCCTTCGACCCGTTCGGGCAGGTCACCCACCGCACCGGCGCCACCCGCACGCTGGGCTACCAGGGTGAGTACACCGACCCCGACACCGGCAAGGTCAATATGCACGCCCGCTGGTACCAGCCCGGCGCCGGCACGTTTGCCTCCCGCGACATCGCCACCCTCGCCCCAGGCCCATCGGTCCAGGCCAACCGCTACACCTACGCCAACGGATCCCCGCTTACCGGCACCGACCCCACCGGTCACGCAACCATTAACGTATCCGCCGACCCCATGGCTGGATACATATGCAGTGGGGGCAGATGCAGCGAAACCGACGCGAACGCGCGATGGTGGGCCGCTTACGTTCATACCCCTGAATACATAAATGCGCAACCCCTCATGCTCGACAAAGAGGCGAAAAGAGTCGGCGTGATGCCTAACGGAAGGCTGGCACCAAAGGATTACTGGGAGGCAAGCAAAGAAGCAAGAAATGAATACATGAACGCATACAGCGTTTACTATAGCGATGATCAGCTTAAGGGAATCTGGTCCATCATAAACGCCCTCTACCCCACGCCTGAGGCGCAAAGCACGCTAAGCGCCGGAGGGTTCGCCCATGCCTCTCTTGCCAAATCCGCCAAGGTGGGAACCAGTGAGCACGCAATAATCAAAGAGCTCGCCAAAAAGTTCGCCCGGGTGAAGGGGCCGGTGTGGACAAACGAGATGGCAGAGCTGTACTTTAAGCTTAAGTACGGCCCTAGCCCCTCGAAGGCCGACAAACTTGTTGCAAGTTTCAAAAAAGCCTGGGTCTACTCATATAGAGATGTCATCAAGGCGGCAGCAGCCCATTACGGCGTACCGGCATGGCTGCTGGGGGGTGTGGCATACGAGGAACTCGGCGGAGACCCAAACTGGTTCGACACCATGAAGTGGACCTTTAAAGAAGCAGTAGGGGCATTCTGGGACAAGAGGGACTTAACAACGTCTTTCGGAAACATATCAATGGGAATCGGCATTGCTGCCGACACGCTGGGATACAGCAGGTCAAAGCTTTCCCGGGCAGACGCCTCTGCGATCATTGCCTCACTTCAAGACCCAATCGAAAACATTTTCATTGCAGCGAAGCGCCTTGCCGACATCAATCAGCACTGGAATGAAACTTCCTCCCCGACAGGCTGGACCATGGAGAGGATAAGGAAGGTCGCCAGAGACTGGAATGGAAGGGGTGTCGGCGCCGAAGGGTACGCGAATAGGGTAATGAGGAATCAGGGGTTAATTGAACAGCTTTTTCGGATAGGGAAATAAAGGGTTGGGGCTGGCTGGAACATCTTTAAGGAGGTGCCACAGAATTAAAGGGGGTGAAAGTCCGGCCAGCCCTGTGGTTGCTAACAAAAACTTGCCCCAGCGTCGAATATTTCATCTGTCATAAATTTCTTTTTAGATGCACTAGATTATCCATGCATGGCCAGCCTTCATGTGATCAACGGAGGACACTGCAAGATGGCGGAGAGCGAGCGTGTCAAGGATGTGTTATCCCTTGGGATCGCCATCGGTATTGTGACGTGGGGCGCCGTCGGCGCATGGACGGCTCTCACAGTAGAGAACTATCCCTGGAACCAATGGGTGCCGTTCGCCTACGGCGCGAGCAAGGGCGTAGTGCTCGGCATGCTCGCCGCAGTCGGTGCCACAATCGTTCTGAACGGAAGACATCGGAACGGGTGGCGATGGGCGGTGTTCGTCAGTGCGCTGATCGGTGGAAGCTTTATGGACACGCTCAGAGACCTTGCCGGCCCGCCAGCACGCGCTTTGTATTTCGAACCCCGGATACCGGACGAACGATGGTACTGGACGACGATGTTGTCGCACTGGACGGGCAAAGTTATCCTGCCCGCCATCGTGTGTGCCATAGCCCTGGCTCTGCTCGTGGCACGGCCGTATAGGAAGCAACAGTCGATTCTGATTGGAGCAGCGCTCACCCTCGGAAGTATTGCACTGCTTCTGCTTCCTGTGATCTGTAGTGTCCTGGCGCCCGAGATCCAGGGCAGTGGCGGTCATACCGACTGGAGTTTCAGCGCGTTCGCGCGTTGCTGGGGTCTCGGGATCCCGCTGCTGATTATTGGCATGCTACGAACAATTCTTCTCAGCCGGTCGACGAGTTCAAGTGTGAATGGATGACCGCAGCAACGGGTGCATAGGGTATGGAAACTCTGCTGGGTCCCCATATCGCCTCTAAGCTAATTTCACTACAAGCGGCGGTAGTGTGCTAGTTCGAGAACTGATGTCACACTGACCTGCCGATTCGACAAGGCCCGCCGGGAGACGTCCTGCTCTTGGCGGGTTTTTTTATGTCAGGCAGCGGTGGAATAGACTGCGTGAAACGGTATATTGTTTTGAACCGCTGTCGCACAGGTGGACCAAGGCGGCGAACCAGTCGGTCGTAGCGACCTCGTGCACGATGCCCGACGAACGGAGTCGGAGGTTGGAGCCGTCGGCGCAGGTAGTCCGTGCGGAGGCGGCTATCATCGCCAGCGCTGTGTACACCTCCGGCTCCGATCCGCCAAACTTGAGCGCCAGTTTCCACTGGGTGTTCAAACGCCCCACGCTGCTTGGCCTGGACTCGTTTGACGGTCGCTCAGGTCGTTCAGAGCCTTGACAGTTGATCGACCTCGCACGGGTGGCTGTTCGAACTAGTGTCGTACGCCTGAAATTCGTCGGTTAAGTGCTTATCCTGATGTGCATGGGGCATCCGGGTCCGTCTGCGGTACCGATCGAGTTGACCGATGCTGAGCGCGCGTG